>JBKOWV010000079.1:0-3662 GCA_046724585.1 Verrucomicrobiota bacterium
CTGTGGACAGAACCCGGCTGGAATTTGCATCGCCCCGAGGAAATTGGAATCGATAGCTTCCAAGCCGATCGGGCCCCTGATGGTGTCTACAAGACGATGAATCTCTCGGGAATCTTCGTTCGTGAAGACGGGCGTTTTATGGATCCTGCCAACAAAGGAAGATTCTACCATGATGGGCGTTTTCAGAGGCTGATAGATGTGGTTAACCACTACAACACCTTCTCGAATCTCGGCCTGACGGACCCTGAAAAGAACGACTTGATCGAGTACCTTAAATCGCTGTAAAAGGAGGATGGTTCGAACTGCCCGCGTGCTTGTGCGTTTCAATCACGTCGCCCGCTTCATCGTAAACACGAATCACGGCATCATGTGACCGGCTGCGAAACTTCGCGTAGCCGATTGCGTTGCCGCTCAAGTTTGGATTAATGCTCGCCACCGCACGCCCAGGCTGGTATCAATCGCAGGCATGAACACAAGCATCTTCTACATAATCGGAGTAATTGTCGTTATCGTGATCGTCCTCAAAGTTCTCGGGGTGTTCTAGGAGTCGGCCTTGCTAGTGATGCGATCAACAGGCGTATCCCCTCAGCAAAGCCGGATGGAGCTGGGGCTGCGTCTCAGCGATTGATTCCAACGGACGAACGATCTGGATTGCCGACGCACATCGTGGCAATTCCTTTGCTTAGCCACGCCTTCAGCCGGAAATCCAAGCCAACATGAACTGAGCCTTACTCTCTAAACTTAGCGCCCAATTGGCGGCTCGCGCTGGCTCGGCTCGGTCTTTAACGATGCGTCTCTGCCGCGTCCGTCGAGACCGGCGGCTACCCGACCGCTCTCGTCCACGTCAACCCAGCTGCCGCCGAAATGACTCCCCGTCTCCCTTACCCAAGCCCATTGCTTTGGCTTTTTCCCAGCCGCAATTGCTTTAAGATTAAACTCGAGACGTACAGGGCCTTGGGACCGCGCTCGCACATTGCCAAGCGACGTAGGAACGTTGTTGACCAACACGGTCACTTTGTAAAGTCCAGCGGCGAGATTTTTGAAAACGTAACGTCCTTTTTGGTCCGTCTTGACGCTGAGCGCCCCCGCTTTTGCTGTTTCGATGCGCACTTCGGCGCCATTGACAGGTTTTCCATCCAGGCCTTTCACATCCACTTGGACACTGCCGGACTGAAGCTGGCGTTGGGGCGCTCGAGTAGTGGAGCTGCCTGAGCCGCTAATAATATTTGTGCCAGTTTGTGCGAGCGCCCAACCTCCAGCGAGAAGAAATGCACCGGACAGGGCAGAACGGAGGAGAGCTGAGCGAGTAACCACAGGCTGCGAACTTACGCGATAAGATGAATTACTGCAAACCTTTTGGGGGAGTTGAATGGCTCATACGGTGACGAACCCGACACAACGCGCGCGCGCCCGTTAAAACTGCCCGGAGTCCCTCAGCCGCTGTGTTGATGAGCAACCGTACAACGGTTTAATTTCGGAAAAATGTCTGGAAAAAAGTACTGGGAAATCATCGCTGACAACCTCAGCAAAGCCGGTTGGAGTTGGGGGCTGCTTGCGGCGATTGATTCCAACGGGCGAACGATCTGGATTGCAGACGCACATCGCGACGATGGAAAGCGTTTTCGTAAACGGGAGAGGATTAAGGTGAGGGGATTTTCTTCAGGGCCATCCCCATTTCGTATGCAAAAACCCTCACCCTGCCCTCTCTATCGCAGGGAGAGGCGAAGAAATCGCTGGCAAGATATTTAGGTTAAGGGCCGACTGCTACTTCGGCGATGACCGGGTTCTCGCGGCAGCAAATTTCGAGTTTGTTGCCATCGGGGTCTTCGAAAAAGAAGGCGTAGTAACCCGGGCTGTAGCCCTCGCAAACTTCCGGCCCCTCAAGGTTTTTGCCGCCAGCGTCGCGCACGAGTTTCGCAATCCGATCCACTTCTTCGCGCGTGTCCGCCCAAAACGCGATCCGCGTGCCGTTGGGACGATGGTTTTTGTCCTCATCGAAAGCGAAAAATTCCAACGGCCGATCGCCACCTGCAGCATAGAACGTATGAAAATCGTCGCCCGGACTTTCGTGAACGAAGCCGAGCTCCGGCAAAAATTTTCCGTAGAACTTTCTCGCTACTCCCATGTCTTTCACCCGCAAATCGATGTGATCAAAGCAACGCGTTTTCATTTTGTGATTCTCACTCGCATCGCCTCGCAATTCAATTGCTCGTCCACAATTGTTGCGCGCGCGAATGAAAAGTTGACCGCGTTTATTAAACTGGAATCGGCGATATGGCAGCGCGTGAAGTATTGGGAAATCATCGCTGACAATCTCAGCAAAGCCGGTTGAAGTTGGGGCTGTGTTGCAACTGTCGATTCAAATGGGCGAACAATGTTCGTTGCTGATGCGCACCGCGATGACGGAAAGCGTTTAGTTGTGCACGCGGATGAAAAACTGACGGCGTTTGTGGAACTGGAATCAGTGACCCGCGCCATTAGTGCATAAAATCAAATCCGGGCCGGCAAGGACGACAGCAGGGTCGCACCGCCGACAAGACCGAGCACAATGGCGAACTGCACCGGGCCTGCTTTTTTCCAAAATTTTCGTGTCTCGATTTTTTCGACATCGAACATCGCACACAAATTTTAGCCAGCGCAGGCTAATAGTGCGACTTCGGAACAATTCTCGGCGTATTCACGATTATCGTCCTTTCACGCGAATCGGTGAAAGCATTGTTCCCAACCGCGGACGAGCAAAAGTCCACGATCTAATGTTAGTTCCCGACGCCGCCATGAGCGGCAGAGGCTTCACCGGTCATTCTTCTGATTGTGATTTCCCTGTGGCTTGTGCCGGTTCGAACCCGACGGGTAGTCGACCGCTCGCGTCCAGCTCAAACCAGCGGCCGCTATAGGAACCGCCGCGTTCCTTCCCCCATGCCGATAGTCTTGGCTTTTTTCCAGCCGCTATTGCTTTAAGGTTAAATTCGACGCGCATCGGTACAGTGGATCGTACTGCCACGTCGTCGAGCGAGGTTGGAGCCTTGTTAACCAATACGGTCACTCTGTAGTGTCCATCCCCGAGATTTTTGAAGACGTAACGTCCTTTTTGATCCGTCTTGCCGCTGAGCGCTGCCCCGGTCCCTCCCCCTTCGATGCGCACTTCGGCGCCGTTAACGCTTTTGCCATCCATGCCTTTCACATTCACCTGGACCTCGGCGGCATGAAGCGCCACGCTTCCAGCGAGAAGAATTGCATCTGACACGACAAGACGGAGGAAAACTGAGCGAGTAAACATAGCCGCGAATTTATGCGATACGATGAAATTATTGCAAGCCTTTAGTAAGATTCGATGTTTCTTTCGGCAGCGCTGATCAGTTGTCGGTTGTTTGATTAGCCCAAGAAGTTCCGCGGGCTGTACCCACGGAATTGTGCGCCGGCATTAGGAATGGCTGTCGCGAAAGCGGCGGTCTGCCAACCGGGTAGGAGATAGCCAAGGTGGCTTGGCTGGGAACCGATTTCTCAGCCGATGCGCTGGAGTAAGTAAACTTCCGAACAAAATCTCCGGGCGAAGGCCGCTGTTCCTGATGT
This sequence comes from Verrucomicrobiota bacterium, assembly GCA_046724585.1. Taxonomy (GTDB): domain Bacteria; phylum Verrucomicrobiota; class Verrucomicrobiia; order Chthoniobacterales; family UBA10450; genus Udaeobacter. The sequence continues at coordinate 3,571 of JBKOWV010000079.1, forward strand.
GAGCAGCGGCCTTTTCGTCCGTTTCTAGTGCGCATTAGAGGAAGAGAAAGCGCACCATGAAAAATACGACTTCAAAAACGAACGAACGATTC
>JBKOWV010000166.1:0-17533 GCA_046724585.1 Verrucomicrobiota bacterium
ACCTCTGATCGCCAACCTCTGATTCACGCCTTACTTCGAGGCTTCTTGTCGCTCTTGGTTACCGCTTCGAAGGTGAAGCGTTCGCGCCGCTCGGGAGACCTCCTTTTCGAGGCCGGTCACGGCCGAGTGAAGCTGGAGAAGGAATGTCGTTCCATTCCATCAACGCCTTTTCCTTTTCTGCACCCTTGTCCTTTAGCCAGGCGCTCATTTGGTCGCCAATTTTCTCGCCGTAAATGCGATGTGAATAGACGATCGAACATCCAAGGCCGTCCACTATTTTGAAGCGAGCAAATGCCACTTCAATAAAATTTGGCCGGCCAAAAACCACGGCGATGAAATGCTCCGCCGGCCGCTCCGGTGTTCGAGGAACGCAATCAGTCTTAAGGACCATGCCTTTGTGACTTTTGTAATTCTCCAGAACGGCATTCGCCTTTGCTGCCAGCGCGTCACCATCATGAGCGTCCGGATAAACATTCATCGTGATCATGTCCGACCACATCTCGAGGTCTTCCCGGCCTTCAGGCGTGAATTCATGTTGATGATTCATCGACCAGCGGTGCAGATAACCGGCGCCCCCGAAAACGAACGCGGATTTGGCTGGTCCTGCACTGCGCGCGTCTGTTGCGCGTCGAGCAGGCCGCACGCAATAGCTATTGAGAGCAGAATCCGAAGGGCGTGGATCTTCACGGTTCTAATCCGATTACTTTCATCCGGATCGGCGTCAAGATTCTTGGTGAGCAAGCTCGAGGCCGCTAAAAAACGTTACATTCCCCCTCGCGAATGCCGCCCTCTGGTTGCAACTTGGGCGAGGAAGTAAATGAACAGGATCGGAATCATTGGCGGAATCGGCCCCGAAACGACCGTCGAATATTACCGCCGGATCCTCGATTTGTATCGGCGACGTAATCCTGATGGCAGCGCGCCATACATCATCATAAACAGCCTCGACATGAAGAAGCCGCTGGAGATGCTGACGGCCAGCAAACTGGAAGAGCTCGCCGCGTTTCTGAGCGAAGAAGTGGAAACGCTAGCGCGCGCCGGCGCGGCTTTCGCCCTGGTGGCAGCGAACACGCCTCACCTTGTTTTTGATGCGATCGCCCGGCAAGCCCGTATTCCCCTCATCAGTATCGTTGAAGCGACCGCCGAAGCCGCGAAAGCAGGAGGTCTAAAGCGTCTCGGATTATTGGGGACGCGGTTCACCATGCAAGCATCCTTTTATCCGGATGCATTGGCAGCCCGGGAAATCGAAGTGATTTTGCCCAACGAAGAAGAGCAGACCTACATTCACGGCAGGTACATGGATGAGCTAGTGCCGGGAATCATTCTTCCGGAAACGCGCGATCGTTTGATGAACATTATCAAGAGCCTGAAAGACCGCGCGCAAATCGATGGAGCGATTTTGGGCGGAACAGAGCTGTCCCTGATTCTGCGCGACGAGACCGTATTCGGCGTCTGCATTCTCGATACCACGCAAATCCACGTCGAAGCCGCCGTATCACGGCTGATTTCGGGAAGGAACTAGGTCATGTTGGAGTCGCGAGGACTTGCGCTATCTTCAGAGCTAGTGGAACAAAGCATCCGGAACCAACTCCGGGGAACAATCAAGAGCATTGCCTCCGACAAGGTCCTCAGCGAAGTGATCGTCGAGACGGGCATTGGGAAGGTCGCGTCGGTAATTAACGTGATCTGCCGTCTAACGAGTCCTCCTTGGCCACCCCGATTTTCCCTCGTTCTTCCCTCGGAGAATTCAAGTACCTATCCGCATCTGTCCGCATCTGCGGTAGAGGTCAAAAGGCGCTGACAAGAGCGCCGACAGCCCGGGCCTCTAATTTTTCCTCAACGCTGCTGTTTTCTAATCGCTTCCCCGCTGAACACAGGATCGCGCTAGAATCGTTTTTGATTGCCAGACGGCAAATGATCCGGCCAGTATCTTTATTCGCACACTATGCGCTACACCTCACTCTGTCTCGTATTGCTGGTCATACTCGCTCGTTCCGTGCACGGCCAACAGTCGGCTCCAACTCCCAAAATCCATGTGCAACTAACCATTAGCGCGAGCGACGGTCTGGACCACCGTCTCCGGAGCTACTTCAGTAGAGAGCTTCGTAAGATCAACGATGTAGAGATCGACGACTCGACGCCGGTGTTGCAGCTGGACGTCGTCGCTCTCCGCGACCGCAGCGGAGCTGGGCAGGAACTGGGATATACATTGTCGGTGGTCGTTACGTCACTTGACGACCGCGCTTTGGTCTTGGCGTTCGCCACGCAACTGCCGGAGGCACAAAGAAAATTCCTCGAAGAAAACCTCAGCAAGGAAGGCACGTTGGTAAATCACCTCGTCTACACAGCGCAGCCGGAACGGCTGCCTGAACTTTGCGCAAAGATCGTTGCAGAATTTGATGGCAAGGACCTAGAAGCGCACCGGAAATCTAATAAGTAGCTTATAGAGATGTATAAGGCGTTGCCGAAGTGAAAGTCTAACCAAGACGATGCAATCAATGCACGTTTACGACATCAGACTGCGTAAAGATCATCGCGGCGTCGATCTAATTTCCGATGTGCTGCCATTCGGTCGGCTGCGGTACGGTCAGCCAAACGCGATCGCGAATGCAATCGGCTACGCCAAGTTTTACACCCGTTCACATTGCGCTGTGATTCGCGTTTACGATGAAGCTGGCAACATGATCGAAACGCACGAGCAGGCGGGCGAGTTCAAAGAATGGTGAGTTTATCCCTTCCCGGTAGTTCACCTTTATGTCAGTAACTGACGAAGAGCGATGAATGAATTTCTGAAAGGTTGGGGTTCCCTGATCATTGCGGCAATCGCCCTCGCGCAGCCTTGGGTAATTGGCCTTTTCAAAAAATGTTTTAGACGGAAACGTGTCGAAATCTATGAGACAGGAACGATAGAAATTGGCCTGTCAACGTTTGGACCGACTGTAGGTCTATTCGGCACTTTGAACGCGATCCATGGTGACGCCGTAGTGCGCAATATGACGCTCAAAGTGGTGCGTCTCAAAGACAAGGCCGAGCATGACTTTTCTTGGGGCTTTTTCGATCCCCAAAGTTCGTGGCTACTGGCCCCGATCCATCATTTCAACTCTGTTCGACGTTTGTAATTCCTTCAGCTTCTCCTCATCATTTCAACATTCTTTTTTGGGATCGTGGCATCATCGATTAAGCCCAACCTTTCGCTACCAAGTTGATGGAGCAATGGAATCAGTTTTTGAATGATAAACTGAGCGCAACCGGTACCGATACCGATGTGGATTTAATGAAATTTAGAGTCGACGCGTACGAAGAATTTACGAAGGCTGCCGAACACGTAAATACATACGCAGCCTTGCATGACATGTTCTATTGGCATCCGGGGCACTGCTCCTTACAACTTGAGCTCGCTACGATTCATCCTGACAATAAATTCATCAAGACCTGGGAGTTCAGACTTACTGAACAGAACTCCAACCTCTTGAAGCTGAATATAGTGAACGTGTTACGGGAAATTTGTGGAGTCCCACGGTTTCCGTATAATTTTGCGTACCCGAAATACCAAACCGCGCCAAACGCCTAACGAATGAAGCACGCACATCCCGAAAGCGTTCTGGCTGGCAGGCCGCTCCGTCAATATTCGGACCGGGCCAGACGCAGCCGGAGAGGCCAAGGAAGGGCTTCATTGGGGCCCGCAGTAAGCAGCCAGACGGCCAGCTCCTCCCTTAGGGCCTCTTTGCTGTCCGTCCTTCAGCGGCATCGGAAAATCCCACGAGTGCGGACTTGCCGCCATGGAGTTCCGGCCGAAGGTAGATTATGAAAATATTAAATTACGTTTCACTTAAACTAATCATGATTGCAATCGCATGCAGCTTTGCTGCAAGCACACCCCTTCAGGCGGGAGAGGCTAGATCGAACTCTGCCTCGGCCCGTTCTGAGGATGACGCTCGTTTGATTGTGGCCAGGGTAGCCAATTTTGGGACCTTCAACTACCTCAACTTGTTCGTCGACGGTGTCTATGTTGCGAATTTGGGGTATCTTCGGAGTTACGAGGCGGTGTTGCCCCCTGGGCGGCATGTGTTGTCGGTAACCCCGGAACTAGAGTACTGTACGCATACAATCGTTAACGCAAAACCCGGCAGGACCTACGCATTTACCGCGCGTTGGATAAACGATTACGAGGTTCGCCTCGAGAGGGGGGACGGCGCTTCCAAGCAAATCGTCGCTGAGGGAATGCCACCAGCCACGACCGGCAGTTGTGGCCGCGGTCGCTGACACAGTTTTGTTCTTCGCAGACTTCCCTCCGAAGAGGGACTTGCGATCTCCTCCTGCGGCCAGTGAGCGGTCTGGCAGCGACGATTATACCGCTCTATGGCGGCGTGGACGTGGTGGACATGGCTGCTCATTGGACATGGCGGTTTGATTCCTCATTGGTTGGTGAAGTTCATGGCCCACCACGGGCCCAAGCCCGCCGAACCATGGATGAAAGGGCAGACTTGAGCACAGTGGGAAGGCATGAAAGCGACTAACGTTTGCTTTCGCCGACGAAGCTAACGGCGACTGCACACGTATATTTTCGAATGAAGCCGAACATCGACAACAAAGGCCGTGCCGCCCGCGGCGGGATTGCGGCAGTTTTCCTTCTTGCCGGTGGTTGCCTAATCCCACAGGCAGCATTGCTCGCGGCAATCTTTATTCTAATTGGGTTATTCAGTGCCTTTGAGGCTTGGCGCGGCTGGTGCGCGATTCGCGCCTGCGGCATCAAGCTACCCTTCTAGCTACCAACCTCTCGGCTCCCGTCTCCCATCCTTTTCCTTTTAATGTGTGAACGGTAGCTTCCCGGCTACTTCTCGAACGCTTCCTTATTCACTATGTATGGCATTTTCGTCGGGTCGCCGCCGTGATTTCCTTCGAGCACGTCGATCAAACCCTGGACGCAGCGGCCTGCCATACCTTTGTCGGGATCGATTGAGAGACGCGTGATTTGTGCGCCGCTGGCGAAGTGATGGAATAGCCGTGTGCGGTCGGCAATCTCGGGATCGAGCAACGACGAATCCGGTGGCAGCGGCTCTTTTTCAAAAACGTCGAGCGCCGCCCCGGCGATGACTTTGTCTTTCAGCGCTTTAGCGAGGGCTTTCTCGTCCACGACCGGGCCGCGTGAGGAATTCACCAGGTACGCCGTCGGCTTCATCAGCTTCAGCGTCTTCTCGTTGATGAGGTGGTAGGTGGGCTTATCGGTTTCACCTTCGCGCAACAGCGGCACATGAATGCTTACGTAGTCGGCGTCGCTGAGCGCTTCCTCGAACTCCACGTATTTGATCCACGTTTTCTCTTTCTGAATGCCGCGCGCGTGGCGTAGATCCATCAACTCCTGGATGGAGGCGATGTAATTGTCGTTGTGATACGCCGGATCGTAGCAAAGGATGTTCATGTCGAACCCCGAACACTTCTTGATCATCGCCAGCCCGATGCGTCCGGTGCCGATGATGGCGATGGTCTTGCCTGTGACCTCGTCACCAAGAAATGGCAGGAACGGGTGCCATGACGGCCATTTCTGCTCGCGCACCAGGCGCTCGCTCTGCCACATCTTGCGCGCGAGCATTCCCATCATGAAAAACGCGAATTCGGCTGTCGCTTCGGTGAGCACGTCAGCGGTGTTCGTGAATGGAATCTTGTATTTGTTGGCGTCCGCGCGGTTGATGTTATCGAAGCCGACCGCGATCTGCGCCACGACCTTGAGCGTGTCCTTGCCCGCTTCGAACACCTCGGCATCGATCGGATCGCGGAGCGTGGTGATCAAGCCATCGATGCCGTTTTTCACTTTCTCGACGATGAGCTTTTTCGGAGGTGGCTCGGGGCCCTGGAAGATCTCCAGCTCATACCCGCGCTCGCGCAGACGCTTCTCGGCCGGATCGCCAATGCGAGAGGTGGCAAAGACACGGAAACGTTTGTTGTCGGTCATGGATGAAGGGATAAACGCTGAAGCCTCTCGTTAGGATTCTTTTGCCAGTGCCTCTATGACCGAAATACCCGCCCCTGTGTCGATCTCCCGCTGAAACTGAAAGCCGGCCTGCTTAAGCAGCGTCTCGTACTCTCGAAGAGTCCGTTGCTTTCCTCCAATCAGCGTCAGCATGTGGATATCAGCCCCTTCGGCCTAGCTGAACAGGTCAGGCTTTGGCCTACAAGTTGCGACCGATAGCCGCGGCGACCGCGCGGAGCCGCGGAACGAGTTCGTCGAAAATTGCCGGCAATAACGCTTGATCACCGTCGCTTTTAGCAAGATCAGGGGAATCGTGCACCTCGATCATAAGCGCGTCCGCACCGGCGGCGAGGGCAGCTAGGGACATCGGTGGCACAAACTCGCGCAGACCGATCGCGTGGGTTGGATCGACAATGACCGGCAGATGAGTTTTGGCTTTTAGAAGCGGAACGGCGCTTAGATCAAGGGTGTAGCGGGCTGCGGTTTCGAACGTGCGAATACCGCGCTCGCACAGAATCACGTTCATGTTGCCTTCGCTGAGGATGTATTCCGCGCTCATGATCAAGTCGTTGATCGTGGCGCTGAAACCGCGCTTGAGCAGAACAGGCAGCCTGCTGCGTCCCACCTCCTTCAACAGAGAGAAGTTCTGCATGTTTCGGGTGCCGACCTGAAGACAATCCGCGTATTTTTCGATAACGGAAAGGTCGCGCGCGTCCATGATTTCTGTGATCACAGGCAAGCCCGTTTCCGCGCGGGCTTCAGCGAGAAACCGAAGCCCATCTTCACGCAATCCCTGAAAACTGTAGGGAGACGTGCGCGGCTTGAACGCGCCGCCGCGCAAGATTTTCGCGCCAGACTCTTTTACGATCCTTGCGATCGAGACGATCTGCTCTCTGCTCTCGACCGAGCATGGGCCGGAAATGAGAACTACATCTTCTTCTCCGCCAACTGGGACGCCACCAACTGATACCGATGAGGCTCCGCGGGAATCGCGCGCGGCAAGCTTGTACGCCTTCGACACCGGCACAATCGCTTCCACGCCGGCCATGGCTGCAATCGGCTTTTCGCGAAGAAGCGCCTCCGGCCCGATCACGCCTATGATCACACGCGAGGCGCCGCGGCTGATCTGGGCATCGAGTCCGAACTCGCGCACGCGCGTGACGACCCGCGCGATCTGCTCCTCAGTGGCGTTCGGTTGCGTGATGATGATCATATGTCCACCGGCAGAATCATGAGAATGCCGCCGCCGCCAATTTTCTGCAAGCCCAGATACTGATGCCCCCGAAGGAATCTAATTCGTTATTGTGACTGGCGTCCCTACTGAGACCGATTTGAAAAAGTTTTCGGCCATGAATTCAGGCATTCGGATGCAACCGTGGGAAGCCGGATAACCGGGCAAATACCCGGCGTGCAGGCCGATCCCCCGCACAACGCGCATAAAGTACGGCATCGGCGTGCCCTTGAACGTGGTGCCTGGCGGTTTTGGGTCCTTAGTGACATCGACATCGCGCACGACCACATTGCCCGCCGAATCAACGTAGTCGCCAAACAAGCTGGAATAGTGATCCTGATCCTTCTGGATGATCGAGTAGCGGCCGTTTGGTGTGTTCAGCCCTTCCTTGCCAGTTGAAAGTTGGGAGACCCCCACAAGGACGCCGCTCTTGTAAAAATAGGCGCGTTGCTCTCCCAGACTGATCGTCACCGAGGGCTTCCCATTAACGTTATCCCCGTCCCAATATGAAACGGTATCGAGTGGGGCGCCGCCTGGGGCGCCACCGTAAACGCCGCCCCCCAAATATTGCGTCCTGGAGGAGAAGCGAGGGTCCTCGCCGCAGCCACTCGCCAACAGCAGAATGGCAATTGAAAACGCGGCCCATAAACTGCCAGAATCTGAACGGAACATAAGAATTTTTGGACGACCTTTTAATGCGCAAGTAATGAAAAAAGTCAAGGCCGAGCGATGACGCGACGGTTCAAAAGAAATTTAAGTAAAAAGCCCGATCTGCGCGAGGGCTGCTGTGGCTTGAATTGTGACTTGTTTAATGCAGACTTCCGATCAATTCCATATTCTTCATGCCAACCTACGAGTATTCTTGTCAGAAGTGCGGCCAGAATTTTGAGGCATTCCAGTCAATGCGCGCTCAACCGTTTCAGGAATGTCCAAAAGAACTTTGCCGGTTGCCGAAGTGGGGACACGGAAGGGTGAAGCGCCTGTTCGGCACCGGGGCTGGTCTCATCTTCAAGGGGTCCGGCTTTTACATCACGGATTATCGAAGCGATTCGTATAAAGAGGCAGCCAAAAAGGAGTCTCCAGCGACGGAAAAAGCCGGAGAAAAGGCAACCGCCCCCAAAGAGGTCGCTACGAAAAGTCCTTCGCCTGCTCCGACAACGAGCTCTGAGAAAAAACCGGGAAAAGAATCCGCCGGATGATTCTTACAATATGGCAGCTCGTCGCACTGCGCCCTGAAAGCTTTCCGGTCGGGCGACCTCCCACCAAATCGCAATTGCGTTTGCGGACTGCCGAAAATAAGGAGACCGGCGGTTCGCCCTTTGCGCCCTGCGAAATCCGCCGGTCAATCAATCGAAAGATCCACAACTCCCCGCTGGCTTAACTCGTTCCCATTGTCGAGGGAATTAAGGATCGGTCAGCCTACATTTCCATGATCGCGCTCGTAAGCTCGAATTGCTCGTCGCGTCTGAGGGCCCAAAATCCCGTCAATAGAGCCGCGGTAGTAGCCAGCGCGAGAGAGTCGCCGCTGTAACTCAGCGACCCTTGATCGGCTGGTATCGCCGTACTGACCGTAATCATATCCGTAACCATCATATCCGTAGCGGTCGTAGCCATAGCCGTAGTAATCGTAGGGGTAACCGTAACCGTAGTATCCGTACGGATAGCCCCAACCCCACCACCACGGAAAGCCGAAGCTGCCGATGAAGATGACGTCATTATCATCGTGGTGACGATGATGGCCGTGATGGCCGTTCCAATTGCGGCCGTTCCAATTGCGGCCACTCCAATTGCGGCCACTCCAATTACGGCCACTCGTGCCACTCCAGCGATGGCCACCCCCTCTGCCTATCCCGCCGCGGCTCAAGCTGGGTCCAGACCGAGCCGACATCCCACTGAAATGCCCACCGCCTTGCCCTCCGCCGCCACGCCCGCCGCCACCACGCGAACCGCCCAGCGCGATGGGCGCGGTCGTCAGAACCGCAGCACAGCAGATTACGCAAAGTATACGTTTTGAATTCATAGATAGTTTCGCTTTCTAGCAATTACACCCCAGTGGCGAGCTAAAGTTTCGCTTTTTTACGGTGGTACAAGAATAAATGAAACCGTGGCACTTTTCAATTTCGGCACCGCTATAATTTACCATCGGTGATACGCCGGATGTCCTTCCTTGACCGCAACGAAAATTCCGCGACAACTGGCGCAAACTTTTCCCCCGGCGCTCAATGTTCCTTCAACGGTCGCGCGATCATCTGCTAGATCCGCAACCTTCGCCGACAGAAAGACCGAAGCGCTGCTCGGAGTCGGCCGCAGTAACTTAATCGAATATTCTGCCGTTACGGTGCATGGCGGACGAACCTGTTTCGCCCGCTTCATCAGGTGATAGGCCGCCGTCCAATTGCAATGACAATCGAGCAACGTGCCGATGACTCCGCCATTCAATACTCCGGGAAAAGCCTCGTATTTTTTCTCCGGTTTCCATTCTGCAACGACCTCGCCGTTTTTCGGAAAACTGCGAATACGCAAACCCTCGGCATTGGCCGGCCCGCAGCCCCAGCAGGCATTGTTCGGTGCGTATGTTTCCTGCAGTGATTTGCCGTTCATGATGGAAATTAGCCAGGCAGCAAGCCGCAGTTCTTTTGCCAACGCGTTGAGGACAACGCGTTCCAACTTCACGTTATTCGCCGTCCGAAGACGCGCCCGGATAAGGGCGCATCTTGGGCCCGACATAAAGTGAGCGCGGTCGGATCAAACGATTATTATCGTGTTGCTCGGTCACGTGCGCACACCATCCGGCCACACGCGATGCAGCGAACAGCGGCGTGTTTAACTCGGGCGGAAAACCGAGCATCCAAAATACCGGCGCAGCGTAAAGATCCACATTGGCACAAAGATGCTTTTCGCGGTCCATCACTTCCTCGAGCTTTTCGCAAATTGGAATCCATTGTTCCTTGCCCGTGCGCTTGCCCAGTTCGCGCCCAATCTCACGCATTACCGGCACGCGTGAATCGCCCTTTTTGTAAACGCGATGGCCGAAACCCATGACCTTTTCTTTAGTCTCCAGTTTTTTCATCAACCAGGTTTCCGCGCGATCCGGCGTCCCGATTTCCTCGAGCATCTTCATCGATTCCTCATTGGCACCGCCATGCAACGGCCCTTTGAGCGTCGCAACTGCGGAGGTAACTGCTGCGTAGATGCCCGCCAGCGTGGAGGCGGTGACGCGCGCGGCAAAGGTGGAGGCGTTGAATTCGTGGTCAGCGTACAAATTGAAAATCGTATCGAGCATTCGGATTTGCCAATCCTGAGGAACTTTGCCCTCCAATTTATAAAAGAAATTGCCAGCCTGCATGAGATCGGGCTTTTCCGGCAGAGGCTGTTGACCATGCGAGATGCGCCAGCCATCGGTGATTAAAGTAGAAACGCGCGCGATCAGGCGAATCGATTTCCCGATATTGGCGTCATGCGAATTGTCGCTCAGATCCTTATCGAAGGCGCTTAACATCGAGACCCCGGTGCGCAGCATATCCATTGGGTGGGTCGCGCTTGGCAGAAGCCGCAGCATGTCGATCACCGGGCCCGGCAACGCGCGTTGCGCGGCGATTTGTTGGGTGAAATCGACCAATTGTTTTTCATTGGGCAACTCGCCGTTCAGCAACAGATAAGCGACTTCCTCAAAGCTCGCCTTCTGCGCCATTTCATGAATGTCATAGCCGCGATACATCAACCCGGCATTCGGATCGACCCAACAGATCGCTGTTTCGCCCGCGATGACCCCGGCCAGACCCGGACTGTAAGTTGGTGCAGTTTCAGTCCTCATCTTGTTTCATCCACCTTAACAGTGATACGCGTATCGACAAATCAGCGGTTGCGAAACCCTAGCCACTCTTCAGCCGCCGGATCGTAATCGAGCAGTTCGTAGAGTTCCTGTCGCGTTTGCATTTCATCAATCCACTCCTCCTGCGAGCCGCTCTTTTTCAGCGCGCGCAAAAATCTCTCGCTCGCCTTCATGGCCACCCGAAACGTACTCATTGGGAAAATCACCATGCGGTAGCCGAGCTCGGCTAAATCCTGGAAGGAGAGCAATGGACTCTTTCCGAACTCCGTCATATTCGCCAGCAACGGTAGGTCGATTTCGTTGGCGAAATCGCGGAATTCCTCTGCGCTTTGCAACGCCTCTGGAAAAATCGCGTCCGCGCCGGCCTCGAGATAATGCTGGGCACGGTCGAGCGTCCGGTCGAAATCCTCTACTGCCCGTGCATCCGTTCGCGCGATGATCATGAAATCGGGATCGCGTCGCGCGGCCACCGCCGCTTTAATTTTCCCGACCATCTCTTCAAGATCGACAAGCTCCTTCCCGGCGAGATGCCCACAGCGCTTCGGAAATTCCTGATCTTCAATGTGACAACCAGCCAGACTGGCACGTTCAAGCTCACGAATTGTCCGGGCCACATTTTCTGCGCCTCCAAATCCGGTATCTGCGTCGACAATGGCCGGGATTGTTATAGCGTTCGCAACGTAGCCGGCAAGCGTGACGACCTCCGTCATCGTGAGCAATCCGATGTCCGGCAGACCCGCCGTCGCGTTCGCCATTCCGGCGCCGCTGATGTACACCGCGTCAAAACCAGCGCGTTCCACCTGTCGCGCCATTGCCGCGTTCGGCACGCCAGGCATCATCACTGCGCGTTGCGCCATCAGTTCGCGGAGCTTCCTGGATTTTGTTTGTTGCATTCGTGCTCGTGCTCCTGCTCGTAATCGATCTTTTTACGCCGGCATTTCCAACGCCTTCACCAGGTCATTCACGTTTTTCGCTTCGTCGAGCTTCCACACCAAATCGAGAATCCTCTTCGTGCGCTCTTTTCCGAGAACCGGCACAACCAGCCTGCAGAATTTTTCTTCAACCTCGGAATCCTTCAGTGGGTTCTTCGCGTGACCAAGCGGGTAATCCACCCGCCTGGTCAGTCTCCGCCCATCGGCAAGCTCCACATGAACGATGTTTGCCACCGCGCCCGGATACATCGCGCTCAATTCCACGTTGCGTTCCACCTTTACGTTTTCTAAAAATTTCCAGACCTCCGGATCCTTGAAACGCTCCGGCTCGAATTGTTTGCTCGTGACCTCGCCATCGATCAGCGCAATCGCCGTGATGTAGGGCAAACTGTGATCTGCCGTCTCGCGTGTCCTCGGCTGCCATTTCTCCGGCTCGCTCCCAATGATATCCACGGCCGCGTCGTGACTTTCGATTGTTACCGATTTCACTTCTGCGAGCCGATCAATTTGCTTTCGCAAAAACAACGCGGCCTCAATCGCGCTCTGGCTGTGATATTCCGCCGGCCAGTATTTGATGCTCGTGTTCAAGATCATTGCGGCTGCACCGTGCTCCGTTTTTGGAAACGGGACCGCGAATTTTTCGCCGACGTTGCCCAGCGAAACCCCCAGCTGCTTCTCGAAACCCATTTGCCCTTCGAAAATGGGCCCCGGCCCTGTCATCCCGGCACGCGCCAGCAACGCGGAGTACACGCCATGACGCGCGGCAGTCGCAAAAGCGACGCCTTTCCAATGGGAGAGCTCGCCTACGCGCGCCTGACGCATGGCCGCGCCGGCGACACCTGCGATGTTCACGGCATGACGCGTTTTTTTGGGATCGAGATTCATCAACCGCGCGCAGGCCAGGGCAGTTGAAAACGCTCCGTAGGTCACGTGGTCCCAACCACGCGCGCGAATGCTGGCCGCATCACAGAAACGGCATTGCACTTCGTAGGCCAGCGCAATCGCCGTGATTAACTCCCGGCCATCTGCTCCGACACTCTCCGCAACCGCCAACGCGGCGGAAATATTGTCGCTCGGATGCGCCGGTTCCTTCGATAAGTAGGTGTCATTGTAATCGAAATAGCGGATCGCACAGCCGTTCGCGAAAGCCGTCCAATCCGGCGGCGCTTTGTGATTTGTGCCGATAATTGTCGATCCGTGCCTGGCCGAAAAGTCCGAAGCGACTTTTCTGGCGATCGCGCACGGCTCCTCGTTCCATGCGCCAAGCGCGCAGCCAAAAGAATCGATGACGCGCCGTTTCACCTCGTGAACGACCGCCGGTGACAGGTCTTCATATCGAAGCGCGCACGCGTAGTCGGCGAGCTGATGAGCAAGCGTTGTAGTCATTGGAAGAACGCTGCAATCTGCCGACGAATGGTGCGTCGGCAACAAGCGATGTTGTAGGGCAGGCGCTCCGCCTCCCAATCTCGGCAACCGAAGCGGTTGCCCTACAATTAAACAACGCGCACAATCTCTTCGTGAGCGAATTTCAATTTGGCGGACAATTTGTGTGGCATCCGCCGCGGGAGCTGATCGCGCAATCCAACTTGCAGCGCTTCATCGAGAAACACGCGCTCGGCTCTTACGGGGAACTGATGCGACGATCGACAACCGACATTGCCTGGTTCTGGGACACCGTCCTCCGCGATCTCGATATTCAGTTTTACAAACCGTACTCGGATGTTGTCGATCTGAGCGAGGGCAAGCCATGGGCGCATTGGTGCGTCGATGGCGAGATGAACATCGTTCATAACCTGCTTGATAAATGTGCCGGCACCGAGATCGACAATCGTCTCGCCATCAAATCCGAAATCGAAGACGGCACAACGCGCACGGTCACTTACAAACAGCTGCGCGACGAGGTGAATAAAATGGCTGCCGGGTTGCGTGACCTCGGACTCGGCAAAGGCGACGCCATTGGCGTCTTTATGCCAATGGTTCCCGAGATTGTGATCGCGATGCTTGCTATCATCAAGATCGGCGGGATTTTCCTGCCGCTCTTCTCCGGATTCGGCGCGTCCGCAATCGTCTCCCGACTCAAAGACGCCGACGCGAAGGCGCTTATTACTGCTGCCGGAACGTATCGGCGCGTAAAATTTTGTCCGATGAAACCAATCGCCGATGATGCGGCGGCACAAATTCCAACGCTGCGGCATCTGGTTGTTCTCAACCAAGCCGGCGAATGGCTTGTCGAGAACCTGAACGTCAAAGCAGGGCCACCCGCGAGGTTTGGCGGTCCGTTTGACGATGTTGTGACAGAGCGCACTTCCGCAGAAGATCCGATGATGATCATTTACACCTCGGGCACTACTGGCCGCCCAAAAGGTGCCGTGCATACGCACTGCGGATTTCCCATTAAGTCTGCCCAAGACATGTGGCACGGACTCGATCTGCACCCGGACGAAACTCTTTTCTGGATGACCGACATGGGCTGGATGATGGGTCCGTGGGAAGTCTTCGGGACGCTCCTACTTGGCGCGACGATGATGCTTTACGATGGCGCTCCCGATTTCCCGGGGCCAGATCGTGTCTGGTCATTGGTAGGTCGCCACAAGGTGACGGCGCTCGGCGTCTCTCCGACTTTGATCCGGGCGCTGCGGCGTTATGGCGATGAGATCGTGCATCGACACGATCTTTCATCGCTGCGCAAATTCGCGTCCACCGGCGAACCGTGGAACCCCGATCCATGGATGTGGCTCTTCCAAAACGTCGGGTGCGGGAAACTTCCGATCATCAATTATTCCGGCGGCACCGAGATTTCCGGCGGCATCGTGATGGGCAACGTTCTTACGCCAATGAAACCGTGTGCCTTTTCCGGGCCACTACCCGGAATGGCGGCGGATGTTGTTGATGAAGATGGAAAATCTGTCCGCGGAAAAGTTGGCGAACTGGTCATTCGCGAGCCGTGGATTGGAATGACGCGCGGGTTTTGGAAAGATCGCGAGCGTTACACCGAGAGTTACTGGTCGCGCTGGCCCGATACATGGGTGCACGGAGATTGGGCCGCAGTCGATGACGACGGCCTTTGGTACATTCTCGGGCGTTCCGACGATACAATTAAAATTGCGGGCAAACGTCTCGGACCGGCCGAAGTGGAATCAATTCTCGTCGCCCATCCGCAGGTCAGCGAAGCGGCCGCGGTTGGCGTACCCGATCCGATCAAAGGCGAAGCGCTTGTTTGTTTCTGCGTTTTGAAAAAGGGGGCGGACGGAGGCGTCGATCTCGCAAGCGCGTTAAAAAACAAAGTCGCAACCGAACTCGGCAAGGCGCTCACGCCGAAAGATGTCTTGTTCGTCGCCGACATCCCAAAAACGCGAAACGCAAAAGTCATGCGACGAATCGTGCGCGCGGCGTACATCGGCGAAAAGCTCGGCGACACCTCAGCCTTGGAGAATCCGGGTTCCCTCGAAGAGATCACGAGCGCAGCACGAAAGGTCTAGCGCTTGCCGCGCTTGGTCCGAATCGCTACTCTGCTCGCATGAAACGAAGCTGTTCTGCTTGCTTTGTCTCCATTGTTTTGATCGCAACGGCATTGTCGGTCGAACAAAATTGGGCTGGCGAATATGTGGACAAGAATTTCCTGAATGGAAAAGCCGTTTTTCAAATGAGCATCGAGCAATCCGGAAACACGATCCAAGTTTCCTTCGATGCAGTTTACTCGGATGGCCACGGTGCGGCCCCGGAAGGCCAGGGACCGGCAAAAATTAAGGGCAAAAACACGCTGGAATTTAAGTGGGAAGACAGTTTTATGAATTCGGGAACCGGCACGATTACTCGCGCAGGTGAGGACGTTATCGTGTCGATGAAAACGACGCGAGTCGTGGATTCGCGCTGTCTTGCGTTCTATGGACAGAATATGCGCCTAAAGCGCATCGGGAAGAAATAGTAGCGTAGGCGTCCCGCCTGTGGCGGCGAACGGGCGTCTCGCCTGCTCGCCCGATGGAACCGGCAGGCAAGATGCCCGCCGGCCCCACAGCCAAGATGGCTGTGCTCCGATGCTGCTACACCATTGGCCTGAATCTGCCGACTACTTCCTGCAGTCGACCAGTGATTTGCCCTAAGGAACAGACTTCGACTGCTTCGAGCAAAGCGCGGAAGCAGTTCTCGCCGTGTTCTACAACATCAACCAGTTTATCCAGCGCGCGTTTCGCTTTCTCGGCATTCTTCTTTTTGAATTTCGCCAGCCGATCGACTTGCAATTGCTGTTTCGCGCGCGGCGTGCGCACAAGTTTCACTTCGGGAATTTCCTCGGCGCCGTCGCGATACCGATTCAGCCCAATAATCGGGCGAGTGCCTTCGTAAATTTGCTGCTCGTAACGGTGCGCGGCGTTTTGAATCTGGCTGCGCTGGTAACGGTCTTCCACCGCCGCCACCACGCCGCCCAGCCGCTCGATCTCGCGGAATTCATCGAGAATTGCGGCCTCCACTGCCCGCTCGACTGCTTTCATGCCCGGCGAACCGCTCAACATGTTCATCGTGTGTTTGAAAATGCCCGATTCCTCCAGCAGGATCGCCTGCCCGTGCGCTGCTAGGCGGATCCATTCTTCGCTCGGCGTGGTGAACGGTTCATCCGCGCTGTTGGAATGACACGAGTTCGTGGCGTTCATGTAGGCGAGCATCAACTCGGCAGCGGTTCGCGTAAGATTATTTTTGAACTCGGCGGCGATAAGCGATCGGCCGCTTGTCTGCGTGTGCAATTTGAAAAGCTGCCCGCGCGGTCCGGCGCCAAACGCGTCGCGCATGCCAATCGCCCAAATCCGGCGCGACACACGCGCCAGGGCGATGTATTCGGCGTCCAGCCCGCAATCGAGAAAGAACGAGAGGCGTGGTCCGAATTGATCGACCGGAATGCCGCGCGCGGCGAACATTTCGGCGTAGGCAAAGCCGTTTGAGAGGGTGTAAGCCGCTTGTTGCACGGGCGTCGAACCGGCTTCGCCGATGTGGTAACCGCTGATCGAGATCGGATACCAGCGCGGCATTTCGTGAGTGGTGAACTCGACCATGTCAGTGAGAAAACGCAGCGACGCTTCAATCGGGAAAATGGTTTCGTTCTGCGCCTGGACTTCCTTGAAAATGTCGGCCTGAATTGTGCCGCGCAATTTTGGAACAACTTTTGGACCAAAACGCCGTTTCGCCGCCGCGATATACATTGCCATGATGATTGGCGCCGGGCCGCTGATTGTCATCGATGCGGAGAAATTCGGCGAGCCAAGATCAAATCCATCGTAAAGCCGGACCATGTCTTCGACCGTGTCGATCGCTACGCCGCCCTCGCCGATTTTTCCGAAGACGCCGTCCGCATCGCTGTCGATGCCGTAAAGGGTTGGCCCATCAAACGCCGTGCTGAGCCGATGCGTGCGCTGATGCTGGGTCAGATAATGAAAGCGCTCATTTGTGTCTTCTGCCAGCATTAAACCAGAGAACAAACGCGTAGGTTCCTCTGCTTGGGGAATTTTCTTGTCCGGCGCGCCCTCGCCGCGGCGAGCAGGCTGTGATCGCGCCCTACCACTGCCACCGTCTTTCTCGAAGCT
>JBKOWV010000081.1:0-23810 GCA_046724585.1 Verrucomicrobiota bacterium
CGGAATCAACATCTTTCAGTGCGCCAACTTTTTTCGTGAAATCATCGAGCAGGGGACTGTTGCCCGCGCTCGAATCGAACGGCTTTCCCTGGATCACTTTGTGGCAGGCGTCCAGGACGAGTGGAAAAACAAAGCGCGGGGCGACTACACCTTTGTCTTCGCGCACTTGCAAATTGGCGATGAGTTGATCGAACAATTTCGGGATCGCATTCAACCGCGCGATGTACGCTTCCGCGTCTTTCACATTGTCGATCTTATGAATGTTGATCAGGAACGTCGGAATTTGCGTGTGCACACCGCGCATCTGGCTGACCGGATATACATCGAAACGAAATTTGAATTCCTCCGCCTCGCGCGCTGCCTCTTGTTCAAAGAGTTTGTAACTCAATTGCGCTTGTTGATCGAGCAGCTCCGGTTTGAAGTCGCGCTTCAGCGCCGCAAGCTGTCTTTGCCAAACTGCGTGATCTGCCGCGGCTTTTTCGTCGGACAAGTCCTCCAACTGATCGTAATGCGTTTTGATTCCGTAAACCGATTCGTCGACCGGGTGTCGCGCCAGATTTTCGTCCCAGCATTTATCGAAGAACTCGCTGGCGCGCTTTGATTCAGCTGCGATTCGGTCCGGTGTCTGGGCGTTTGCGGCGATGGCGGTCACAGCAAATGCCGTTGTCGATATGAATGTCGTAAGAATTCGCGTCATAAAAACTAACCTGAAGTCATATAGCCCTCTTCGCCGTGTTGATTAATGTCGAGTCCCTGCCGCTCGATCTCGGGGGCGATCCGCAGACCTATCAGCCCCCTCACGATTGCACCGATAATCGCGCTCCCCACGACGGCAAACACAATCGTGACGGTGATCGCCTTCAACTGCTCCAGCCAGAGAGTATGTCCAACAATGTTCGCGAGGCCATTTTGCGTGGCTGGATTGAAAGGCGCGGCAACGCTCAAAGCGAGATTTGGATTCACACTCGCCGTGGCGAACAGACCAGTGAGAAATGCACCAAGCGTTCCGCCCACGGCGTGAATGCCAAAAGTATCGAGCGCGTCATCGTAGCCGAGCCAGGATTTTAGTTTTGTGCAGGCAAAAAATGGAACAATTCCGGCAGCAACCCCAGTGATGATTGCCCCAGTTGGGTTGACGTATCCGCACGCCGGAGTGATGACGACCAAGCCGCCAACCGCGCCGGAACAAAATCCGAGCACGCTCGGTTTGCCGCGAAGCGCGTACTCGAGCATAGCCCAGGTGAACGAAGCAACGGCAGTGGCGAGCGTTGTTGTCATGAATGCGTTGGCGGCGATTCCATCTGGCGCGAGCGCGCTCCCTGCGTTAAACCCGTACCAGCCCACCCAGAGCAAGCCGGTTCCAACCATACAAAGCACCATGCTGTGGGGCGCCATCACTTCTTTTTTAAATCCGATCCGGTGTCCAAGAAGGATGCAGAGAACCAGCGCCGACCAACCGGAGGACATGTGCACGACTGTCCCGCCGGCGAAGTCGATGGCAGTGATTTTCGCGGCCGGATTCCAGACACCATTCATCCAACCATCGATTCCCCAAACCATGTGCGCGATTGGGAAGTAGACCGCGAACATCCAGACCGCGACGAAAACGAGCACAGCCGCAAATTTCATTCGCTCCGCGATCGCGCCGATGATCAATGCCGGCGTAATGATTGCGAACATGAGCTGATACATGGCGAAGACATTTTGCGAGACCCAGTAGGAATAATCGCCGTTCGGTTGCGCATCGACACCGCGAAGAAAAGCAAATTTCAGTCCGCCGAAAAACGGCGACCCATGGGAAAAAACGATCGAATAACCCACCGCCCACCACAGGATCGTAACCAAGCCGGCGATGCCGAGACATTGCGCCAGGATCGATAACACGTTTTTTGCGCGGACGAGACCGCCATAAAACAGCGCCAGGCCTGGAAGGGTCATGAAAAGGACCAGCGCGGCGCAGGTCATCATCCATCCATTGTGAGCGGGGCCCGGCCCAACAATATTCGATCCCACTGGCGCATTCGACGCATCGGCGCCGCGCGCTGAATTGTTTACATAAGCTTCGAGATCGGCGACGCGTTGCTCAAGAGACGGCGAAGCAGCAGGCGACGTCGATGTTTGCGCGTCCAGCGGAGAAGAAAACGCAATGATCGCCATGAGCAAAGAGACTCGTATCATTACGCGCTTTCCTTATAGAGCGCAGGGATTAGCGACGGCAAGGAAAATGCTTCAAATGCGGGGTAAGTTTGCAACTTCCGGCGACCTAATGGACTATCGAAAACTCAAAATGAGCTGGATTCTGATTGCGGACGATCAACGCGACGTACTTGAAGCGTTGCGCATTCTGCTCAAAAGCGAAGGTCATCAGACCGATGCGGTCACGTCGCTCGCCGGAGTGTTTAGTGCGTTAGCCAAAAAAGATTACGCGCTATTGATAATGGATCTCAATTACACGCGCGATACCACTTCCGGCCAGGAAGGTCTGGCGGCTATTCCCAAGATCCAGGAGATCGACAACACCTTGCCGATTGTTGTGATGACAGCGTGGGCATCAATCGATCTCGCAGTCGAGGCGATGAAACGCGGGGCACGCGATTTTGTAACTAAACCGTGGGACAACGAACGACTACTGACAATTGTGCGCACGCAAATTGAGTTGGCGCTGGCTCTGCGCCGCGGTCGTAAGCTCGAAGCCGAAAATCAGCTGCTGCGCGGCACGATGCCGAACCTGATTGCGGAATCGCCCGCGATGCGGCCGGTGATCGAAATGATTACGCGCGTCGGGCCGTCCGACGCAAACGTGCTGATCACGGGCGAAAACGGCACCGGCAAAGGCTTGATCGCACAGGCGCTTCACGCGCTCTCACCGCGCGGGTCGCGAACCATGATCACTGTTAACATGGGTGGACTGTCCGAAAGCCTGTTTGAGAGCGAACTCTTTGGGCACGTAAAAGGCGCATTCACCGACGCGAAGACGGATCGAGCCGGGCGATTTGAACTTGCGGACGAAAGCACCCTCTTCATGGACGAGATCGCAAACATCCCACTCGCACAGCAGGCGAAACTGTTACGAGTCATCGAGACCGGTGAGTTTGAGCGGGTCGGCTCATCGAAAACGCTGCGTGCAAATGTACGTGTCATCTCCGCCACAAACGCAAATCTGGATGATGAAGTCGCCGCCGGACGTTTTCGCCAGGACCTTCTCTTTCGTTTGAATACAATCCAGATTCCGTTACCGCCGTTGCGCGACCGGCGCGAGGACATCATGGTCCTGGCAACCAGCTTTCTTCGTCAACACGCGCAGCGATATCGAAAACAGATGAGCGGTTTCGATGAGGTGGCGCGCGAGCGTTTGCTGCAACACCGCTTTCCGGGAAATGTGCGCGAGCTTGATCATGTGATCGAACGGGCCGTGCTCATGGCGCAAGATCGGCAAATTAGAGCAGCTGATCTGGGCCTGACTACGGCCGCCGGAGCTGATTCACGAAGTCTTGAAGAAATGAGTCTTGAAGAAGTGGAAGCATTTCTAATTAAGAAAGCGCTGGCGCGAAACGATGGCAATGCGCGCAAAGCAGCGGAAGCTCTTGGCTTGAGCAGAAGCGCATTTTATCGGCGGTTGCAGCAATATGGATTATGAACTGTAGAGGCAGCCGTGTCGGTTGCGCATCTTTTGATTTTGCAGGCGACACGCCTGCCGCTACAGCACCCGAATGAATCGGGCACCGAAAAGTCGCTACCGGCTTTCGCCTGAGGGGAAACTTACCTGGCTCAGCTTTGGTGCGGCTGCTCCCGCGATCGTGGTTGCGCTCGCGCTTCTTTGGTTTGGCGATTACAGCGCGAAGGTGCAATGGACGTTAACGATCCTGATCGCTGCTTGTTTCCTTGTTTTTATCTCCAGCGCGCGCGAACACATCGTCCATCCGTTGCAGACCATGTCCAATCTGCTCGCCGCATTACGCGAGGGCGATTACTCGATCCGCGCGCGCGGCGCCAGCGAAGACAATGCGCTCGGAGAAGTCCTTCTCGAAATCAATTCGCTTGGCGAAACGTTGCGCCTGCAACGCCTCGGTGCCTTTGAAGCAACGGCGCTGTTGCGCACGATTATGGGGGAAATTGATGTCGCGATTTTTACTTTCGATCCAGAACGCCGTTTGCGTCTCGTCAATCGCGCCGGCGAAACTTTGCTCGGGCAACCGATGGACAAATTGCTTGGCAAAAGCGCAAAAGACCTTGGGCTCGACCCTTGTTACAAGGTCGACCAGGACGAACCGCTTACGCTCAGCTTTCCCGGAGGCTCTGGTCGATGGGGCATTCGGCGGAGCACCTTTCGCGAACAGGGTCTCCCGCACGACTTGCTTGTGCTGACGGACCTCAGTCGCACCCTCCGCGAAGAGGAACGCCGCGCCTGGCAGCGATTAGTTCGCGTCCTCGGCCATGAGATGAATAACTCGCTTGCACCGATCAAATCGCTGGCTGCCAGCTTGGAATCGCTCCTCCGACGCGATCCGCCTCCGCGGGATTGGCAGGACGATGCGCGCAGTGGATTGAACTCGATTGCAGCCCGCGCCGATTCGCTCAGTCGCTTTCTACAAGCATATACGCGCCTCACGAAACTCCCGCCGCCACAAAAACGAGATGTAGAGCTTGCTGCGCTCGTGCGGCGGGTCGTGGATTTGGAGCCAAGGCTAAATGTGAAAGTCGTATCCGGTCCGGTGACAAAGATTCGTGCGGATGCGGCGCAACTCGAACAGCTATTGATCAATCTGGTGCATAACGCCGTCGATGCCGCCCTCGAGACAAACGGAAATGTCGCGATCGGGTGGCGCGAGATAGGCGATTGCGTCGAAATCTTTGTCCAGGACGAAGGTCCGGGAATTATGAACCCGGCGAACCTTTTCGTCCCATTTTTCACGACTAAGCCTGACGGCTCGGGAATTGGTCTGCCGTTGAGCCGCCAAATCGCTGAGGCGCACGGAGGTTCATTGGTGCTGATGAACCGGCCCACCGGCACAGGCGCAGAAGCGTTGCTGCGACTCCCGCGATAGCGCAACGTCGTTGCGATATCCGTCCCGAAAACGGGACGGCCTCGTCCCGGAAGCGGAGCGACCCGATGGTCGCTGCTTTTCGATCGATAAGCGTAAGTCACTGATCGACTGTGCCATGCGACTTTATTTTTCTTGTTGGCACGATCGTTGCATTAGCTGTCGCCGACAGGAAGAACATCTTGAATCCAACAACCACCTGCAACGCATCCTAAAGAAGTATGAAACCCACGTTCATAACAGCTCGCGACGAGAAGCGATTCCCGTTGATTGAGTGCAATTATCGTTCCGTGACGTTCAGCGGTTATCGCAGCGGTTGCGCAAAACCGTCGGCGCCTTCTTTTCGCAATATTAGCCGTCTCTACTTTCAGAAGGAAGCGCGGCTCGATTTCCTCGGCGAAGCGATTTTGTTCTCAATCCTGGTCGTGACCGCGGCCGTGCCGATGGTGAGCGGAGCGTATGCTATCGTTCAACTCTGTCGCGCTTTTGGAGCGCTTTGATTCAGGCCGTGACTCCGCAGCGAAAACCAAAGGAAAGTACGATCGTGCGACCGGCTGGATTCACGCCGAATCTCTCCTCGATGGATGTGCCGCGCGAAGGGGTTGCAGCGAAGAAACGCAAGCGCCGCATCCTTATCATCGCCGGTTCTGTGCTTGGATTGATTCTGGCGACGATTGCCATCTCGCGCTTGAAACCGGCGGTGCCGAGCGTCGATCGCTCCACGGTCTGGATCGATACGGTGAAACGCGGTCCGATGGTGCGCCAGGTGCGCGGATTGGGCACACTCGTGCCAGAGGAAATTCGTTGGATTCCAGCGAACACGGAAGGACGGGTCGAAAAAATTATTGTCTGGCCCGGGACAAATGTGGAACCCGACACAGTAATTTTGGAGCTGACCAGCCCTGAACTGGAGCAAGCCGCGCACGACGCCGAGTCAAAAGCCACCGCAGCAGAAGCGGAGCTGACGAGTGTGCGAGCGACGCTCCAACGGGAGGTTCTCGATCAGGAATCAACTACGGCGCGCGTTCACTCTGAGTACGAACAAGCCAAAATGGAGCGGGAGACTAACGACCGACTGGCTAAGAATGGGTTGATTGCCGAGCTCGACTACAAGACGTCGAAAGTAAAAGAAGAGGAGCTGGCAAACCGCGATTCTATCGAACAAAAACGATTGGCGTTCTCTCGCGATTCGATCGAACCGCAGATCGCTTCAAAGCAAGCTGCCGTAGACCAGGCCAAGCAACTTGCGAAGTTAAAATCGGATCAAGTCGAGGCGCTCCACGTGCGCGCCGGAATGTCGGGCGTGTTGCAGCAATTGCCGGTTCAAATCGGACAGCGCGTGAAAGTTGGCGATAATCTGGCGCGTGTCGCTGATCCGACGAAACTGAAAGCGCAGGTCAAAATCGCCGAGACGCAGGCGAAGGATATTCAAATTAACCAGCAGGCAGTGATCGATACCCGGAACGGCACCGTGAAGGGTCACGTTACCCGGGTCGATCCTGCAGTAGAACAGGGAACAGTCACTGTCGACGTCGCGTTCGATGACGTCCTGCCAAAAGGAGCGCGACCGGACCTGAGCGTGGATGGCACGATCGAACTCGAGCGCCTCGACAATGTGGTTTATGTCGGCCGCCCAGCCTTCGGCCAGGAGAACAATACTGTTGGAATGTTCAAACTCGTGGGAGGCAGCTCCGAAGCTGTGCGCACGCCGGTAAAACTGGGCAAGAGCTCGGTCAACACAATCGAGATCCTCGATGGCCTTCAACCCGGCGATCAGGTAATCCTCTCCGATACCAGCGCGTGGGACGCGCACGAACGAATTCGCCTTAACTAACACAAAAACGACATCAATGAATTCAACATCAACTGCTACCGAATCAATCCAAAATCCGATGAACAACGGCTCGACTCCTTTGATACGATTGAATGGCGTAAGGAAAGTCTTCCTAACCGACGAAGTGGAGACCCATGCGCTCTCCGGGATCCATCTCGATATTCGCACCGGCGAATACGTCTCGATTGCCGGACCGTCGGGCTGCGGCAAGACGACGCTGTTGTCTATCCTCGGCTTGCTCGATACGCCGACCGACGGGAGCTATTCCTTAAAAGGAAACGAAGTTGCCAATCTTTCCTTTGCCGACCGCGCACGCATTCGCAATCGCGAGATCGGCTTTATTTTCCAAAGTTTTAATCTGATCGGTGACCTCACTGTCTTTGAGAATGTCGAATTGCCTCTCACGTATCGAGGAATGCCGGCCAGGGAGCGCAAATCATTTGTGACGGAGGCCCTGGAACGTGTTGGTATGGCCCACCGTGCAAAGCACTTGCCCAGCCAGCTCTCGGGTGGTCAACAGCAACGAGTGGCAGTCGCGCGGGCTCTTGCTGGCAGGCCGGCAATTTTGCTGGCAGACGAGCCGACGGGGAACCTTGATTCGCGCAACGGCGAAGCGGTGATGACCTTGCTGGGAGAGTTGCATAAGAGTGGCGCCACGATTTGCATGGTCACGCACGATGAACGTTACGCGCACCACGCGCAGCGCACAGTACACTTATTCGACGGTCGGGTGATCGAAGATCGGATCGCGGCCTGAGGAATCGAGGATCGCACATGCTCGCGGACTTGCGGCTCGCGTTGCGAATGTTGGCGAAAGCGCCGGCGTTTGCGACCGTGACAGTGCTCGCGCTCGCGCTCGGCATCGGCGCATCAACGACGACCTTTTCGGCGATCAATGCGCTGCTGCTCAAGCCGTGGCCGTACATCAAAGAACAGGAACAAGTCGTATTCGTCAGCGAGTATTTCCCGAAGCTGTCGAAAGAGGCGAACGGCGTTGCGTATCCGGATTACCTGGATTTCAAACGCGACGCGACGAAGACGATTGAGGGACTCGGCATTTCGAATACGACCACGATGATCCTGAGCGACGGCGACAAGCCGGAGCGTTATCTCGGCGCGTTCGTTTCGGCAGACGCCTTCACGATTCTGGGTGTGCAACCGATCCTCGGCCGCAATTTTCGGGCGGACGAAGATCAGGCGAAGGCAGAGCCCGTTGTTCTTCTCGCTTACAACGTTTGGAAGAGTCATTTCGCGTCTGATCCGGGCGTGGTCGGCCGCGTTGTAACCGTGAACGGTAAGCGTGCGACAATCATCGGCGTCATGCCTAACGGCTGGCGTTTTCCGGAAACGTCCGACCTCTGGATGCCGCTGAAAACGACGGAGAAAGAGGATCCGCGCGGCAATTTCAATTTCAACTGTTTCGCGCGCATGAAACCTGGCGTGACGATCGAGCAGGCGCGCGCCGAGCTTGAAGCAAGCGCGGCGCGAATCGCCGCGGATCACCCGCAGAGTAATGCCGGTTGCTCGGCTTACGTCCGCAACTTTCGGGAGGAAACGGTCGCGAACGCGAAGACGCTCACGCTCCTGCTGATGGGAGCGGTGTTGTTCGTTCATCTGATCGCGTGTGCGAACGTGGCGAACCTGCTGCTTGCACGCGCCGCGTCGCGCGATCGGGAGATCGCGGTGCGCATCGCGCTTGGCGCCGGACGCGGCGCAATCATTCGCCAATTATTCGCGGAAAGTCTGGTGCTCGGAGCAATCGGCAGCGCAGTCGGATTGATATTCTCGTTTTGGGGCGTCGATCTGATGACGGCGACAATCCCTGTCGAGCTGCCGTACTGGCTGCACTTCGATTTCGACTGGCGCGTCTTCACTTTCACCGTCACGCTCGGGCTTGGGTCGGCGGTTTTGTTTGGATTGTTCCCGGCGTTGCAGGCGTCGCGTCCGCAACTGGTTGAAGCAATCAAGGAAGGTGCTCGCGGCAGCGCCGGCGGCCGCAAAGGTCAGCGCGTTCGCAACGGTCTTGTCGTCGCAGAAGTCGCACTCGCGCTGGTATTGCTTGTCGGCTCCGGACTGATGCTGCGCAGCTTCATCAAGCTGCAGAACACGGAGATCGGAATGGATCCGTACAATGTGTTGACGTTCCGCACTGGGCTGCCGCCGGTCCAAACTCAACAGCAGGACGCGTATCGGTTCTTCAAAGAGCTGATGCCGAAGCTGGCCGCGGTTCCCGGCGTCGAGGCCGCCGGCGCGACGAGTTCATTGCCCGCAGCGGGACAGGTCGGCAATAACGCTGTCCGACTCGAAGGCGAGCCGGTCATCGAGAAAATACAAAATTCAAGACAGGCGCATATTATCGCGATCACGCCCGGATTTTTGCAGGCGGCGCGGATCCCGCTTTTGGGCGGACGCGATTTCACAGCGGGGGACAACGAGAATTCGCAGCGCGTGGTGCTCATTGACGAACGCGGCGCACGTCAATGGTTCCCGAAGGTCGACCCAGTCGGCCATCAGCTGGAAGTTGTGTTGAAGCTGGGAGAGCCGCCGCGCTGGGCGACAATCGTCGGTGTGGTGCGAGGCGTGGAATACGAGCGGCTGGCGCAAACGCGCTCGCGACCCTGCATATACGTACCGCAATTTCAGGAGCCAGGCTGGTTCCGCATGTCCGTCGCCTTGCGGACAAGAGGCGATCCGCGCGGTTTCGCGAACGCCGCGCGTGAAGCGGTGCTGTCGATCAACAAAGATGTGCCGATCTATGCCGTGCAGACGATGGAACGCGTCGTCGCCGAATCATTCTGGGAGCGCCGCTTCTTTAGCTCGCTCTTCACGGTGTTCGGTGCGCTCGCTTTGTTCCTGGCGGCGATCGGCCTCTACGGCGTGATGGCGTACTCAGTCCGACAACGCACCCAGGAGATCGGGGTGCGCCTAGCCCTGGGCGCGCAAACATCCGACGTGCTGCAGCTTGTAACCGGGCAGGGAATGCGGCTCATCGCAATTGGACTTGGACTCGGCAGCGTCGCTGCGTTTTTCCTTACAAAATTGCTCGAGGGAAATCTTGCCGGGGTGTCGGTGCATGACCCGTGGAGTTTCGGCATCGTCGCGCTTGTGCTCGCCGCGGTTGGATTGCTCGCGTCGTATTTGCCGGCCCGAACGGCAACGCGGGTGAATCCCATCGAGGCATTGCGCACTGAATGAAATGAATGATCTAAAATTCGCTCTACGCCAGCTCCGCAAGTCGCCTGGCTTCACGTTCGTCGCCGTCCTCACGCTTGCGCTTTGCATCGGCGCGAACACCGCGATCTTCAGCGTCATTTACGCGGTCCTGCTCCAGCCGTTGCCTTATCCGAACGGGGATCGGATCGTTATTTTGACCGAGACCGACCAGAACCAGCCGCAAATTTCCGTTTCGTATCCGGATTACGTCGATTGGAAGCGCGACAACACCGTCTTCGAGAGTCTCGCCGTCTCTCGGCGCGAATCGTTTAACCTGAGCGGCCTCCAGGGACGCGCACCCGAACAAATCTCCGGAGCAATCGTGACGGCAAACTTTTTCAAGGTCATCGGCCTTCCGCCGCAGATCGGCCGCGTCTTCACGGAAGAAGAAGACCGCGTGGGCGGCCCCCTGGTCTGCGTGATCAGCGACAAGCTGTGGCAGCGCGTCTTTGCACGCGATCCAAACATCCTCGGACGCGCGGTAAACTTCGGGAACCAGCCTTACACGATCGTCGGCGTGATGCCGCCGCAGATGTTCTCGCCGCGGACGGTGGAAGTTTGGTTCCCGCTCACCCGCCGCACCGATGACCAGATGTGGCAGACGCGCGATAATCATCCGGGCTTGTTTGGATGGGCGCGGTTGAAAGATGGCGTGACAATCGAGAAAGCGCTCGCGGAAATGAAGGAGATCGCAGCGCGGCTCGCGGTCCAGCACCCGAAGTCGAACACGAGCGTGAGTGTGACGATCACACCGTTGTTGGAGAATCAGGTGGGCGATTACCGCGGCAGCCTGACGCTGCTGCTCGGAGCGGTCGGTCTCGTCCTCCTGATCGCGTGCGCCAACTTGGCGAACCTGTTGGCGGCGCGCGGCGCGGCCCGCGCCCGGGAATTCGCCGTGCGCGCGGCGGTTGGCGCGTCGCGCTGGCAGATTATTCGGCAGCTTCTCATCGAAAGTTTTGTCCTGGCGATCACCGGCGGTCTGGTCGGTTTATGTCTGGCGGCGTGGGGACGCGATCTTTTGGTCGCGCTCGCGCCACCTGCCGTGCCGCGTTTTCAGAACGTGGCTCTGAGCGGCTGGGTGTTGGCGTTCACCCTGGGTTTGTCATTCGTCACCAGCGTGCTCTTCGGTCTCTGGCCGGCATGGCATACCTCGCACGCCGATATTCAGCTTGCGTTGAAATCCGGCGGCCACGGCAGCTCGGAAGCGCCGGCCGCACGCCGATCGCGTGATTTTCTCGTGATTGGCGAGGTCGCGCTCACGCTGGTTCTGCTGAGCACGGCGGGATTGGTACTGAAGAGTTTCGCGAACGCCCGCAATGTCGGGCTCGGGTTCGATCCGCATTTACTTCTCTCGGCCCGCGTCGATTTGCCGGAGCCCAGCTATTCCGACGCGAAGAAGCTGACGAACTTCCATCAGGCGCTGCTTGAAAAACTGTCCGCACTCCCTGGAGTGCAGAAAGCGGCCATTGCGTCGAACCCGCCGCTCATGACGGGCTGGCAGACTTCGTTCGTGGCTGAAGGCATGCAGGAACCGGAGCCGGGCAAGTTTCCCTCGGCCGAGATGGCGGTGATCACGGAAGGATATTTCCAAACCATCAAAACGCCGGTGCTCCGCGGCCGCGCCTTCGAACCGATGGACACGAAAGAATCGGCGCCGGTGATTATCGTCGATCAGCTCCTGGCCGATCGTTATTTCCCGGGAGGCGACGCGGTCGGCAAACGCCTCCACATGTACACCGGGGAAAAGGGGGCTCGCGAGTACCGCACCATCGTCGGCGTGGTGCCGCACCTGAAGGTTTACGGTTTCGAGGAAACGGTGGTCTTGCCGCAGGCATATCTGCCGATGAAACAGACTCTGCAGACCGGGCTCGTGGTTTTATTGCGCACGACGCTGTCGCCGAAATCGCTGGAAAAACCGGTGCGCGAGATCGTGGCGTCACTCGATCCGGCGCAGCCTGCGTTCGATTTCAAGACGATGCGGGAACGCGTCGAGGAAACGTGGGCCACGCCGCGGCTGATGAGTTTTCTCCTGGTCTGTTTCGCGACGCTGGCGCTGACGCTGGCCATCGTCGGACTTTACGGCGTCATGGCGTTCAATGGTCTGCGCCGGATGCGCGAGATCGGCGTGCGCTTGGCGCTCGGCGCAATGCCGGCGCAAATCCGCCTGATGATGCTCGGCCAAGGGATTCGACTGGTCGGCGCCGGTCTGGTGCTCGGGTTCGGCGGCGCAATCGCATTGTCGCGCGTGATTCGCAGCCTGCTCTTTGGCGTGAGCGCGAACGACCCGCTGATTTACGCAACGGTCACGCTCGTCCTGACCGCCGCTGCGATTGTCGCCTGCTGGCTCCCGGCGCGTCGCGCCTCACGTGTTGACCCGATGATCACGCTGCGCACTGAATGAATGAATAATCTCCGCACTATCAACAACATCTGACTATGTTCTTCGAATCATTCTTCCAGGATCTCCGGGTCGGTCTCCGTGTTCTTGTTAAGGAGAAATCGTTTTGTTTTCTGGCCGTGCTTGTGCTCGCTCTCGGCATCGGGGGCGTGACCACGCAGTTTACCATAGTCAACGCATTCGTTTTACGCGGTTTTTCTTTTCCGCATCCCGAGCAGTTGATGAGCGTCGGGCTGATCGACCCGCAGGCGAGCGCGCAAAATAACAACTTCGGCGCGGGCAATATTCCGTCGGCCCACGATTACCTGGACCTCCGCTCTGGCCAACAATCGTTTTCGCTGATGGCCGCCTATCTCAATGGATCGACCATCAATGTGAGCTACCGCAACAACCCGCAACGTTACACGGGCGGCTATGTCACGGAGGATTTCTTCAAAATCGTCGGCGTTTCCCCGATTCTTGGCCGCGATTTCACGGCCGACGATAACAAGCCCGGAGCGGAGAAGGTAACGATTCTGGGTCACGAAATTTGGCAACGCGATTTCGGCGGCGATCGCAACATCGTTGGCCAAAACGTTCGGATTAACGGCAAGCCCGCCACCATCATTGGGGTCATGCCGCCCAACTTTAAATTTCCCATCAGCGAGCAGCTTTGGGTGCCGTTGTTCAATGAATTCCCACCCAAACCGCGTGGCGATCTCGAGGGCAACGCGGTCGGGCCGGCGATCATGGGCCGCCTAAAGGACGGTGTCAGTGTTGACCAGGCAAATGCGGAGTATGTTGGTCTCGCCCGCCGTCTCGCTCAGGAGAATCCGAAAACCAATGGCACGCTTGTCTCGGCCAGCGTCCAGTCGCTTATCAACACTTTCACTGGGCCACAGTTGCGCCAAACCGTTTGGACGATGCTCGCTGCAGTCGTTCTCGTCTTGCTGATTGCATGCGTGAACGTGATGAACATGCAATTTGGCCGGTCTGCGTTGCGGGCCAAGGAGCTTGCCATTCGCGGCGCTCTCGGCGCAACCCGCTGGCGGCTCGTTCGGCAGATGCTCACCGAAACTTTGCTCGTGGCGATGTTTGGAGCAATCGCCGGAGTGCTCCTGGCCCACTGGGCGATTGACCTGCTCATCCGCGCCACTAACGCGTTGCCCTTTCCGTTGCCCTACTGGGTCGAGTTTAAGATCGATATCTTTGTCCTCGCATTCACGGTTGGCATCACATTGCTGGCCAGTCTCTTTTCAGGTTTCGTCCCGGCGCTGCTGAGCGTCCGCGGCAATACGGCTGAGATGATGAAGGAAGGTGGACGCGGTAATACCAGCCGGCTGGTCAACGTCATCACCCGTACACTGGTGATCGGCCAGATTGCATTGACCGCGACGCTATTGATCGGCGCGACTTTGCAAATCAAGTCGATTCGGAATCAGGTCACGCTCGACTACGGGTACGACGAGAACGCCGTGTACAGCGCCCGCATGGGCCTGATGGAAGGCGATTATCCCACTCAGGAAGCGCGTCGGCAGTTTTTTGTTCGCGCCGTGCGCGCGCTCCGCGCCAATCCGGCGTTCGAGGGAGCCGCGATGAGCGATCGTTTCCGCATGACGTTCGCCAACTTTGGTCAGTACGAGGTGGATGGCCAAGGTTACGTCACCGATCGCGACCGGCCGCGCGGCAATTCCGAAGCCGTTTCAGACAACTATTTTTCGACGCTCGGTCTAAAAATTCTCGAGGGCCGCGATTTCACGATCGAGGACAGCGACGCCAAACAACCGGTCGCGATCGTCAATGCGAGCTTCGCGCGAAAATATTATGGCAACGAAAGCGCGCTCGGGCGACGGATTCGAATTTTCAATCCTGGTCAGCCCCAGCCGTGGCGCACAATCGTCGGAGTCGTACCCGACACCCTGATGGAGGGACCGTTCAATCAGCAAACGGACAGCGCCGGCTTTTATGTTCCGCTGTTGGGAGCGGTTCCGGCGCCACAATTTTGCACAATTGTCGTTCGTCCGCGCCCCGGACAACGCGCCGACACAGTGGGCCCGGCACTGAGCAAAGCCGTCGCGCAGCTTGATCCAAATTTACCGACCTACTTCGCCGGAACTCCAGCTCGGTTGCATAACGAGATTCTCGGAGTGAATCGACTCACTGCCACGCTTTTCGCCATCTTTGGCGCGGTTGCCTTCGTACTCTCAGCTGTCGGCCTTTACGGCGTGATGAGTTTTTCGGTGAGCCAAAGAACCCAGGAGTTTGGCATCCGGATGGCGCTCGGCGCGGATGCGGCGAGGATTTTTCGCCTGGTGATGACGCAAGGCGCCTGGCAATTGGGTATTGGCCTCTTCCTCGGTGCAGGCGGCATCGCGCTTCTCCTCAAATTCGTCGGCCCGGCTGCGCTCGAAAATTTCTTGTTCAAGGTGAACGCGTTCGACCCGTTTATTTATTTCGCTGTGGCGGCGCTGCTAATCGCGGTTGCAGCCGCATCCTGCTTTGTCCCGGCTCGGCGCGCGACATTGGTCGATCCAATCGAAGCATTGCGCACTGAATGAAATGAATGACCTAAGGTTTGCGCTGCGCCAACTTCGCAAATCACCGGCCTTCACGGTGACCGCGCTGGCCACCGTCGCGATCTGTCTCGGCGCGAACCTCGCGATTTTCGCGGTGATAAATTCCATTCTCCTCCGTCCGCTGCCGTTTCCGCAATCCGATCGGCTGGTCACGATCTTCAACACCTACCCGAAAGCGGGCGTCGAGAATGACGGCTCATCGATCACCAACTACTACGAGCGGCGCGGCAACATCCCGGCGATCTCGAGCATGTCCATCTTCCTCGACCGCGCCGAGGCCGTCGGCGAACCCGGCTCAACGGAGCAGCAAGAAATCATGCGCGTGTCGGCTGAGTTTTTCGCGACGCTTGGCGTAGGGCTGGCCAGGGGCCGTTCCTTCACCGAAGCGGAAATGGCGGAAAATAGCGCAGTCGTCATCCTGACCGACGGCTTCTGGCGAGACCGCCTCAATTCCGATCCGAACGTCCTCGGCCGCGATCTCCGCGTGAACGGCATCCCAAGGAAGATCGTCGGCGTGTTGCCTCCCGATTTCCGATTTCTGTCCTCAGAAGCCCGTCTTTACCTGCCGTTCAAATCCGGGCCGGAGCAGCGAGGGCCGGCCGCGCGCCATTCCGGCGGTGGCGGCACTCATATGATCGCGCGCTTGAAGCCGGACGCCACAATCGCTGAAGCGCAGTCGCAGATCGACGCGCACAACGCCGCGGTCGAGAAGGACAACCCAGAGGCGAAAATGATGGCCGAAGCTGGCTTTCGCTCGCCAGTGCTTTCTCTCCACGCGCATCACGTGCGCTCCATCCGGCCGACCCTGTGGTTGATGCAGGCCGGCGTGCTTTTTCTCCTGCTCATCGGCGCGGTCAATCTGATCAACCTACTCCTGATCCGCGCGAGCGGCCGCACCAAAGAAATGGCGATCCGTCAATCAATGGGCGCAAGCCGCGCGCATGTCGTTAGGCAAGTCCTGACTGAAACCGTCCTGCTGACCGCGGCCGGCGGATTGCTTGGCGTGGTGGTGGGCGCGTGGGGAACGCAGTTGCTCCAGGTTCTTGGTGCGAATCGCTTACCGCTCGGCGCACATATCGCGTTTGATGGCTGGCTCGCCGCGATCGGGCTGATCAGCTCAGTCCTTCTGGGACTCTTGATCGCGGTGCCCATCGCCTGGTTCAATCTCGGCAGCCACCTCGCGAATGCACTGCAATCCGAATCGCGCACGGGCACGGTGAGTCGTGCCGCTCAGCGTCTTCGCCAAGGCTTCATCGTTGCGCAGATCGCCCTCGCTTTCGTGTTGCTTGCAGGTGCTGCGCTGCTCGGGCTGAGTCTCAAAAAGGTGATGGCCGTGCCTCCCGGCTTTCGCGCCGATCATGTGCTCGCCAGCGAATGCACCCTCACGTGGCAGC
The DNA here is from genome assembly GCA_046724585.1 of Verrucomicrobiota bacterium. Lineage (GTDB taxonomy): Bacteria > Verrucomicrobiota > Verrucomicrobiia > Chthoniobacterales > UBA10450 > Udaeobacter. The sequence continues at coordinate 16,437 of JBKOWV010000081.1, forward strand.
TTGAGCGGGATCGAGTCGGCATCGTCGATCGCTTGCTGGAATCGATCCGGCGGCAACCTGGAATTGCTGCCGTCGGCACGATCACGAACATTCCCCTGAGCGGAGATAACGGCAAAACGGCCGTTACACCGAAAGGCTATGTGCCGCCGCCGGGCCAGTCCCTGCACGGTCATTATTCCTACGGGGTCAACGGCGACTACTTCACGGCGCTGGGCATTCCGCTGCGCGAGGGACGTTTCCTTACCTCAGCGGATTCACACCGACCGGAACGGGTCTGCGTCGTTGACGAGGATTTCGCCCGGCGTTACTGGCCCAACGGCGGCGCGCTCGGCCAACGCCTGACGCATGGCGATGAATCAGACGAAGCGAAACTCTTCACGATCGTCGGCGTTGTTGGGACGGTAAAACAGGCGGAGCTCACCGAAGCGCAGGGACAGGGAGCCGTTTACCTGCCTTACGCTTACCGCGAGAGCGCCAGCGTTTTTGTCGTCATTCGCACAAGCCAGCGCCCGGAAGCGTTCGCCGAGACGCTGCGAAAACTGGTCCGCGCCACTCAGCCCGAAATCGCGATCGATAACATCCACTCGATGGATACGCGCATCGCGGAGAGTCTCATCACCCGTCGCTCGTCGGCGCTGCTCGCGGGAATTTTTGCTGGAGTCGCGCTGCTCCTGGCGGCGATTGGAACATACGGCGTTCTGAGTTTCGCCGTCGCACAACGCCGCCGCGAGATCGGCATCCGGATGGCGCTTGGCGCGCAAAGGACCCAGATCGGGACGCAATTCCTCTCGTTAGGCCTCCGACTGGTCGCCGCCGGAACCATCCTCGGCTTGATAGGCGCGTGGCTGGCCGGAAGAGCGATGCAGAGCGTTCTCTTTGATGTCCCCACGCTGCCTATCGCCGCTCTTCTCGGCACAGCGCTCGTCATGGCTGCTGTGTCATTGGTTGCCTGTCTCATCCCCGCGCGCCGCGCCACCAAGGTCGATCCGATGATCGCCCTCCGAACCGAATGAATGCCATGATTACGCGCCGTGAATTCACGAAGAGCCTGGGCGGTGTCGCGGCGCTCGCGACCTTTTCCCCGGCGCTCGGCTGGGCGCTCGATGAACTGAAAGTGTCCACTGACGCGACAAAAATTTACCGCGATTGCTTTGTTCTCGATGGCAACGCGCTCGCTTCGATTGGGGGCGTTCTCCGCGCCAATCAGGCTGACGTTACGAATATCGTGCGCGAGTCCGGCGTAACTGCGCTGAAATCGACTCTTGGCGGCGCGGCTGGGGACTTTGCGACGGCCGTGGCCGATATTGCCGCGGCGGAGCAGTTGATAGAGAAACGGGCGGATCTGTTCCTGAAGGTGCGTACCCACGGCGACTTCGACCGCGCGCGGAAAGAGCAAAAGCTCGGCGTCATTTATTCCTTCGAGTCCGCCAACATGCTCGAAGACAAAATCGAGCGGGTCGAATTGTTCCGCCAGCTCGGCGTCCGCGTGATGCAGTTAACCTACAATCGAAAAACTCCATTCGGTATCGGATGCCTCGATGGCGAAACGGATGGCCTGACTGAACTGGGGCGCAAAGCGATCGCGAAGATGAATGAGATCGGCGTCGCGCTCGACCTGAGCCATTCCAACACGCGCACCACCGCGGAAGGCATCGCCGCCTCGACGAAACCGCCGCTCATTACCCACGCCGGTTGCCGCGCGGTCTACATGCATCCGCGTAACAAGGAGGATCGCGAATTGAAAGCGCTCGCGGACAAGGGCGGGGTCGTCGGCATCTATATGCTGCCCTACATCGCCGCCTCGCCGAAGCAGCCGATGCTCGAGGATTACATTCAGCATCTCGAGCATGCTCTCAAGATTTGCGGCGAGGACCATGTGGGTGTCGGCAGCGACGTTCCGTTTTTTCGGGTCGACGACAGCGATCTGGAAGAAATGAAAAAGGCGGCGGAGAAACGGAAAACCGACGGCATCGCGGCGCCGGGTGAAGACCGCCCGACGTACATCCCGGATCTGAACACGCCAAGAAAAATGGAACTCATCGCCGACTCGCTTTTGAAGAGCGGCCACAAGAGCACCGTCGTGGAAAAAATCCTGGGAAACAATTTCAAGCGAGTCTTTGGAGAAATTTGGACCGCGTAATCAATCAACAGAAATCGGAACTTAAATTATGAACGACCTCCGCTTCGCTCTCCGGCAACTCCGCAAGTCTCCCGGATTCACAGTCCTCGCCGTCATCACGCTGGCTCTCGGCATTGGCATGAACACGGCCATCTTTAGTTTAATACAAGACCTTTTCCTGCGTGGCCTCCCGTTTGCAGAGCCCGATCGCGTCGTTCGCATTTATGGCGAGTCGAAAGAGCGCGACTTAAAACAGATGCCGTCTTCAGTACCGAAGTTCTGGCATTACCGCGACGGACAAACCGTTTTCTCCGGTATCGCGGCGGATTGGGGCAATGGCTTTATCATGACTGGATCGGGGGAACCTGTTCAGCTGCTCGGCGGCAACGTGACTGCCAACTATTTTGAGTTGCTTGGCATCCATCCGATCCTCGGCCGCAATTTTCTGCCCGAAGAAGAGAGCAAAGGCGACGTCGTGATGGTGACGGAAAGTTTTTGGCGCAAGCATTTCAATTCCGATCCGTCGATTCTCGGTCGCAGCATTACACTGAACGGAGTGCCCAACACCATCATCGGCGTGCTGCCGAACCTGCCGATTTCGTGGTTTGGGCGCGACTCGGAGATTTTTGCCAACAAACCATTTGAGCCGCCAGGTCTGACGAAGGAGCGATTGATGCGCGGAGTGAGCTTCATGCGCGTGACCGCGCGTTTGAAGCCTGGCATTTCGACATCACAGGCACAGGCGGCAATGCCGGCATTATTCCAAAGCTACAAAGAGCAACACCCGGAAACGGCCGACAATACCTGGTCGCCGTATCTGGTCTCAGCCGCGGAAGATGTCACCGGAGATTTGCGTCCGGCTTTCCTGACACTGCTTGCGGCAGTGAGCGCTGTATTGCTCATCGCGTGCAGCAATGTCGCGAATCTGTTGCTGGTGCGCTTCACCGGACGCAAGCGCGAGATCGCGTTGCGCATGGCGCTCGGCGCGGAGCGGCTCGGAATCGTGCGCTTGTTTGTGTTCGAAAGCACGCTGGTCAGCGTAATCGCAGGCGGGATTGGATTGTGCCTGGCGCTCTGGACGGTGTCGGTCGTTCCGAAATTGGCTGGTCAAAACATTCCGCTCGAAGGCGAAGTAAGACTGCAATTGCCCGTGCTCATTTTCACACTGGGACTATCACTCATTACCGGTCTGCTCATGGGCCTCTATCCGGCTTGGCAGAGCTCGCGCGCCGATCTGGTCGGTGGGCTTAAGGAGGGCGGACGCGGAACGAGCAGTAGTCGCGGTCAACATCGTTTCCGCCGCGGCTTGGTCGCTGGGCAAGTTGGATTATCGGTCGTGCTCCTGGCCGGAGCCGCCATGCTGGTTTCCAGTTTTATCCGGCTCAGCCGGCAGGAAGCCGGCTTCCGGTCGGAACGAGTTTGGGCGGGGGGAATCGGTCTTCCGCCCGCCAAATACCCGGATCCGGCGACGCGGGCTCGTTTCGCCGAGCGCTTGCAAATCGAATTGCAGACCGCGCCTGGCGCGGAGGCCGCCGCGATCACGGACGCTGTTCCGCTCTCCGGAAATTCTTCGCGATCGCCTTACGCGCGCGCGGACGGAAACCCAGTCCCGGTCAACCAGCGGCAACTCGGTCTGACACGCAGCGTTTCACCGGGATATTTTCGCACCCTCGGTGTACCGCTCCTTTCCGGACGGGATTTCACCGAGCAGGACAAACTGGATTCTCCTCTCGTGGTGGTCTTGAGCAACTCGACGGCAAAAAAACTTTTCCCGAATGAAAATCCGATTGGCCGGCAGATTCTTTTCGGCACGGAAAACGGTAACGGTCTTCCGGCGGAAGTGATCGGCGTAGTCGGCGACGTGCGCTCCCAAGAGCTATCCAAAGCCAACGACGTCGAATTTTATCGCCCGTGGCCTCAGCGCAGTTTTCCCTTTCTCAACGTAGTCGTGCGCAGCGCAACCAAACCGGAGGCGACGACGGGGATTGTTCGCTCGGCCGTGAATAAGATCGACGGCGGCTTGCCGATTCTACAACCGAACACGCTCGATGCAATCGTAACGCAATCGCTTGGCCAGCAGCGGTTGACGATGACGTTGCTGGGTGTATTCGCCGGCATCGCCTTATTGCTCGCAGTCGTCGGAATTTACGGTGCCGTCGCTTACACCGTCGAACGGCGCACCGGCGAAATTGGTGTGCGCATGGCGCTCGGCGCGCAGACGCGGGACGTATTGCGCCTCGTCGTGCGGCAGGGGATGAATCCGGTCATCCTGGGCTTGATTATGGGTCTGGCGGGAACATTTGCCGTCGGCCGTTTGCTTGCGGCGCAGCTCTACCAGATTTCACCCTATAATCCACTTTTGCTCGGCGCGACTGCTGCGGTGCTGACGCTGGCCGCGCTGTTGGCGTGCTTGATCCCGGCGCGCCGCGCCACGCTTGTCGATCCTATTCAGGCATTGCGAACGGAATAACTCCACTAATCAACCATGCTTAACGATATTCAATACGGCCTGCGGCAGTTGATTAAGAACCCAGGCTTTACGCTCGTCGCCGCGCTCACTCTTGCGCTGGGTATCGGCGCCAACACGGCCATCTTCAGTGTGGTCAATGCTCTTCTATTAAAGCCACTGCCGTTTCCGGCGCCGCAGCAGCTCGTTGCCTTCGGCATGACCAATACGCGCCAAAAAGGCCAGGAGAATCTCGGTTCCCTCTCTTATCCCGATTTCTTCGACTTTCGCGCCCAGAACCGCACCCTCTCGAGCATGGCCGTCTTTCGTACCCGACCTTCGGCATTAACGAACGCCGAAGGCGCAACGAGTTTCCTTGGAGTAAAAGCGAGCGCGGAGTTTTTCGATGTCCTCGGAGTGAAGCCCTTCATGGGTCACACGTTCACGCAGGCCGATGAAAAGGCGGGCGGCGGTCCCAGCGGATTCAAAATTGTTATCAGTAACGATTTTTGGAAGAAACAGTTCGGTGGCGAAGCAAACGTTCTGGGGCGCACCATCGAGCTCGATCGCCGGCAATTTACCGTGATTGGTGTCATGCCCGCTGGCTTCCAATATCCAATCCAGGCCGACCCGATCGATTTCTACGTAACGATCGCGGAGGACGCAGCCAATCCTGATGGCAACAAACCGATGACGGAGGAGCGCAGCAGCCATAGCCTCGAGGCAATTGCACGACTCAATCCCGGCGTGACAATCGACCAGGCGCAGGTCGACCTCGCGACTGTCGCAGCAAACCTGGAGAAACAGTATCCCGACACGAATTCCTATTTCGGAGCGGCTTTCAAACCGTTGCGTGAGGAACTCATCGGCGATGTCCGTACGGCTCTTTATGTTTTGTTCGGCGCGGTCCTCTGTGTGCTGCTGATCGCAAACGCCAATGTTGCCAATCTCCTCCTCGCCCGCGCGTCAGTTCGCGGGAAAGAAATGGCCCTGCGCGCAGCCATGGGCGCGAGCCGCGCGCGTATCATTCGCCAACTGCTGACGGAAAGTTTGCTGCTTGCGGGCCTGGGCGGCCTGTTCGGCTTACTCATTGCGCAATGGGGAACCGAAGCACTGATCCGGACGGTTCCGCAAAACATCCCGCGCATCAGCAACATTCAACTCGATGCCGCGGTGCTCGCTTTCACCTTGGTCGTCTCACTCGCCACCGGTGTCATCTTTGGACTTGTTCCTGCCTGGCAGGCGTCACATGTTGATCTCAATACCGCACTAAAAACCGGCTCCCGGACTGGCACGGGGGGCGAACACAAACATCGTTTGCGTAATGCGCTCGTCATGTCCGAGATCGTGCTCGCGCTGATCCTGCTCGTCTGCGCTGGATTGTTGATCCAAAGCTTCGCCCGCCTCGGACGGGTATCGCCCGGTGTGCGAACAGAGCGTCTCCTCACCGCGCGGATTCAATTGCCAAGCGTGGCCTATCCAAAAAACGAAAACATTATCGCGTTCTTCGACCAGTTTCTGCCCCGGATTCGCGCCCTGCCCGGCGTCGAGTCGGCCAGCACAATCGTTCCTCTCCCCCTGAGTGGAAGCAACATGGTAACCACTTTCGACATGGAAGAACATCCGTTGCCGGACGGCCAACAGAACGGCGCTACGGTCCGGATCATCGCTACCGATTATTTCAAAACGATGGGGATCCCGGTGCGGCAGGGACGCGTTTTCAATGAGCACGATCAAATGAGTTCCGCGCCCGTCGTGATCGTAAACGAGCGGTTCGCCAACAAGTTTTTCCCGGGCCAGAACGTGATTGGAAAACGGATCAAGCCCGGGCTCAGCGCCGATGATAAAGGCGATAAGATGCGCGATATCGTCGGGGTGGTCGGCAATGTGAAACATCAGTCGCTCAAGAACGTCGACTCCCCCGAGATGTATCTGCCGCGGACCCAAATTCCTTTCGACATAGTGTCACTCGTCGTCCGGAGCCGTGTTTCAGATCCGACCGCGCTCACCTCCGCCATTCGCAACGAGCTGGCCGCGATCGACAGCTCGATTCCGCTCACCAGTGTCCGAGTCTTCGACGAATACATTTCTCGTTCTCTGGCCCGGCCGCGCTTCAACGCTCTACTATTGTCAATCTTCGCCGGCACCGCACTCGTCCTGACTGCAATCGGCATTTACGGAGTGATGGCCTACTCGGTCGCGCAACGCACAAACGAAATTGGGATCCGCATGGCGCTCGGCGCAGGACAATCCAACATCTTCCGTCTGGTCGTCGGACAAGCCATGGTGCTTGTCGCGTTCAGCATCGCATTCGGTCTAGCCGGAGCATTTGCCGCGACGCGTTTGCTGAACAGTCTCCTTTACGGGGTAGGGGCATGGGACCCGATCACGTTTGCTTCAATTGTCTTGCTCATTTCGGCAGTCGCATTTCTCGCAGCGTGGTTACCGGCCCGACGAGCCGCCCGTGTCGATCCGGTCGTCGTCCTGCGCGCTGAATAGATTAAAAAGATTCACATGAATGATCTCCGCTTCGCTGTCCGGCAATTAATCAAGAACCCTGCCTTTACTCTGATCGCCACACTCGCGCTCGCGCTTGGGATCGGCGCCAACACCGCCATCTTCAGCGTCGTCAACGCCGTCCTTTTGAGGCCGCTGCCGTTTGCGGAACCCAATCGCCTGGTGGCGGTGCTTTCCGGTTACGTGAAAGGTGGCGAAGAGCAATTCGGCAACGCTTCCGCCGCTGATTTTCTCGACTGGCGCGCTCAGGCGCGATCCTTCGACAGCCTTGCCGCATATGCTCCGGGCACGG
>JBKOWV010000023.1:0-1643 GCA_046724585.1 Verrucomicrobiota bacterium
GTTGCAGACTTCAAAACCTATTGCGCGATACTTGATCGCGCACGCGCAGGACGCTTCGCGCTCCCTGCAATTAATGTTACTTCGCTAACGACTGCGAACGCCGTCCTGCGGGGACTTGCCGAGAGCAAAGCGGACGGAATCATTCAGGTTTCCACGGGTGGCGCTGCATTTGCCTCCGGCGGAGCCGTCAAGGACATGGCGCTCGGAGCAACCTCCATCGCCGAGCACGTGCACCGCGTGGCAGATCGCTATCCGATCTACGTAGCGCTGCACACAGACCACTGTTTAAAAGACAAGCTGGACAAGTTTGTCCTCCCGCTCGTCAAAGAAACCGAGAAACGCCGGGCTGCGGGTCGGCCGAATCTTTTCACCGCGCACATGTTCGACGGGAGCAATCTTCCCTTGAAGGAGAACCTGGACATTGCCGCGGGCCTGCTCGAGCGCTTCGCCAAAAACGATCTCGTGCTTGAGATCGAGACGGGGGCTGTCGGTGGCGAGGAGGACGATGTTGTTGGGGACCACGCTGCGAAGCTGTACACGACCCCCGAGGATACGCTGGAAGTGGCGCGTCAACTCAATCCGATCGGCGGTCGCTACGTGCTAGCGGCGACCTTCGGCAACGTGCACGGCGTTTACAAGCCGGGAACAGTGAAGCTGAAGCCCAAGGTACTAATGGAATGCCAAGACGCAGTCGTTAAAGAATACGGTGAGAAAGCGCGGTTCTATCTGGTTTTCCACGGCGGGTCGGGCTCGACCCAAGCTGAGATCCACGAAGCCATCGATTACGGAGTGGTGAAGATGAACGTGGATACCGACATGCAGTATGCGTTCACACGCGCCGTCGCGGGGCACATGTTCAAAAACTACGACGGCGTGCTGAAGGTGGACGGCGAGGTCGGCAACAAGAAAGTCTATGATCCGCGCTCCTATCTCGCGCTCGCCGAGGCTGCGATGGCCGAGCGCGTTAAGCTGGCGGTGAGCGATCTGCGCGGCACAGGAAAGACGATGTTCGCGTCATGAACGCGGCGGTACTGCCGGCGCACAAGACCAAGATCGTTGCGACGATCGGCCCGGCCTCGGAATCGCCCGAGATGCTCGACCGCCTCATCCGTGCGGGATTAACCATCGCGCGGCTAAATTTTTCGCACGGCGACTTCTCGCGTCACGCGGAAGTCATCCGGCGCATCCGCACGGCAGCAACAGAAACCGGCCGGCGCGTAGCAATCATGGCCGATCTGCCGGGACCGAAGATGCGACTCGGGAAAATTGAACCGGAGTCGATTCAGTTGGCGCCGGGAGACCGGTTTACCCTAACGAGTGAAGACATCATTGGGAACGCGCAGCGGGTCTCGATAACATTCGAGCAGCTACCGCGGGTGGTGAAACCCGGCGATCGACTGTTTCTGAATGACGGCCTCGTGCAGCTCGTCGTCGAGCGCATCATTGGCAATGACGTGGAATGCACGGTGGCGGTTGGCGGTGAACTGCGTTCACGCAAAGGGCTCAATCTGCCCGGGATTGATCTTGGTATCCGCGCCTTCACCGAACACGATCGCGCCTGTCTGGAGTTCGCCCTCGGCGAAGGCGTTGATGCGATAAGCCAGTCCTTTGTCGAGCGCGCAGCCGACATCGAAGCCGTCCGT
>JBKOWV010000111.1:0-1805 GCA_046724585.1 Verrucomicrobiota bacterium
GGATGGATTGCACAAAGCGCGCAGTGAAAAGCCGGCTTTTGTTATTCTGGATCTCATGCTGCCGAAAATGCCGGGACTGGAGGTCTGCAAAGTTTTGAAAAGCGATCCCGCAACGCGCCGAATTCCGATCATGATGTTAACCGCCAAGGCCGAAGAGATCGACCGGATAGTAGGCTTGGAATTTGGCGCCGACGATTATGTGACCAAGCCGTTTAGTCCGCGTGAAGTCGTTTTGCGTATCGGAGCGATCATGCGCCGGGCCGATACGAAGGAAGAGGAAGAACATCTGGCGGTCGGTTCGATTGTGATTGATGCGGCGCGCCACGTAGTCTCGGTCAATGGAAAGCGGGTCAACCTCACCAGCCTTGAATTTAAACTTTTGCGCACGCTCATGCAGCGACGCGGCCGTGTCCAGGGGCGCGATCGTTTGCTCAATGACGTGTGGGGCTACGAAAGCGTCATCGACACGCGCACGGTCGATACGCACGTCCGCCGGTTGCGAAAAAAACTCGGGAAAGCCGCAGCTGTGATCGAAAGCGTTCGCGGTTTCGGTTATCGACTACGGGAAAATTGACGCGCGATGTCGTGGCTGTTTCTGGGTCTAATCTGCGTCCTATTCGCGGCGACGACGGTGGTGGCCTGGCGTAAATGGGTTGCACCGTGGCGACAAATCGAGCGGCTCGTCAGGCAAATTGCCGGCGGCGACCGCCCGCGTACGTTTCTGGTCGATGGTGGACCAGAAGCGCAACGCGTTGGCCTGGCGCTGGAGAGTATTTTTGCGCGCCAGGAGGAACTTGGCCGCCAGATCGCCGGACGCGAATCGGGCACCCAAACGATTCTTCGCGCGATGCAGGATGGTCTGCTTGTGGTCGATAAGAGCCTGCGCGTAGCTCTGGTGAACCAGGCCTTTCGGAAACTGTTCGGTCTGCCAGAAATCTCATTGGGGACACCGCTCCTCGATGTTGTCCGCGATGCCACAGCGGATCGGCTGATCGCCGAGACCCTCCGTTCCGGCAAGGCGACGCAGAGCGAATTGATTCTCGCCGATGCGAAAACGAATTCCGAACGCGATGTGGAAATCAGCGCAGTCCCGGTAAAGGACGAAGCCGATCTAACGACCGGCGCGGTTGTTTTATTTCATGACATAACGCAGCTCAAACAAGCCGATAAGGTGCGGCGCGATTTTGTGGCGAATGTTTCGCACGAGTTGCGCACGCCGTTGTCAATCGTGCGCGGATACATCGAGACGTTGCTCGATAATCCAAAAACGTCTGACAAGGAATTGTCGCGCATCCTCCGAGTAATGGAGCGGCATTCCAAGCGGCTCGGGTTGCTGGTCGATGACTTGCTTACCCTCGCCCAATTAGAGTCGCGTAATACGACCTTGCAATTCAGCGATGTCCAATTGGCGGAATTGTTCGAGAGCGTTATCCGCGATTGGGGAAAACAGCTGTCGGAGAAGCGGCTGAAAGTAGCTGTCGATCTTTCCCCGGATGCGCAGACGATCCGGGCGGACGAAGCGCGACTGCATGAAGTTCTCTATAATTTGCTGGATAACGCGGTGAAATATTCGCACGAAAATGGCGAGATTGGCATGCAGGCCGTGCAGCGCGGCCATGAAGTCGTGCTCAGCGTGACCGATACTGGGATTGGGATCAGCAAAGATGATTTGCCGCGCATTTTCGAGCGCTTTTATCGCGCCGACAAAGCGCGTAGTCGCGAGCTGGGTGGAACCGGTCTCGGGCTGGCGATTGTGAAGCATATCGCCCAACTGCATGGTGGCCGCGTGGAGGCCGAGAGTGAGC
>JBKOWV010000183.1:0-6662 GCA_046724585.1 Verrucomicrobiota bacterium
CTTCTTTTCATAAAATTCGTACGGGATACCGTAGAGAAATGCATAGGCGGGCAGAGTGTGATGGAATGCAGTGTCGAATACTCCCACGTGAGGAACGGCAGGAAAGAGCCGCCGCATCTCGCGAATCCCGGCGATAATCACTGGATTATGCAGCGGCGCCAGCGGATTAAGTTTTTCCATCTCCGCGAGGAGGTCCTCAGTGATTAGTGTCGCTTCAGTGAATTTCTCGCCACCATGGACAATGCGATGCGCGACGACGCTCACTTCAGCCGCGCTGCTGACGACTCCGGTTTCTTTTGAGGTGAGTTCCGCCACCATGGTCTTGAACGCAGCCGCGTGATCTCCTTTTGCCAGGTCGCGCTTCAGTTCGCCCTTCGGTCCGCGATACTTCAGTCGAGTGCCATCGAGGCCTATGCGTTCAACGAGACCTTTCGCCTCGCGCGATTCATCCGCCGTATCGTAAAATGAATATTTGAGCGAAGAAGAACCTACGTTGATGACAAGAATCTTCTCGGGCCTCTCGCCCTTCAGCATGAGCCCGTACGGATCATTACCCTGGCGAAGTGCGGCGTTCGTTTTCGCCGGATCGGCCAGGAGCATTCTTGTCCGATCGGCGATTGTCCGGGAAATGTGCCGCACTGCGCCCGGCTCGGCTACGATGATGGATTGAAAGAGCGATACCGGAATGAGCAATACTTCGCAGCGCGACTCGGCGATGAAGTCCGCGAGCAATGGATTGCCTGTCATCAACGCCGCTTCCGCGAACGTATCGCCGGCCTTCAACTGTCCCAGCGATTGTCGCGTCCCGTTTGTCACCGCTGAGGCCGCTATTGTCCCGCTCAAGACAACGCCGAAGTGCGTAGCTTCTGCACCCTGATGAGCGATTGCTTCGTTCGCCTCAAACGATCTGACGAGCGATCCGTCCACCAACTCTTTGATACGCTCGGCTGGGAAGTCTTTGAACAAACCGACGCGTTCTTCGATGAAGCCTGCCGCGTCCACAATCAATCTCCCTTGAAGCCTTCCTATGTTGTCCTTCCACGACCGGCTGACATACTGGACTTTAGTCCCATATCCAAGCGGTGCTCTCGCGAGACTACTGCTAGTCGAGCAATGAGTAAAGTACGCCCAGCTAAAGACGTTTGACTAAGCGAATATAGCATACCCTGTGTTTGGCCAGACCCTTACCAGACCAAAGTCCTATAGTCACCGTGTCCCATCCTTTGCAAAGTCGAGCGAACACCACGCGATTATGAAGAGGATCATCTTCCTGACGCTCGCATTCATCGTCGGATTCGGTGGAGCCAATCCGGAGGCTGCCGAGCAAGCGGGCACGAGTTCGGATCAGGTGCCCGCGGCCGACCTGAAAGAGCGAAATGATCCTACCATTCTCACCCGCCGCGTCTGGCTGGAGACGGAGTGGAATAAGTTCACCGATGGAACCAGCACCGTGGAGGAGACGGCTGGGACCTTATGGGCTTGGCGGGTCTCGGAGAACCAAGACTGGGCGGTGCGGCTGAAACTGCCGGTAAAGTTTCGGGTGGGCAGCGATGATTCCAACGTTTCGGACATTGGGGGTTTTGGAGATATCAAAATCGCTGCAGGCACCGCCTGGCGACTGAGCAAGAGGACGCGCATCGGCGGCGGCTTGGATTTGGAAATGCCAACTGGCCGGCACGAACTTAGTGACAATGCCTGGAGGATCCAGGAGTTCGGCGCCTTTGCCTGGGACATCACGCCGTGGCTCACCTTCAGCCCGTCAATGGAGTACAACCAATCGTTCTCCGAGGAAACCAACGCGGCGCAACTGCATTTTCTGGAAACATTCATTCCCTTGACCTTCATTCTGCCCCACAAATGGGCGGTGAGCGTGGGTTACGAGAACAAGACGGATTTTGAAAAAGACAACTACGTCACAAACAGAGCGAAAATCGGGATTGGGAAAGAACTCGAATCAACGCCGCTGAGTTTCTACCTTCAGGCGAAGCGGGATTTCGACTCGGGCGAGAAAGAATTTCAGGTTAACTTTATCGTGACTTATTTTTTCCGTTGAAGTGAATGGTGGTATGGTCTCTCTGCGGGCGCCGCTCTCGGGTGTTGTTTGGCCGCTCGAGCGCATTCCCGATCCTGTCTTCGCGCAGAAGATGGTTGGGGATGGCGCCTCGATCGATCCAATCGACGCTGTGCTTGTCGCGCCATGCGACGGTGACGTGCTATCGCTGCACCCGGCCGGGCATGCGGTAACGCTGAGCACCGCGGAAGGCGCAGAGATTCTGCTGCACATCGGGATCGATACCGTGACGCTGAAAGGCAAAGGCTTTCACCCGATGGTCAGCGCTGGTGAAACTGTGCGCGCCGGCGCGCCGCTGATTGAATTCGATCTCGATTATCTCGCCACGCACGCGAAAAGCCTGCTCACGCAAATTGTCATCACGAACGGCGATGGCCTAAGGAATTGGCAACGCGCTAGCGGACAAGTCGTGGCGGGAAAGGATTTACTCTTCAGCGTCAATTTTGTCTCGTCGGACAAAGGCGGCGCGACGGAAGCGGAAACGATCACCTCGGATGCAATCGTGATTCCGAATCCGACCGGATTGCACGCGCGACCCGCGGCGGTGCTGGCGAATCTCGCGAAAGGATTTCGGTCGTCGATCAAACTTCAGCTCGGCGATCAGCAGGTGAACGCGCGCAGCATCACTGCGATCATGGGGCTCGATGTGCGTAGCGGCGCAAGCGTGCGTTTGCTCGCTAGCGGACCAGATGCGCGCGCGGCCATCGATAAGATCGCGCCGGTGGTTGCACAAGGTCTCGGCGACGAAGGTTACACACCTGCACCCGCGCCGGCGACGACGACGGCTGCACCGGAATCAGCACCGCCGCCGCGACGTAAATCAACCGATCCGAATTTGCTGCTTGGCGTAGCGTGTTCGCCGGGACTCGCGGTCGGTCAGGTCTTTCAGGTTCGCCGCGATATGATCGAGGTCACCGAAGAAGGCGCGGGAGTTGAGACCGAGCGTGGCAAGTTATCGGCCGCGATTGAAACCGCGAAGGGACAACTCGCTGCGCTGCGCGCGCAACTTCACGCAAAGGCTGATCCGGCAAAGGCTGCGATCTTCGCCGCGCATGAAGAGTTGATCGAAGATCCTGATCTACTCGAGATCGTCGATTCGGCGATTGCGAAAGGAAAAAGCGCGGAGTTTGGCTGGAAGAAAGCAGTCACAACTCACGCCGATCGACTCGCGGCGTTGCGTAATCCTTTGCTCGCGCAACGCGCAAACGATCTGCGCGATGTCGGTCTACGCGTGCTCGGGATTCTCACCGGCGAGGAAGCAAAGGCGCCCGATTATCCGCCAAACACAATTCTCATCGCCGAAGATCTCACGCCCTCCGACACGGCCGCGCTTGATCGCACACGCGTGATGGGATTTGCCACGACGCGGGGCGGCGCCACTTCGCACGGTGCGATTCTTGCGCGGGCGTTAGGCATTCCCGCCCTCGCCGGCGTCGAACCGGCTGCCCTCGAAGTTCCAAATGGCACAAGCGTTGTGCTCGATGGCAGCAAAGGCACGCTGCGATTGAATCCGCCTCCGGAAGAAATCACCCGCATCCGCGACGCGCAGGAGCGAGCGGAGAAGCAGCGCAAGGAAGATCTCGCGCACGCGCACGAACCGGCGGTCACACTCGACGGCAAACGCATTGAAGTCGTCGCGAACATCGGCGGACTGAAGGACGCGACGCAGGTTTCAGCTCTCGGCGGCGAAGGCGTAGGTCTGCTCCGCTCGGAATTTCTTTTCATGGAGCGGAGCACACCTCCGAGCGAAGACGAACAGTTCGAAGCTTACAAAGCGATCGCGCAGGCCATTGGCAAAGAGCATCCGCTCGTCATTCGCACGCTGGACGTCGGCGGTGACAAACCACTCGCTTATCTGCCGATTCCGAAAGAAGACAATCCGTTTCTCGGCGAACGCGGGGTGCGAGTCGCGCTCGATCGTCCCGAGATCTTGCGCATTCAACTGCGTGCGATTCTTCGCGCATCAGCCTTCGGTCGCGTGAGCGTAATGTTCCCGATGATTTCATCGCTGGAGGAAATTCGCGATGCGAAAGCGATTCTCGCGGAAGAATCGCAGCGGCTCGGCATCGCGCCGATTCCCGCCGGCATCATGGTGGAAGTTCCGGTGACTGCTGTGATGGCAGCGCAGTTCGCGAATGACGCGGACTTCTTCTCCATCGGGACTAACGACCTCACGCAATACACGCTCGCCATGGACCGCGGTCATCCGAAACTCGCGCCGTACATCGACGGCCTTAGTCCGGGCGTATTGCATCTTATCAACCACACCGTTCGCGGCGGTCATGCGGCCAATCGCCCGGTCGCGGTTTGCGGGGGTATCGCTAGCGATGTGCATGGCGTGCCGATTTTGATCGGCCTCGGCGTGGATGAATTGAGCATCAGTCTTCCTGCGATTCCCGCGATCAAAGGACAAATTCGCAAACTGCGTCTCGATGAATGTCGCGAGCTTGCGCAAAAAGCGCTCGCCGCGGAATCCGCTGCGGAAGTGCGCGCACTGATTCGCGAGCCTGACGAGTCCTGATATGAAGATGCCGTCGTTCAAAAACGCCTTCTCGCTTCTGCAAAAAATCGGCAAGTGCATGATGCTGCCGGTTTCGGTGTTGCCGGTCGCCGGCATCCTGCTCGGTGTCGGTAGCGCCAACTTCTCGTGGCTGCCAACGATCGTGTCGCAAATCATGGCGGCATCGGGCAACGCGATCTTTGCCAATCTGCCATTGCTCTTCGCCATCGGCGTCGCGATTGGCCTGACCGATAACGACGGCGTCGCCGCTCTCGCCGGCACAGTCGGCTTTGTTGTCTTCCTCGCCGCGATGGGCGTTTGCGCGAAGCTCCGCGGCATCGAGACAACCGCAATCATGGGGATTCCTTCAATCGAGACCGGTGTCTTCGGCGGTATCATCGTCGGCCTCATCGCTGCGGCGGCTTTCAACCGGTTCTATCGTATCCAGCTGCCCAGTTATCTCGGCTTTTTTGCCGGTAAACGTTCCGTGCCCATTATTACCGCGTTTGCGGTGATCGCGGCCGGCGTCCTGCTTAGCTTCATCTGGCCGCCAATCGGTGGCGCGATCAAAGCTTTCTCGCACTGGGCAGTACACGAGCGGCCGGCGCTCGCCTTCACTATATATGGCATTGTCGAACGCGCCCTCATCCCGTTTGGGCTGCACCACGTCTGGAATGTTCCCTTCTTTTTCGAAGCCGGTGATTACATCGATCCTGCCAGCGGCAACGTGCTTCACGGCGAAATCGCGCGGTTCATTTCCGGCGATCCGACCGCGGGCAACATGACGGGCGGTTATCTGTTTAAAATGTGGGGACTGCCGGCAGCGGCATTAGCGATGTGGCACGCGGCACGTCCGGAGAACCGCGCCAAAGTCGGCGGGATCATGGTTTCCGCGGCGCTGACGGCGTTTCTCACCGGAATCACCGAACCGATCGAGTTTGCGTTTCTCTTTGTCGCGCCATTGCTGTATGCAATCCACGCGTTCCTCGCGGGGATTGCCTACTTCGTGTGCGTTGCGCTGCACATTAAACACGGCTTCACCTTCTCGCACGGACTGATCGATTACGTCGTGCTGTTCCCGAAATCTCACCGCGCGCTCTGGCTGTTCGCCATCGGGCCGATCTGGGCGGCTATTTATTACGGCGTTTTTTCCTTCGCCATTCGCAAATTCAACCTCATTACGCCGGGCCGCGAGGCTGAGGCAGAAAGCGAAGTCAGCCCGCGCGAGGCAGCCAGCGATCAGTTCGCACTGCAGCTCGTCCGCGCTTTCGGCGGTCGCTCGAACATTGTAAGCCTCGATGCGTGCATCACGCGCCTGCGCGTCAAGCTGGCGGATGTCACGAAGGCCAGTGTTGATAAACTCAAAGCGCTCGGTGCAACGGGAGTTGTCGTGGTTGGCGATGGAATGCAGGCGATCTTCGGAACTCGCAGCGAAAATTTAAAAACCGAGATGCAGGATTATTTAAAGACTGCTGGTCCCGAGGCAGACGAGATTGAGCCGGAATCTCCGGTCAAGGCGCCGGCACCACCTCTCGGGTTGGAACCCAGGCTCCGGGATCCGGATGCCGCACATAAAGCCGCCGCCTGTATCGCTGCGCTTGGCGGCAAGGGGAACATCGTGCGGGTGGATGCCTGTGCGGAGACGCGACTCCGCATCGTTCTGCGCGACGAAAAGCAAATCAGCGAAACCGCGCTCAAAACCGAAGGCGTCGCCGCTGTAGTAAAACTCCCAAACAATGTTTGCCATCTTCTGGCCGGCCTGAATGCGGACCAATACGCCGCCGAGATGCGGGCACAACTCGCTGCATAGTAGGAGTTATACAATGACTGCACCAATTATGTTACTTATTCGGGACGGCTGGGGGATTAATCCGGGCGGGCGGGCCGCGGCCAAGGTGAACGGAGACGCCACCCTCCTGGCGCGAACCCCATTTCATGATGAGCTCTACGGCAAATACCCGGGCTCGCGCCTGAGTGCGAGCGGTCTCGATGTCGGGCTGCCCGCCGGACAAATGGGGAATTCCGAGGTCGGCCACATGAACCTGGGCGGGGGCCGGATCGTTTATCAAGACCTGACCCGGATCAATAAGG
>JBKOWV010000048.1:0-43293 GCA_046724585.1 Verrucomicrobiota bacterium
CAAACCAATCATAGTGTTGACAAAAAGCGTTCTATTGGCATCACCGGCTGGTAGACCGGGGTCCACGAAACCCAACTCCTGGGAATCACCGATGGTAAGGGCAGTTGCATCGTAGCTAAATGCAAGCAGCACAGCGCAAAAGGCCGCGGAGAAGATCGCCAGTTTTTTCGTCGAAATTCTATTTACTTTCATATGCAATTTCATCTTACGAGATAACTCAGCAAGCGTTGTGCCAAGATGTAAAGCATTATTAAATAAATATTTTAGGTATCTATCTATTAACAAGTTACGTCATAATATAATTTTGTTGACTTTTGCGGCCTCTGAGACGGAATCGTAAAGTATTGCGACGGTTCTGCCAGTAACCCCGAATGGAATATGGCATAACAATCACGGGTGAAGGAGATTACAAGGCGTGAATCGGAAAACGTAAGGATTCCCGACGTTTGCGAGCCTTGTCAATCAAAAGCAATCACTTGCTCCAGGCTCAACGGCTTCCCACTCGGAATCGGGGATAGACTTGAAATTTATTTTCATTCATCGCACGCAAGAATATCCAATTCTTTCACCCTTTTTCCTTGCTCGCGGATACAGATCACGTCGGTCGTTGCGACTGCAAGCCGGCAACCTGCGCCCAGCGTCGAAAACCCGCGTAAATCCGGCGGTCGTGTCTGAAAAGATTTGAAACTTTTCGAGAACTTCGCCCGGCAGTGTCCGGAGAAAGACGTGGAGGAGGTTTCGGTGCGGCTCCGCATTTTTTCTAAAACGGCGGTGCGGTTCCTTAAACTCTACATACCCAGATGGCCGGAAGGCTCGCGTTTAAGCCCTAGCGCCGTGAATGAAAGCTCTAATTAACATCGCAGAGCAAGAGTGATAAGATGATAAGCCGGCTCGCAAGTCATTTTGGAAATCAAAAGCCTATCCACATTCCGGCGGATCTTCGCGGTCAGGCAATCGAATGCATGGCGATGTCGGTGCGACTCGCCGGCGTTCTGCGCAGAGCGAATATCCGCGCGTTTGGCGACCTTCACGGATGCAAGCTGGACGATTTCGCCTGCAGAGAAATTGTGGATACAAAACGTTACTCGAACTGGATGCGCTGATACGCCAACCACATTCTAGGGTAGAACAGACACGAACGCGCCCCGAGGGCGGGTCGCTTTTTCCGGGCAACGGTGCAGGCTTCGTCGTTCCGGACTCGATTTCTCAGTTGCGATTCGCTGAATTGCCAATAACCAGCCGTTTGGCAAATTTTGTTCGATCGATCGGGCTTCGGACACTAGGGGATCTGAATGGTCGGAGGGCATTCGAATTGCTCCGATGCAAGAATTGTGGCTGGCGGACCCTTGTGGAAATCGGACAGCTCATTGAGCGTGCAAGCTCTGGGGATTTTGATGAGGCACAGATCGAAGAGTCCGCTCGGCCAACGGAATTGTTAAGGTTGCTCGAGGAAGGTATGGCGAACCTGTCGCCTCGTGAGAAACACTTGCTGCTTGCCAGAATCGGAGGAGAAGATGGCGCTCCACCAACCCTTGAAGAACTTGGACAGCAGCATGCGCTCACGCGCGCACGGGTCCAACAGATCCTGAAAAGGACCCTCAATACCCTGAAGAAAACTTGGGGGCCACGGCTGCCACGCCTTCTCGAAGTGGTGAAGCGCCGCTGTTTTTCAAACGTTTGCCCACTGACTCCCGCATTGCTAGGGCAATGGACAGGTGAATCTCATCGCAAATTCCAATTATCGCCAAAAGCGCAAGTGCGGCTAATAGGAGCCCTTGATGAAGGCATTCCGTGCTGGCCTAACCAGCACGACCGAGTGGGAGGCATCAACAGTTCGATTCGTAGGCTCGACTTGGATTTGGCAAAACTCGCCCGGAACGCCAATGGCTGTATTGCCGTTGCTGACGCTTATCGGAAACTCACGTCTAAGCAACGCTACAAGCAACTGAAAGTCGGAAAATTTCTCGGAATGCTGCGCCGCGTCCGACGGACGCTGGTAGAATTTGATGATCCGCAGAGCCCTGTTATCCGGCTAAGTCGATTGAGCGCGACCGATGTCGCCACACATATTCTGGACCAAAGCGATGAACCATTGACTGCAGAGGAAATCCATTCACGAGCAATCCAAACGTTCGGGACAAAGATTATCCTTTGCGACGCGCGAGCCATTGGCAATGCGCTGAGCTCAAATCAGAGTGTTTTTTTGGTTGGGCCAGGCCTGTACGGTACACGCAAACATTTCAAGTTGCGGGTTTCCGAATGGGACCGAGTACGAACGGAGTTCGCGCAGCTTCTCGCAAAAGAGAACCGCCCGATTTCTTGTTACGAGGTCCTCAAAGACCGACTCATCACAGGTTTAACGAATGTTCGGCCAGATGAACTTGCGTATATTCTGGATAAAGACAGCCAATTTCTTGACTTGGGGTTTCTGATTTATGCGCTTGCTACATGGTCGAGCGATCCTGAATTTCGCCGCGAAATGTCCCAGCGTCGGAGATTGCGGGTAGGGAGATGTGAGGGCGAATGGAACGGAGTCCACAAAGCAGTTCTGCACCGCGTGGCGGTCCAACCGCGCACATACCGTGCCCGACGAAGAGTTTTGGCGAAGGTATAATGGACGTGATCGGCTGAAAAAGCCGTCGGCGCGGCTACCTTAGGCGGGCAATACCGCGGAGGGGCAAGACGCCCTTTTAGCCTTTTCACCGGCACTTACAATACGGCAGTTGGTTTGTTTTCGACTGTGATCCCTCGGCGTCGGTGCAGGTCGGGATGACAGGCTTTTATCTTCCGCCGAAAAGTCTGCGGAATGACCGGAAGAAACGGCCGGGGAAGGTCGCGGCCTTCTCCTGAAAAGGCAGGGCTCTCTGCGCAAACGGCCATTGCTCACCGCCATGCACCTGGCATGCGACTGCGGGCACCTTGTCGGCAGGCAGGTCGATGTCGTACGCAGCCCCGGCTGCCTGACAACCCGTCGTAGCAAGTTGATTTGAAATGGAACAGACCATGGCACGCTGAATTGGCATGGTCGGTTGCAGCGGCTCCGCGGGATAATGCTGCGCTGCTTTGTTCATCACCTGCGTCCAAATCGGAAGCGCGAGCGCGGCGCCGTAGCCGCGAGAAACAATGGTCGTGGGTTGGTCAAATCCAACCCAAACACCGCAGGTCAGTGTGCTGGTGTAACCGAGAAACCAGGCGTCTTTGTAATCGTTGGTCGTGCCGGTCTTGCCAGCAGCGGGCAATTTGAAACCAAGAGACCCTGCGCTGGCGGCCGTCCCGTCGGTGAGGACTTCTTCCATCAGCTGCGAGGTCATCCAGGCTGCGCTGGGGTCCAGCGCCGGCGCTGATATATGGGCGGCGAGGTAAATCGGTTTGTGCTGCTGGTCGTCGATGCGCTCGATGATGTAAGACTGCTTACGTATGCCCCGATTTGGAAAGACGGCGTAAGCCGCGGTAAGGTCTCTCAAGTTGGTTTCGAACGAACCAATGTAAGTCGCAGGACCGGCTGGAATATTCTGACCGAGATTGAGCGTGGCGGCGACCTTTTGCACCGCGTCGAGTCCGGCGAATTGACCGACCCGCACACTCATGGTGTTGCGCGAATGGATGAGACCGTACGAGCAGGGGAGGATGCCGCCATATTTTCCGTCCGAATTGCCTGGTGACCAATTTCCAGCGCCTTCGATTTCGCCGACTTCAATCGGGCCGTCGCTAATCGCAGCTCCCGGTAAAAGACCGTGGGTGAATGCAATCGCGTAAACGAAAGGTTTAAACGCCGAGCCAACCTGCCGGTTTGCCGGAGCAAGCGCGCGATTGAACTTGCTTTGAGCGTAATCGCGGCCGCCGACCAGGGCGCGAATTCCGCCGCTGGCGTTGTCGATCACGACAACCGCGCCCTGCAGATACGGCATCGACGAGTCGCCTTCTTCGTTCTCCGGTGGCTGGTAGTTTGCTTTCAGCGGATGACGGAAGTTGGATTGATGTTCGATTTTCGTGAGTTTGGCCTCGAGCGCTTGCTGAGCGGCGTTTTGAATGGCCGGATCGAGCGTGGTGTAGATCGACAGGCCCCCGTTATCGATTTGGTCCTGCGTTAGCAATTCATTCAAATCCCGCTGAACCGCATCCATCGCGTAATTCTCCTGGATAAAAGGCAGACGTTTTGGACGGGGAGAGATTTTTGCGCGCTTTGCCCCTTCAGCTTGCGCTGGCGTCAGTTTTTTCAACGCGACCAGTCGATCGAGAACAACGTTGCGTTGCACGGCTGCGCCTTCCGGATTTTTCAGGGGCGAAAAACGGTTTGGACTCCGGATCACTCCGGCAAGGAGCGCAGCTTCAGGAAGATTCAACTGCGACGCGCTCTTGCCGAAGTAAGCTTGCGAAGCCGTCTCAACTCCATAACAGCCATTGCCGAAATAAATCCGGTTTACGTAGAGCTCGAGAATCTGCTGCTTTGTGAACTGGCGCTCGATGCGCAGAGCGACCATGGCTTCCAGTAGTTTTCGGCTGAGCGTGCGGCCGCCGAGTGGAAGACTATTGCGGGCAAGCTGCTGGGTGATACTGCTCGCGCCTTCCTTGGCCGAGCCGCTCAGGATGTCGCGAACCAGGGCCCGGAGGATCCCGCGCCAATCAATCCCCTGATGCTCATAGAAGCGAGCGTCCTCGCGCGCCAGGACTGCCGCAGTAAAAAGCGGTGAGACCTCGCCGAGTGAAACTTTCAGCCGATTGGCGCCGGCCAGACGACTATAGATTTTTCCGTCGACATCGAAGACGGTGTTTCTCTCCGGCATTTCGCCGACCTTCTTCATGTCGAAGGTCTGCGCCCACGTTCCGTAGAACAGAAAAACAGCGAGACCACTAGCCGCGATCAGCGCGAGCAGTGTGATCTTCCAACCGTAGCGAAACAGGCGGCTTCCGCTTTTCCTCTTTCTGGATCGGAGACGAGCGAACAGTTTCATTCCAGATATGAAGACAACTTAGCCACATATTCCGCGTACGCGAAAGATGCCGCGTGGCGGGTTCAGCGCATATGGCCCATATGACCTACAGGTCGAATGGGTCACATTGAAGTTTAGGGCGTCGACGCGCGCGGGGACCCTCCAAACGGTCAGAAATTGAGCTTCACGGCGCCCTCGTGCTGCTCGGTCGGGCACGGCGCGTTTGTCGGAACGTCCGTCGCAGCGTCGCTCGCCTGGACAATCTTATTGTCAATCAAGTACTGCTCGACTTCCTCGCCGCTGACATCAGCAAGCATCTGCCCATTGATTTCAACACACGGCGAAAGCGGCTGTCCGCTTTTCGTTTCCATCTCCCAGCGAAACGCGGGATTTTGAATGATGTCCTTTTCCGTGTAGGCGAGATTGTATTTGGCCAGAACGGCGCGCACACCGGCGCTCCAGCCGCAATAGGTCTTTAGATAAGCGATAATTTCAGGCGATTGCATTTGGCGAATATACCACGAACGGCGCGCGAGGAAAGCAAGATGACTCCAAGATCAGACCTTGTCACGAAGCGGTCTGATCGAATGCGCCAGTTTTCGCAGACCCAATTCCAGGCGCGTTTTGACCGTCCCAAGCGGAGCGCGTGTCGCAGCGGCAATTTCGCGGTGACTCAATCCGTCGAAGAAAGCAAGCCTGACCGCCTCGCGTTGAAGCCGGGGCAACGCTCGTATGCATTTTTCGAGAAAGTGATGGAGATCGTTCAAGACAAAAGGATCATAGGCTTCACCACGCAGATTCCGGCACTGCTGCACGATTCGTTCCCTATAACGTTCCTGCGCACGAGAATAGGCCCGGCGCCTACGCAATCGGTCGATGGCGCGCCGGCGTGCGATTGTTACCATCCAGCCCAGAGGTCGGCCGACCCTTGGTGAGTACTGATCGGCATCCTTCCAAATCTGGAGTAGAATTTCCTGCAAAACGTCGTCCGTCTCGGCTCCTTCATGAACGACACCGTCGATCATTGTCCGGAGTCTTTGCCCGTGGCGTCCGTATAACTCCGTAAGCGCATCGTGCCGTCGGCGCGAGATATCGCTCATGAGCGCCTCATCCGATGGTGCCGCCGCGCCTGCTCTGTCAAGAGTTTCTATCACGAGTGTTCTTGTCTTTGGAATCGAGCTTGGCGCCTCGACCCCGAAAGCGTTCGAGGTTCTTTTCCTAAAGCGCTCCACCAGTCTGGATCGACGATGTCGGAAATCAGCGGCGTTCCCGGATAGACCCACTGATGCGGTCCCGAGCCGCATCCTTCGGTCGGACAATGCAACTCATGTTTACCATTGGCAAAGCGCCCGACTTCGACCTGACGTCCATTGAACTTTCTCTCGCAAAGGATACAAACCCGCTCATCATCGAGCGAATTCCAGCGCCGGAATCGATCCTCGGTACGCAAAACCGAGAGTCGATCGTCGAGTTTGAGATGAGCGATCATGTGCAACGAGCAGTCTGCTCATTGCATCGAAGCGCACAATCGGAGCGGTGGCTGATTGTGTGATCGGGTAAAATCCTACGACAGCGTTTCCATCAAACGGAACGTGCATCCTGCGGGGCCGGCCCAGGGCTTCAGACCCGCAGGAGCTGTAGGGGGCAGCTTTAAGAACCCCGCTTGAAGTGGAACGCGAAGTTGCGCAATCGCAATGCGATGCCGCTGTGCCCTTTGTTGCCGCGGCCAGGCCCTCCATTGCTGCGACTAATTGAACTCGGCACGAGAGCCTCGTCTTCTTTCGCCGCCATCATCTCCGCCTTGGCGCGGGCGAGGATTTCATCGGTAGGCAGTACCCAATCCATCGGTATTGAATGGCAACGCTCCGTCGGACAGCTGAGCCGCAGCGGCCCGTTTCCACGTGTGCCGCCAGCAACCTTAATCTGCTCGCCGGTGATAATCTTGCCGCAAACCAGACAGTAACGTTTCTCATCCAGAGAGCGCCATGGCCGGAATTGATCGAGCCTTCGTAGCGCTTCCAGTTTGTCTCCATCAGATAATTTGATCGGCGAAGATAAGATCACGACCGGAGTATGCGTCACGCGCAGTCAATCGCACAATCAGGCGGATGGCGGATTGTCGTATCAGCCAAAACCCTAGCCGATTTCTCCTGCCGTAGAATCGGTCTTGGCGTCGAAATTCAGCCGGTCAAATCAGATTTGACCATCGGTAGATTGGGCGACGCGCATTCCTGCCGAAAAAACCTACATCCAACCACTGCGCACTGTGCGTTAGAAAGCTGAATGAGAAAGAAAATGAACACTGCACTAAATAATTATCGCCGAGAGGATCCAACGCTGGTCGCGAGCGAACAATTGCAGGCATACTGTCTCGCTCACCCCGGAAGTCCCTCTGCCGTGCGCCGCCCTCAGTTGTCCAGCCGCAGCGACCTTTGGATTGCACTCCTGGGGCCGAATGTGCAAAAGGGGATCATTGGGATTGGACCTACCGTGGACGCGGCGCTCCGCGCTTTTGATTCGCAATGTTTAGCCTTTCTGGGACCGACGACGGGCGTGACGCAAATTCGCGATTCAGCTCATTCGCGCGCGTAATCGCGTAGCACAGATCCCTTTTCCTTGGTTTACGTCAGCGTCTTTTCTTCTTTCTCGTAGGCTTGCCCTTTCGCTTGGTCTTGGCCATTCTGCGCAGTTCAGTTTTGCTCATCGACTCATACATGCCCTTGGACGCACCTCTTAGAGAAGACTTCTTGTGTTCGCCTCTCTTGGCGGCCAACGCCGCGCCTGCAGCCATTTGCTGTTTCTTTGATTTTGCCGGCATACAATTTTCCTCGTTTAGGTTGTCCTTCTGAAGCCCCGTAAGCGACTTTGAGGTTTACAGGCTCTCGATTTCTTTTCGGAGATCTTCTTTCGATTTGCCAAGTCTTTGTTGAAGGCGTCCAAGCAGTTCGTCCTCCTTTCCCTCGGCGAACGCGAGATCGTCATCGGTTAGCTGACCGTATTTTTGTTTGAGTTTGCCTTTTACTTCGTTCCAACTGCCTTTGAATTGTAGATTTGTCATACTAATAAAAGAATTCGCACGAGGAACCAAGATCAGTTGCCTTTTCGCGACTGAATGTAAATGCGCGCACGTGACGGGTCTCGCGCGAAGTTCTTTCGTGGAAGCAGACGGAGAAAACGCTGCGAAAGAGAAAATTCGTTACGCTGTTGTCGGGCTTGGCCATATTGCACAGGCGGCTGTGCTGCCTGCCTTTGGGCACGCCGAGAATTCTGAATTAGCTGCGCTCGTCACCGGAAATCCTGAGAAGAACTGCGAACTGAGCGAGCGATACAGGGTGAACGCGTACACCTATGACGATTTGGAAATGGCACTCGAGAAGGAGCAAGTCGACGCCGTTTACATCGCCACGCCCAATATTCTTCATCGCGAATACGCCGAACGCGCGGCGCGCGCTGGCACCCACGTGTTGTGCGAGAAACCGATGGCGACGACGCAGGACGATTGCGAGGCCATGATGCGCGCAGCCGCGGAAAACAACGTGAAATTAATGATCG
The DNA here is from genome assembly GCA_046724585.1 of Verrucomicrobiota bacterium. Classification (GTDB taxonomy): domain Bacteria; phylum Verrucomicrobiota; class Verrucomicrobiia; order Chthoniobacterales; family UBA10450; genus Udaeobacter. Next base: position 8,484 of record JBKOWV010000048.1, read on the forward strand.
CTTATCGTCTGCACTTCAACGATGCAAATCTGCACGCCATCCGAATCGCGCAGTCAGGCGATCTCGGGGAGTTGCGGTACTTTGGATCGTTATTTGGTCTCGATGTAAAAGAGGGCAACATTCGCACGCGAAAAGCGCTCGGCGGGGGCACGTTGTTCGATATCGGGATCTACTGCATAAACGCGGCGAGATATCTCTTCCGCGACGAACCGATCGAAGTCGTCGGGCTCACGGCGAATAAGGGAGAAAAACGGTTCGCGGAAATCGAGGAAATGACTGGAGCGGTGCTGCGATTTTCACGCGAACAACTGGCTGTTTTCGCCTGTAGTTTCGGCTCCAGTGATATTTCCGAATATGAGTTCGTCGGCACAAAAGGACATCTACGGCTGGAGAACGCCTACGAGTACCGGGGCGAACTCAAATGCGTGACCACTGTCGCCGGCAAAAAAACCGAGAAAAGTTTCCCAGCCGGCGATCAATTCGCGCCGGAACTCATTTACTTCTCCGACTGCATCATGCACGACCGCGCGCCGGAACCTTCGGGAAAAGAAGGATTGGCCGATGTCCGCGTAATCAATGCAATTTATGAATCGGCGGAAATCGGACGCGCCGTGCAGATCGAGCCCGTCCCGAAAAAGCGCCGGCCTCACGAGACCATGGAAATCAAGCGGCCGCCGGTGGAACATCCAGAACTAGTTGGCACGGCTCCTCCGCACTCGGGATAGGCTATTCGATTTGTCTTGCATAGCCGAGCGCATCCAATTCAAATACGAACCACAAAGATAGGAACTATGCGACTCATCCTGCTCATCATTCTGATTCTCCTGGTATTAGGCGCTTTGCCGATGTGGCCATATAGCACCGGTTGGGGATATTATCCGAGCGGTGGTTTGGGCCTTCTTTTGTTAATCGTGCTGCTGATTATTTTACTTCGGTAGGTTGGAATAGGCATTTGCGCGGGTTTGCGCTACATTCAAGCCCCCGGCTTGAATGTACAGGAGCCGTTAACCTCTCTGTAAAAATCATGGCGCCCAAACGCGAAATAAGAGGTAGGAACAGCGCACTGCGCCATCGAGCAGCGAAACCGCAAAAGAAATCAGTCCGGTCTCAGTTGAAGTCGAGAAAAGGCGGGCGGATTCCGGCGGCGCTGCGCAGCGCGCCGATCACTTTGGCGATGAGAAACGGCGCGCCGCTCTACAAAACGGGCATCATGAACTTGAACAAGCGCAAACGGGCAGAGAAAGCGTTGCGCAAATCGGACGATCACCTGCGTGCGATTATTAATCAGAGCAACGCCGGGATTGCCAGTTGCGATTTAAACGGTCGTTTCTTATTCGCTAATCAGAAGTTCCGCGAAATGCTCGGTTACACGGACTCTGAGCTGGCAGTCAGGACTATCTTCACAGTCACGCATCCCGACGATGTTGATATCACGAAAAGCCGCTTCGGGAAGATGTTACAAACAAGGCGGCCAATCGAAATCGAGAAACGGTACATGCGAAAGGACGGCTCTCTCGTTTGGGTCAATGTCTGTGATACGCCGGTACTCGACGCGGCAGGGAAGCCGAAATCGGCAGTCGCTGTGGCCATCGACGTCACCCAGCGCAAAAAGGCGGAAGCCGCGTTGCAAAGATCGAAGGAACTACTGGAAAAACTCGTGCAGCAGCGGACCAAAGCGCTGCGCGCTGCAAACATACAATTGCAACGCGAGATCAACTGGCGCAAAGGGCTGGAGGGCGAAATTCTTGAAATCAGCGATCGCGAACAGCAGCGCCTCGGGCAGGAATTGCACGATGGGCTTTGCCAGCATCTCACCGCAGTTGCATTCATGGCGCGCTCGGTCGCTTTGCGATTAAAAAATCATCGCGTCATCGAAGTTGGTGATATCGAAAAAATCGCGCAGCTCGTGAACGACGCTGCCACCAACACGCGCGACCTTTCGCGCGCCTTGCACCGGATCGATGTCGATGCAGTAGGACTGGTCGATGCATTGCAAGATTTGGTTGACCGGGAAATCTGGAAAATACCGTGCCGTCTGGAGATTAAGCCGCTCTTTCACATCGATGATGACGCGGCCGCGTCGCATCTCTATCGGATCGCCCGGGAAGCAGTCATCAACGCCAACAAACATGCCCAAGCCCGCGAAATTGTGGTCAGGTTGGCTTGTTCGCGGAAAGGAACCGTCTTAACCGTAACCGATAATGGCGTCGGACTTCCCAACACTCCAAATAGCGCGCGGGGGTTGGGTTTTCACATCATGAAGTATCGTGCGAGCGCCATCGGCGGCCGTTTGGAAATCGAATCTTCAAAAAAAGGCGGTACGCGGGTCGCTTGCTATTTGCCCGACAACGCACACAAATCACCGAAGAAACAAAACGACCGACCCAAGCCATTTCCTGCGAAAATCGCGAAAGCATTAACCGCCTTGAGCTAAATTTTCTACATCAGGCAAGCCGCCGAGCGGCGAATCGTTAAACAAAGGGCAATACACACGGTGAATGACGCAAGGTGGATCGAGCAGTCCCTTGCTCGATGCTAATTTTTTCGCCGCAGGCGCATTAATCAACATCGCCCGACGGAGCGGTCGATCCACCTGCACCCGATATGAATTCAATGAAACGCGCCAGATCGACTAATGAGAATCCGAAATGCGATCCGCCGGGAGCGAAACGGATCGTGATCGTGGATGATCATCCGTTGTTTCGAAAAGGCCTTGAGCAATTGATTCATTCCGATGGGGGCTTCGCGGTCTGCGGCGAAGCAGGCAACGCGTCCGAAGCGATGGACGTGATTCGAAAACTCGACCCAGATTTGACCATTGTCGATCTTAGCCTGCCAGGTGCCAATGGGATTGAGCTGATCAAGAATGTTCGCGCGGAGTTCCCGAAGCTTCCAATTCTGGTGCTGTCGATGCACGATGAGTCGCTTTACGCCTTCCGCGCGCTCCGCGCGGGCGCGAACGGCTACGTCATGAAACATGAAGCGATGGCCAATGTGGTCCGGGCAATTCACGAAGTCTTTAGCGGTCGTCCTTATCTCAGCCCGGCAATGGCGGCTCAGGTCATCACAAAATTTGCCAAGAAATCGTCTGAGAGTGGACCGGACGCCGTCGATCGGCTTAGCGATCGTGAACTTGAGATTCTGGAACTGATCGGCAAAGGCGACGACGTCCACCAAATTGCGAAGCGCTTGCATCTCAGCCCGAAGACGGTCGAAACTCATCGGGCACATATTAAGGAAAAACTTCAGTTGAAAAACGCGAGAGAGGTCGCTCGTTTCGCCGTCCAATGGATCGATGCGCGTCAGGCCTAGTCGAGATGGAACGTCAATTCGGCTTCCCCACGTTTACGTCGTTAAAACGTTAAAAGAGTTACAAGCGTTACAACGGGGTTGGGCTTTTGGCCTTGTAACGGATCACGCGGGGGCTTGCCCACAGTTTCGCTTTTGTTCACTGCGAAGCGGGCGCATATTTCCGTGATGGATTCGACGACTCGCGATGCAGTTGACGAACTGCTTCAGACCTACACCGAAACAGGCGGCATAAATTATCTGAATGCCGCCGCTACTCTCCCTTCGCGTCTCGCCATTGAGGCGGCTTGTGCGGAGCTGATGAGCTTGATGTTTCCCGGATTTCGCAGCCAGGCGTTGGTAAGCTCCGAAGACCTCGCCGAGACGACGCGGACTCGGATCCGAAATTTGCAGGCGCGACTCAGGACGGAGATGTGCCGCAGCCTGGGTAAGGTTCCGCCTAACGAAGCGACCGAAGCAAAAGCCGACGAACTATTGTCGGAGTTTTTGGCCGAGTTGCCAACGGTGCGACGGATTCTTTGGACGGACATTGACGCCGCCTATGAAGGCGACCCGGCCGCAAAAAGCTATGAGGAAATCATTCTGGCTTACCCCGCTCTGGAAGCGATCGCGATTTATCGAATGGCACACCTCCTCTACGACAAGATACCGCTCATTCCCCGGATTATGACCGAGTGGGCGCACAGTCGCACCGGAATCGATATTCATCCCGGGGCAAAGATTGGCTCCCATTTTTTTATCGACCATGGGACGGGCGTGGTCATCGGCGAGACAACTGAAATCGGTTCGCGGGTGAAGCTTTATCACGGCGTCACACTCGGCGCGCGCAGTTTTCAGAAGGACGAGCACGGCAAAATCAAAAAGGGCGGCAAGCGCCACCCAAAGGTGGAGGATGACGTGACTATTTACCCGAATTCAACCGTGCTCGGTGGCGAAACGGTGATCGGCGCAAGATCGACGATCGGCGGCAATGTCTTTCTCGTCCAAAGTGTGCCCCCGGATTCACTCGTCTATTATGAAGAGAAACAACTCAAGGTCGTGCCAAAACGGAAACACAAACCGGTCACGACGCGCGACGAATTTCGCGAATGAAACGGCGCACAGGCCATAACCTACGCGACGCCGGATAAGAGCGGGAGAAAGATAAAGAATAAGAGTAGGAACAAGATTAAGAGTTAATGATTTACCTCGATTACAACGCCACGACGCCGCTTTGCGATGACGCGCGCGAGGCAATGCTGCCGTATCTCGCCCGGCATTTCGGAAATCCATCGAGTGTGCATGCGGCGGGACGTGAAGCGCGCGCGGCTATCGATAATGCGCGGGACAAACTTGCCGCGCTTCTGCGCGTCAAGCCGCATGAACTGATCTTCACCAGTGGCGGAACGGAGGCATGCAATCTCGCTGTCCTCGGTCTTGTGCGATGTCCATCGTCACATCGTGGTCACGTCATCTCGAACAAAGCGGAACATCATGCCGTCCTGAACGTGCTCGAATACTTGGAAAAGCGCCAAGGTTTCGAAGTAACGTGGTTGAATGTTTCACGCGAGGGAATTGTCGACCTCGATCAACTTGCCGCGGCGATCCGACCCGAAACGCGCCTGGTTTCAATCATGACCGCGAACAACGAAACCGGCGTGATTCAGCCGATGCGCGACATTTCGCAGATCTGCCGGGAGCGGGGCGTCTTGTTGCACAGCGACGTGGTGCAATCCTTTGGCAAGATCGAGGACGATCTCTCCCTGGTCGATGCCGCCAGTTTTGCCGGGCACAAATTTTATGGCCCGAAAGGGGTGGGATTTCTTTTTCTTCGCAGCGGATTGTCGATCCAGCCGATCATGTTCGGCGGAGCGCACGAAAATGAACGACGCCCCGGCACTGAAAACGTCGCTGCAATTGCCGGAATGGCGGCGGCAGCGGAGTGGACAATGCGCGATCACGAAGGTGAACAGGAGCGCGAAGCACGATTACGCGATGACCTCTGGACGCGAATTTCGCAGAACGTTCCAGACGCAAAACAGAACGGCGCAAACGCGCCGCGGCTGGCAAACACGTTGAACGTGAGTTTGCTCGGGCTCGATTCCGAGATGCTGCTGATCGCGCTCGATTTGGAAGGCGTCTGCGCCTCCAGCGGATCGGCCTGTATGGTCGGATCAGTCGTTGCGTCGCACGTTTTGCTCGCCATGGGTTTACCTATCGAGCGTGCGCGCTCCGCTGTCCGTTTCTCACTCGGTAAATGGACAACGGCCGACGAAATCAAGGCGGCTGGAGACGCGGTCCGAAAAATTGCTGGTCGCCTGGAGACGCGAAAAACCGCCTATGCCGTTGCTTAGACAAATCGAATTCGCGTTCCACACTATAGCCGCCTCCCTGCGGGACGCGTCGCGCTTCGCACAGCCAAGCGGCTTCAGAAATGTCGATCTGGAAACAAAGGCGCGCGAGTTATTACGCTCACTCGGCGCCGCGCAAATCGCCACTGAACTTCGCGTCGAATGGAACTCACGTCTCAAAACAGCCGCTGGTCGCGCTGATTATCGCCAGAAACTCGTTTCGCTAAACCCGCGTCTGTTTGAGCACCCAGCCGAAATCGAGCGAACTTTGCAGCACGAGCTGGCGCATATCCTGGCACAATTTCGTGCGGGTCGACGCCGGATTTTGCCGCATGGCGTTGAATGGCGGCAGGCTTGTCGCGATCTTGGGATTAGAGACGAGAAGCGTTGTCATAATCTCCGGTTCCCACTTAGCGAACGTGCTCGGCGCTATCTTTACAGGTGCCCGCGTTGCCAGCGCGATTTTCCTCGCGTGCGTCGGATCAAACGTGCCGTTGCATGTCTGGCCTGTTGCCGTGCGCATAATGGCGGAAAATTCGCTGCGCGTTTTCGGCTGCGCCTGATTTCCGGTAGCGGCGGTCTCTAACCGCCGCACTTCTCGGCGACCGGCGACCGCCGCTACAGATCATCTGCCGCGCCTTTTTGCACTTTTTCTCCCCTCAACTTTGCCTGGATGAACATGTCGATATTACCATCCATGACACCCTGCACGTTGCTCGTTTCTGCTCCAGTGCGGTGGTCCTTCACCATCTGGTAAGGTTGAAAAACATATGAGCGAATTTGATTTCCCCACGCGATCTCGCCCTTTTCGCTGTACTGCCGATCGATCTCGGCGCGCTTTCTGTCCTCCTCAATCTCATGAAGCTTCGCGGCCAGCATTTTCATAGCCAGTTCGCGATTGCGTCCCTGGCTCCGCTCAGCCTGGCAGGCGACCACGATGCCGCTCGGCTTATGGAGAATGCGCACGGCCGTTTCGACTTTGTTAACGTTTTGTCCGCCCTTTCCGCCGCTGCGGAATGTGTCGATCTCCAGGTCGGCGGGATTAATTTCGATCGGAGCAGTCTGGGTGATTTCAGGGACAACATCCACACTGGCGAACGATGTGTGACGCCGCTTGTTTGCATCGAAGGGTGAGATGCGCACAAGCCGATGCACGCCTCGTTCGGTCTGAAGATGGCCATAGGCATAATCGCCGGTCACGAGCAGGGTGACCGATTTTATGCCAACTTCTTCTCCCTGTTGAATATCTACGGTCTGCGATTTGAAACCACTTCGCTCAATCCAGCGTTGGTACATCCGCAGCAACATGTCGGCCCAATCGCATGACTCGGTGCCGCCCGCGCCAGAGTGAATGGTGAGAAATGCATTGGCATGATCGTTTTCCCCGGAAAGAAATTGGCGCAATTCAAATTCCTCCAGTTCGTGAAGCAGGCGCGCGTGTTCGGTCGCCACTTCTTGCTCTGCCTGTGTCCGCGCAGTCGGATCGCCTTCTTCCGCAGCCAGCTGCTGCAGTGCACCGAAGTCTTCGATCTCGCGTTCCAGCTCTCGAAACGGATTGATCAGCGAGCGTAAGCGTGAGGCTTCTTCTAGGTCTGCTTGAGCGCGCTCGCGATTCGACCAGAAATCGGGCGCGGCCATGCGCCTTTCGATCGTGGCCAGATTCTGGTCGAGCTTCTCGACGTCAAAGAAACCTCCGCAATTCGCGTACGCGCGATTTCAAATCTTCGGCATCGGGGATGGAGATTTCCGTTGGCATAGACAAACATAGTTCAACCGGCGCGGCATGCAAAGGCGCGAAACACGGGCTATTCTTTTATGATCCGCGATTAGCTGATCAAGGCTTCGAAAGATTCGTAGCGGCAATTTCTCCTTGGTAACCTAGCGCAAACTGTTCCAGACTCCCTGTGGCGACACGAATTGCTCCCCTACGGGGGACGATTCCCTTCTGGTGCACCACCTCCAGCCTTTTAACCAACTTAATAGCCAGATTTGCTGGAGCTTGGGTGTGATGTGGCTCACAAGTTACCAAATGCCGGCAAAAACCATGTCACCGGAAAAAAGTGCAAAAGAGGTGGTCGTTTATCTGCTGCTGGTGCCGGAACCACCGGCAGTGCCCATCAGTCGGCTTTTGACGAACTCGACTATCGCAGGCCGGATCAGAGTCGCGACGATGTTGAGCGCACCTAGAGCAAAGCCGGTTTCGGCAAGCTTGTTCTTTGTTTTTCGGCCGCTCTCTGCACCAACATAAATTTTCTTCTTCCGCGTTGGTAGCAGAACGATCAACACACCGACAGCCGCGGCGGCGGTGAGCCAGGAAGTAGTATGTTCGTGAAACGACCTGCGCAGTTTCGAGGAAAAATCCAACTCATGGTACAGGCCGCGCAAATCTCGCCCCACACGCTCGCGTGAACGGGCGATCTCCGCTTTCAGCTCGTCGGTTGGTTTGTTGGGTTCAGATTCTTCAACCATTCACGATCTTTCTTTAATTCAGACAGCATCGCGGGAAAGACAGGTTTGGTCATTCGGCTCCGCGCGGTCAGAAGCAAGACTATCGCAATTACAAAATGGATTCCGGCAGCAGCGATTGCGATCCATAGCCACGAAATTTCAACGAGCTGCGCCACACCAACAACAGCGCCCGCTACAAGAAAGACGTATCCAAGCAGGCAGAGGATTAGTGCCAGAACCAAACAAGCCCCAAGGACAAGTAATTGTACAAGGGCGGCCTTGGATTCTTGAGCGAAAAGAGCGAACCGACTTTGGAAAAAATCTGCAAGAGCACTCGCGAGCGCCACTAGATTTTCGAGCAAACCCGCGTGCCCGGTAGGATTATTGGGAGTCCTGCGAATCATTCGGCCGCAACGCGATTAACGCCGGAAGATTAGTCCCAAGACAAACCCGATTCCGAGCGCTGTGAATACTGCCTTTGTCGGATTCTCGCGCACATATTGGTCAGCATCTTGCTGGAACATCCGAACGCGATCTCTCGCATCGTCCCAAACTTGCTCGGCCTTACCGCGATACTCTCCAGCAATCACACCTGCCGCCGCTTTCAAATCCTCGGCCGCTTGCCGGACATGAGTTCTACTACTTTGTAGTTTCCCCTGCGCGTCTGTTGTACCAGACCCAGTCTGTTGTGTTTCCTTCTCTTCGGTCATTGGTGATCTCCAGTTGATTTTCCTAAATTCGCGCTTGTCGTTTCAGCAAACGCGATGACGAACATACTTCGTAAAGCGGAAACGAAAGTCGCGCTATGTTTGCGCTTAAGAATCAATCGTTCGAGCATCATGTGAGCGGCTGACAAAATTGCCATAGCCCAACTGCGGCGTTCGCAATCCTAATACTATAACCGCCAAACGACAGGGCGCCTTAATCAGATCACCGCAACGGCGATCCGCGTTTCTAGGGAATCGTCGCATGTCCAATAGGTCTTTGTATGATCAGACAATCATCCGTCGTCCCGATTGTGTGTTTTCATAATCAAAGCAGACTCTTGCGCACACCAATCTGTAAACTTAGTAACTAGAATAAAGAAGATCCTATGGAAACACAACGCAATCCGAACGAACCCATCGAACCTACAATTACCGGACAAGAAGGCGGCCAACAGGGGGGTGGCGGGCAAGAGCGCGATCGCAACAAAGAGCGTGATCGTGACAAACAAGGCGGTGGCAGCCAAGAGCGCGAGCGCGACAAACAGAGCGGTGGCAGCCAACAGAGCGGTGGCAGCCAACAGGGGGGTGGCAGCCAAGAGCGCGGCGGCCAACAAGGCGGTCAGCAAAGCGACAGACGATAAGCCTTCACAGGGACGGCCCAAGCGCTTGGTGATTGTGCCTTGGATTAACAAGTGGCGGGAGGCAACTCCCGTCGCGTTTCTGCCGGTGAAACCGCCCGGCGCCAACGTCATTATAGCCAATAACGGTTAGCTGCATCAGCGGCTGGTATCCTACATGCCTCGCGTAGGTGCGCGGGCGAGAAAGGATTAGTCGGATAGCGCAAGAATTGCAGCTGCGATTAGACTTCCGAATGTTGTCGACTGCATTCTTCATTATCTTTGGGCTTAAGGTTTTGAAATCGCTCGCTTGCGTGTGCAGGATCGTAAACGCGAATCACAACATCATGCCAGCGGCTGTAAAACGTTGGGTAGATAATAGTATTGCGTTACTCGGCCGCGTGACCAAAGCGATTCTGCGCCATCGATGCTGCTCAGTTTGCATTAAATGCTGGCCACCGCCCACCCACTCTGATATCAGCTCAGCATGAACAGAAACATCTTCTACATAATCGGCGTAATTGTCGTTATCGTAATCGTGCTCAAATTGCTCGGCCTCTTCTAGAAGTTGGCCTTGCCGGGCGCAATTGCCACGAGTGAAGAATCCGTCGTTGCGGATGCGAAACGCGACGTTCAGCATTTCATCGTCAAATGCGGACAAAAACTGACAGTTTTTCTCGAACTCGAAGTCAGTTGTCGGTTACGAATGAGTGTCACAGGGTATTTTGACTTTGTTACGGCTATGTCGACTTTGTCATCCGATATAGCTTTGTAGCGAATCGAAGATACTGAGGAGTCCGCCATTTATGCCTGACCATCCAAAGCCGGAAAAGAAAAAAAGCCCGTCATCCTCAGAAGATATCCAGGTTCCGCCAATTCCGAAGCAAACAGCTGGCGCCGTAACTGGTGCGGCAATCGGCAGCATAGCTGGCCCGACTGGCGCAGTTGTTGGCGGAGTGATCGGTGCTGTTGTGGGAAAAGCCGCGGCCGACGACGGGCGGCCAGCTCGAAAGGCTGTTGGACACGCCACAGAAGTCTCGAAAAGCGCACTCAAACGACATCCAGTGAAAAAGTCCTTGTCTAAGGCGCGAAAAGGCGGCGGGCGGCGGTTACGCGCCAAGACTGCGAAAAGGACGGGATCTCGGCGATCGTCCGCAGCAAGATCGCACAAGCGAACGGTACGCGCGTCGCGCAAATTGATAAGATCACGGCCAAGATCGACATTGTCGCGTGCGCGGCAGAAACGCCGTAGCGGTCGCACGAAAAGGCGTTAGAGCATTTGTCCCATTTGTCAGCTAGGACAATGTTCTTGTTGGACGCAGAGTAAAGCCAGGCGAGTATGCCGTTCGACGGAGTCTAGTGGCCTCGAGTGTAAGGACACGATACTTCCCGCTTCGTTGCACAATCTGTGACAGCCGAGAGGATTCTGCCTGCTATTTTGGTATATGGAATCAAACAACATCCGTTTATCAGAATTGAAAGTTGGGGCCATAATCAACACCTCAAGCGGAGGCTGCGATTTGGAATCTGAGCAGAAGATGCTCAGTATCCTCAACCGCGCAGGCATTGTTGAGTCCAAGGTGTGGTGCGGTGACGCGGAAGAAATGGAGCGTTCGTTTGCAGAGGCGGCCGGGCAGAAGCTGGAAGTGCTTATCGTCCTGGGGGGCGACGGAACCATCCGGACCGCGGCAGAAGCATGCGCTGAAAAGGGGCCCTATCTTATCCCGCTTCCCGGGGGAACGATGAATATGCTCCCTCGAGCATTGTATGGTGACGTGTCGTGGGAAGACGCGCTCAAAAATACACTTGTTGCTCCTTCAGCAAAGCTGCTTTCCGGAGGTCGGGTTGCAGACAAGCAGTTTTTTATCGCCGCCATTGTGGGAGCGCCTGCGCTTTGGGCAGAACCCCGCGAATCTATACGCGAAGGAGATATTATCGACGCTATCAAAAAGGGAAGCGTCGCTTTCCAAAAGATGTTTGAAAGGAAGGTGCAGTATCTCATCTCAGGGGAAATAAAGGGTGAAGCTGAAGCCGTTGCCCTTATCTGCCCCCTTATATCGGAAGAAATGTCCGATTCGGAGGAAGGGCTTGAAGCCGCTGTTATTGATGTGAAAGGCGCCGCTGAAGTAATCGGCCTTGCCACTGCCGCCGCGTTTGGCAAATGGCGCGATGACAGAAATATACTTCTCACCAAAGCAAGGCGAATAGGTGTGCAATCAAGCAAAGACATTCCTGCGACGCTCGATGGAGAAACGGTAAATTTCGGCAGGAGCGCGGAGATCGATTTTGTTTCGAGAGCACTTACTGTTCTCGTGCCTGCCAAGTAGGTCCGTCGAGAAGCCTTTGATATGTGCCTTTTTTAGGCACGCTCCGAATGCTTTGAACGTCCGCTCCGCCCGAGCTAAAGACTACGACACGCATACCTTCGGAATTAACTCAATTCGTCAACGAATCCGAGCATGCGAGCGACGGAAAAACTTGGCGTACTCAACTGCGGCGTTCGTAACCCAAATAGCACAACTGACCAAACACCCGGGCGCGTCTTAATCATAGCCCCGCAACGGATCCACGCTCTTAGGTGATCGTCGCATGTCATAGGATTTTGTCTGATTAGACAATCATCCATCGTCCCGATTGTATGTGTTCATCAATCAAAGAAGTTTCCTGCGCACACGAAAAGTTCCAAATCAATAACGTTAAGAAAAGATATTTGAGATGCGATTTACGAATAGAATCAAACAAGCGGGGGCGACTGGGTACATTTTACTTTGGCTTCTCGGAATCCCGATTCCGATTTTACTCCTGATCTTTCTGCTGCGGGGTTGCACATAAAGATTTAAGGAGCGAACCGCTTTATAAAAAAAGAAGGCCAGATCAAACAAGACCAACGATATTAAACCCACACATATGAAACTAGAAACACTCAAGGATCTATACATTCACGAACTCAAAGACCTTTATAGCGCGGAGAAGCAGATTATAAAAGCGCTACCGAAAATGGCTAAAGCCGCTACTAACAAACAGCTTGCGGCGGGGTTCGAAGAACACTTCGAGCAGACGAAGGAACACGTAGCGCGTCTAGAAAAGATTTTAACGAGCCACGATGAGTCAACCCGCGGTCCGAAATGTGAGGGCATGGAGGGTCTTATTAAAGAGGGAGAGGAAATGATCAAAGAAGATGCTGAAGAGGAAGTGCGCGATGCCGGGCTAATTGCTGCGGCGCAGCGCGTTGAGCATTACGAGATGGCCGGTTACGGCTGCGCTCGGACATACGCCGAGTTACTGGAGGATCGGGATGGTGCGCAGTTACTTCAGACTACCTTGACCGAAGAATCAGATACAGACAAAAAGTTGACCAACTTGGCCAAATCCGCGATCAACGTCGCGGCTAAATGAAGTAAAACCGGTGGGCGTGCTGGTTGCGATCAGTAATACCGGCACGCAAACCAAAACGAAAGGAACCATGAAAGGAATTATACTAGCTTTAGCTTGTCTCAGCGCATTTAGCCTAGCGGCATTGGCTGGCGATGAGAAGGCGAAACCCGATAACACAGCAACAAACGAGCGCGATCGCTCCGGTGAAACCAAGACTTCTGGCGACCAGTCAAACAGTTCTGCGGATCTAAAAACCACGCAGGCTATCCGGCAAGCGCTGATGAAAGACGGCGAGCTTTCAACGGCTGCGAAAAACATCAAAGTCATTACCTCCAACGGCCGCGTTACACTCCGCGGACCCGTTAAGACTGCGCAAGAAAAAGCAAAAATCGATCGGCTTGCAAAATCAGCGGCTGGCGGCGCCCAGATTGACAATCAACTCGACGTCAAAGGATCGAACTAAGAAACAACCTCAAACAAACGAAAGAAAATCATTATGTCTAAATCAGTATTCGGTATTGCAACTACACACGGCCAAGCTGAACGAATTGTCCAGCAGCTCCAAGCTCAAGGCTTCGCAAGCTCGGAAATTTCAGTGCTAATGCCTGATACAGGCGGCACGCGTGACGTTGGTCACGTTAAGGCGACAAAGGCGCCGGAGGGCGCAACGACCGGGGCAGCTACCGGTGGCGCCACCGGCGGCGTGATCGGATTGTTGGCAGGAATTGGCGCGTTGGCAATTCCCGGCGTCGGTCCGTTTATCGCCGCCGGTCCCATCATGGCGGCGCTTAGTGGCGCGGCTGTGGGAGCGGCGACCGGCGGTGTCGTCGGGGGTTTGATTGGTCTGGGCATTCCGGAGATCGAGGCAAAGCGTTACGAGGAGAAGTTGAAAAAGGGGAATTACCTGATCGCCGTGCACACGGACGAAAGTGAAGACGTTGATCGGGCGAAGCACATTTTCAAAACTGCCGGCGCTGAGGATATCAGCACGGTCAGCGAAGCATCGACACCGAAAGTTTGAACAAATCATGAAGGAAGGGGAAATCTATGGCTGACGAAAACCAACTGGATCAAGGCTCTGCGGTTCCGCCGCAGGCGGAAGAAAGAGCAGAGCGTGGCGCGACCCACGCCCGCAAAGCGGCGGAAGATCTCCGTTCGGCCGCAGGCGCAACAGCCGACGAATATCTGGGCCGCGCGGAAGGGGTATGGGATGATGCGCTCCATCGCGTCCGCAGTTTTCAGGACGACAGTAAGCAATACGTGCGCGAGAATCCGACGAAGGCGGTCTTTACAGCGCTCGGGGTCGGTTTCGTGCTCGGTTTGATTTTCCGTCGTTAGAGGCTGATCGATGGCAGGCCGTCGGAGGTGCGGCTCCACAGCTTCTTGACCGGCACGGATGAGCGCTGCTTCCGGCTTGCCCGCGGCCGAATGCAATATTTATGGCAATGGAAACGCAGAAGGAAAAACTTAAGGAACAGGAAGAATCACGAGATTTCTTTTGCGTAGTGAGCGATGCTTTTCGGATTTTTGCAAAGCGCTCGTCGATGGTGCTCGGTAGCGCGTGGGCTTTTGCCGCCGCGATTCTCATCATTGTCGTTTGGGCACTAACCGGCCCCGTGTTCCATTATTCGGATACCTGGCTGCTCATTATTAACACGGTAACGACAATTGTTACGTTCCTGATGGTCTTTCTCATTCAGAATACCCAGAACCGCGATGCCAAAGCGGCTCATTTGAAACTCGACGAAATAATCCGAGCGCTGAAAGACGCTCGAAATGAACTTGTCGATCTGGAAAAACTTTCCGACGAAGATCTCACCAGCCTTGAGAGACAGTTCGAGCGAGTTCGCAAAAAAGCAGAGCGGGACGGAAACAATCATGGCCGCATAAGCCGAGCAAACCGCGCTGAGCGCACGTCCAGAGGCAGAAGCATTTAGGCGCGCCACCAGACTTTGCCGCCGACATACACGTGATTTGTGCCTAACGCCACCCGTTTAGCAGCATTGAAAGTTGGGGCATAATCAACCCACGTCCATTTCGTAAGATCGATACCGTTTGGCCGCATCTTTTCACGAGGACCGAGGCGGCGCCCGCTTCGATCTTTCTAGCTAAGAAATTCTGCGAGCGGCTCCATCGGTTTAATGTGTGCGCAGAAAATCTTAAAAGCGGCCAGGATGGGCACGGCTAAAATGATGCCGACGATTCCCCACATCCAGCCCCAGAAAGTGAGGGAGAGCAGGATGATCACGGGATTTAAAGTAAGGGAGCGTCCCATAACCCATGGTGTGATGAAACTGCCTTCCAACGTGCCAAAAGCGAGATAGACGGCAGGAAAGATGAGGGCGTACCCCAGGCTATCGAAGCTCAAGACGGCGCCGATGGTCATGCAGATGATGCCTGTGAGCGCGCCCAGGTAAGGAACGAAATTGAGCAACGCGACCATCATATCCCACATTACCGGATTGCGCAGACCGAGCAGCCCCACCGCAGTTCCGACGGCCAATCCGAGGCAGGCATTAATCGCTGTGATGGTAAAGAGATAACGAGAGACCTGCGATTCGATGTCGTGCGCGATACCGACGGCCGTCTTCTTATCTGAGAGCGTAGGCAGCAACTTGACCAGCTTGGCGATGAAGACCTGGTCGTAGACGAGCAGGAAATAGAGCAGAATCGACAACAGAACAGCGCTGGCGATAAAGTCCGGCGTGCGCATGAACAACAGCTCTGTAATGGGATGCCGCTTCACTTCCACGGTTGTAGTTTCCGGATTAGTTGTGGCCAGCTTTTCGATCTCGCCGGTTGCCTGGGTTACTTGCGCTACCGATTTTTTTACCGGCAGGAGCTTGTGTTGCAGCTCTGTCAAACCGGCCGGTGCTTTCTGGAGCCATTCCACCGCTGGCGTGGCCAGAGCCGAGATCCCATAACCGACAAGTGCAAGAAGCCCGATAAGGATGAACGCCGCGCTCACCGACAGCGGAATCTTCAGTTGAGCGAGTCCACGCACTATCGGCCTCAATAGATAACTGAGCAGTAGCGCAAGAACTATCGGCAGCAGGATCGAGCGCATGAAGTAGATGGTGTAGAAGACTGCCAGGATAAACAGACCGGTGAGGGCGATCGACCTGACATCGAAAGGTTTCTGCAATAGCTCGGCGATGCGTAAGCGGGCACGGGATGCGACCTTCCCCGCTTCTTGCTCGTCGTTGGAAACGTCACTGCGCGATTCCACCTTTAACGCGGGCGACCGATTCATGTTCATAAATCGGATGGCATTTTGCATCCACGCATCTCAGTCTGCTGCTTGCGGATACTACCAGAGTGGCAGTTTATGCCTCGTTCTACCCATTCTCCTCGGTAAAGATCGCATTGCACGGCCTGCTCGAATGATCCGGCGAATCCTGCGGCGCTCGGCCTCCGCCATCGCAATTTTTATCAAGACTTCATCGGTTGGCCGCACCCATTCCATCGGGATCGCATTACAACGTTCCGTCGGACAAACGATGTGCAGCGGCCGATTTTCACGTTTACCCCAAATCACTTGAATTTCTCGCCCGGTTATGATTTCCCCGCAAACCAGGCAGTAACGTTTCTCATCCAGGAAGTGCCACTGCCGGAATTGATCGAGTCGTTGCAAGACGTCCAGTTTTTCTTCATCGGATAATTTGATAGGAGAAGCGAGCGCCATGGCCAAAGCATGCTGTTCTACCAATTGTCGCACAATCCGGCGAACACCGGATTGGTGTATCGGTCAAACCCCTAGTTAACTTCTTTGCCCTATCGCGTTACATGTGATGAACGCTGCGCGCGCGAAGCAATTTAGAAAATCAGGGGCAAAAATTATGGTTCGGCCGATGTGAAGCAGCCGCACAACGAATTTTTCGCGCCGAAGGAAAGCTACGGGCACTTCGAACTCGCGGTTTGTAAACGGCGGGTACAACTTTCGGAGTGAGCGCTCTTTCAAAATTGCAGTCCCAGAACTACATTGCGGGTGAAAACACAGTCGTCGCCTTGTTGACGCCAATATTGTGAAGCGCAAATCAATCCGGAAATCCGCTGCAACTGTCTCAACCGACCTCGCGGACAAACGGTGCTTCAGCGGAGTCAAGGGACTGGACGATATCCTCGCGGGCGGGTTGCCGCGCGACTGCTTTTATTTAGTTCAAGGGGATCCAGGCTCCGGCAAGACTACACTGGCGCTTCAGTTTCTCCTCGAGGGATTACGGCGAGGCGAGAAGGTCTTTTACATCACGCTTTCAGAAACTAAACAGGAGTTGCTCAAAGTGGCGCGATCGCACGGCTGGTCACTCGATAAAATCCCGGTGTTGGATTTGTCCGCCGTTGAAAATCTGCTGCGGCCCGAAGCGCAAACGACAGTGTTTCATCCATCCGAAGTCGAGTTGGCGAAAGTTAGCCAGATACTGCTCGATGAAGTGTGCAAGGCACGACCAGCACGGGTCGCCTTTGATTCGCTTTCCGAATTCCGATTGATGGCCGAAACCGCTTTACGTTATCGGCGCCAACTTCTGACGCTCAAACAGCAGTTCGCAAAATTCAAAAGCACTGTTCTTTTGCTTGACGATAAGATGGACAAGAGGGGAGTGATTGACCCGCACGTGCTCAGCCTCACGCACGGCGTCATTGACATGGAACAACTGTCGCCTGACTACGGCACATCACGCCGCCGGCTTCGCGTTTCGAAGTTACGGGCCGTAAAATTCCGGGAAGGCTATCATGACTACATCATCGCCACCGGCGGTTTACGGGTTTTTCCGCGCATGATCGCCGCCGAGCATCATACCCATTTCCGGCACGAACCCGTTTCCAGCGGCATCAAGAAGTTGGATGCCTTGTCCGGCGGCGGGCTGGATCGAGGGACGACCACCCTCATCCTCGGCCCGGTGGGCACTGGCAAATCTACTCTAGCTTTGCAATACGCTGTTCGAATGGCCGAACAAGATGAGAGCTGTATGATATTCACCTTTGACGAAACGCGTAGCGTGATGCTGAGTCGAGCTAAAGCGCTCGGGTTCGAGTTGGACAAAGCAATCGCAAGCGGCACAATTACAGTACAACAAGTTGATCCCGCCGAACTTGCTCCCGGTGAATTCGCCGTTCGTATTTTGGATGGCGTAAAGGAAGGTTGCAAACTCGTCGTGATTGACAGTCTAAACGGTTATCTCAACGCCATGCCAGGGGAGAAGTATCTCAACAACCAACTGCACGAACTCTGCTCTTACCTCAATCAGCAAGGTATCGTAACGATCCTAATTTTAGCCAAGCACGGACTGGCTACTGCTGCCGAAGCGCCCGTGGACCTGAGTTATCTTTCGGACACCGTGGTAAGTTTGCGATATTTCGAAGCTTACGGAGAAGTGAAACAAGCTATTACGGTGGTTAAGAAGCGCAGTGGCGGGCACGAGAAAACCATCCGCGAATTCAAATTGATGTCGGGCAAAGGCATCGTTATCGGCGAGCCGCTAAAAGAGTTTCAAGGCGTGCTGACCGGCGTGCCCATTTTCCGTGGCAGTGAAAAGCAAATAATTCAGGGTCCTTGAAGGCAAGCATGCAATCGCAAACCAATTTCAATTCCCGTGCGCGAATGGATAGGCTGTTGACGAATGATACTACTCACGACGAACGCGCACGTACGTCGCGAATGCACGAAAACAGCCGCGTGATTATCATTGCGCCTGTCGGACAGGATGCCGCCGCCATGGCGACTTTGCTCGACGCCCAAGGTTTTGAAACACAAATTTGCAATGGATCGGCTGAATATTCCCGACAAATTACGGATAGCGCAGGCGCGCTACTGGTTACCGAGGAAGCGCTGGAATCAGGACAAGGTTCGCTTCTTTTCGACATGCTTAAAGCGCAGCCGCCCTGGTCCGAATTACCGCTCATCATTCTCACAAGCGGCGGCGAATCGCGCCGGGCAGGATTACTGAATTTGGCAGCTGCGGCCGCCGGAACTGTGACTTTGCTGGAGCGGCCGATCAGCACTCTGACGCTGATACGCTCGGTGCAGGTTGCGTTACATTCTCGCCGGCGGCAATATCAGGTGCGTGATCTCGTCACTCAGCTCGCGAACCTAAATCAAACGCTCGAACAGCGGGTCGCCGAGCGCACTGCCGAAGCGGTCGAACAGGCACAGAAACTTCGCCTCCTCTCGGCCGAATTGTCGCTTGCAGAGGAAGCGGAGCGTCAGCGGATAGCGGAGATGCTGCATGAAGATCTACAGCAGTTGCTGGTGGCGGCACGGATGCAACTTGCCGCGCTGTGCAGAACGCAAGACGCCGCCCAACGAGAACCGATCGCTCGCGAAATTGCTGACGTACTCGAGCGTTCGTTTAAGTTAACACGCTCTCTCAGTGTGGAGCTCGCGCCGCCAGTTTTGCACGAGCTCGGTCTAGCCGCAGCACTCGAGTGGCTCGCGGCTGAAACACGTAAGAGTTACAATGTTGAAGTGACGGTCGAAGCCGACTCTTCAGCGAATCCGGAAGCGGCCGATGTGCGTACTTTCCTGTTCAGAGCCGTGCGCGAGTTATTGCTGAATTCAGTGAAGCACGCCCTCGGCAGCGCTGTCCACATCACGATGCAGCATCTGCCCCCAGACGAGATTTGTATCATTGTGGCCGATAGTGGTCCCGGATTCGATCCTAGTTCGCTTGACGCACAACTAACTAGATCACAAAAATTTGGCCTTCTCAACATTCGCGAACGTGTAAGCGGCTTCGGAGGCGAATTCCATATCAGCAGCGGCCCCAAGCGCGGGACCCGAATAACACTCTCGCTGCCTCGCGGCTCCACGGCGCAGGTCAGGTCAGCCGATGGGTCAAGGTGACCAGAGACGAGCAACCCATGCGAAGTTTTTCGGCCGTTTCTGCTGGACGTTGCCATATAAGATTTGGCAACGGGTAAAGGATGGTATTCTGATCTTCGCCAACGACCTTACCTCTTCACCAGTGTTATATTAGCTAAGGAATTCTGCGAGCGGCTCCATCGGTTTGCACAGGCCACTGGCCTGTAGCAGTCGGCCGCTGCGCCGACTGCCACGCCTGTCGTTTCGTTGCATGTTCGCGGCAAGCTGCCGCGAACTACAGGTTGGCAGCCTGTGCTCGCAGAAAGGCGCGTGCGCTACGCGCCTACTTGCGTGCGGAATCGCCGGGCTTCGGTTTGCCAGCCCGCGCGGGCTCAAGTCGAAAAATCGTTTCGCCTTCCTTCATGAGATCCAGACGATCGCGCGCGATCGTTTCCAGATAATTCACGTCAGTCTTGAGAAGGTTGACCTCGTGAGTCTGACGCGAGAGCAAACTTTGTTGCACGTTTACCTGCTGTTGCAACTCGTCGATTTCGGCGCGGCTCTGCATCAACTTTTTGTAAGGTGGGACGAACAAGCTGACAATGACGAGCCAGATCGCGAGGACCAGCAGAACGCGAAGAATTCGGTTAAGTCGCTGCCAGACGGTGGCTTCGCGACGCGCGCGAAAATCGGCGTAGGTCTGATCCACTTAGCGTATTTTATAGCCGTACTCGGCTTTGTCACCAAGTTCTTCTTCGATTCGCAGGAGTTGATTGTATTTCGCGATGCGATCGCTGCGGGAAACCGACCCGGTCTTGATTTGGCCGGCGTTCGTCGCGACCGTGATGTCGGCAATCGTTGCATCCTCCGTTTCGCCAGAGCGATGGCTGATTACGGTGGAGTAATTGTTTTCTTTGGCCAGATCAATCGCTGCCAGCGTTTCGGTAAGCGTGCCGATCTGATTCACCTTGATCAAAATCGAATTCGCCACGTGCTCAGCAATTCCCTTCCGCAGAAATTCGACGTTCGTGACAAAGAGATCGTCACCAACGAGTTGAATCTTTTCACCAAGCTTCGCGGTTAGTTTCTTCCAGCCGTCCCAATCATTTTCGGCGCAACCATCCTCAATCGAAATGATCGGAAACCGTGCACAAAGATCTGCATAGTAATCAATTAATTCTTCGGCGGTTTTGCGTGAGCCATCCGATTTCTTGAAAACGTAAACATTGTTTTCGCAGTCGTAGAATTCAGAGGCGGCGGGATCGAGTGCGATAAAGATTTGCTCGCCGAGTTTGTAGCCTGCTCTTCTAACGCCAGTCGAAATCGCTTCCAGGGCGTCCTTGGCAGAATCGAGTTGCGGGGCGAAGCCACCTTCGTCGCCAATGGCCGTGGAAAGATGTCGATCTTTCAAAACAGATTTGAGGGAATGAAAAACTTCTGCGCCATAACGCAGCGCTTCGGAGAAGGTCGGCGCGCCGCGCGGCACAATCATGAATTCCTGAAAATCGATTGGCGCATCTGAGTGCGCGCCACCGTTCAAGATGTTCATCATCGGCACCGGCAAAACTCTTGCCTCAGGCCCGCCAAGATAGCGAAAGAGGGAAAGATCCTCCGCGGCGGCAGCGGCGTGTGCGACCGCCAGGGAGACGCCGAGCAGCGCGTTAGCGCCCAGGTTCCTTTTATTGGGCGTGCCGTCGAGCTCGATCAGCTTATGGTCAATCTTCCGTTGATCGCGCGCATCCCAGCCTTTGAGAGCCGGACCAATCTTCTCGTTAACGTTGGCCACTGCTTTCCTGACACCCTTGCCCCCGAATCGGCTTTTATCGCCATCGCGCAATTCCCATGCTTCGTGTTCTCCGGTGCTTGCTCCGCTTGGAACCGCCGCCCGGCCCAGCGCGCCCCCTTCCAGGCGCACATCGACTTCGATGGTCGGATTACCGCGCGAATCCAAGATTTCGCGGGCAATAATGTTACGAATCAAACTCTTGGACATTGTGGAATATCGCAGTGCGGAAGGGGATCGTGCCTCGCAATCATGCGCGCGGCAGCGGATTCTTCAACAAATCTTCATGATCGATGAAAACCCAGCTTAAACTTGGGTTCCTTTTTGAACTCGAGATTCTCGTTGGCAATTTAACCGAGGCACTGGATAATCCCAATCGATGATTCGTTTGACAAGACTAAGCGTAATCGTGTTGATCGGCGGCATTTTGACAGCCGTTGGCGCGGAGACGGAGCGGTTGCCAGCCGTTCAATTGGAAAAAGCTGTTAGAAGCGATTCGATTAGCATCCCGACGCCGGCCGAACTTTTCGCGGCGCTGGGGAAGCCGGGAAAGACAAACTGGGCGAGCCAATATCGCGGCCCGATGCCGATGACCTATCGGAATCGCGCGCAAATCGCGCTCAACCTCGGGGGCTTGATCGCCGATGGGTTTATTGCAGTCGAAGCAAAGGACAGCCAGCAGGTCAAGAATATCGGGTCAGATATCATCAGGCTGGCAAAAGCGCTCGGAGTAAGCGAAAGCCTGCTCAGCCGCGGTAATAGCATCAACGAGTTCGCGGAGCACAGCGAATGGGACACGTTAAACGAGGAACTGGAAGCCACGCAAAACGAAGTGAAGTCCTCGATGCAGTCCCACGCGGATCAAGACCTGGTGATTCTCGTCAGCGTCGGTGGTTGGATTCGCGGCACGCAGGTAGTGAGCAGAGCGATTATGCAAAACTATGACGAACGAAGCGCGAAAGTACTGCGGCAGCCAGCGCTGGTCAAATTGATGCAATCCAAAGTCAATGAAATCTCACCCGAGCTTCGCGATGAGCCGCTGGTCAAAGATGTCAGTGAACAGCTCACCGGGCTTGAGAAGCTCGTTTCTTTCGCGCCGGGCACGACACCCAGTGTTGAGGATGTGCGGAAGGTTAATGAAGCGGTTGGGAAAGTGATGGAGAAGATAGAAAGCAAAGCTATCGCGAAATGAAGCGCTTGTTATCGATTTTTCTGTCGCCCGTTCTGCTGGTGGCCGGCATTTCTGCGCAAGCCGAGACCGATGCCGAGGTCCAGGCGCGCAAGACCGCCCTCGATCTTGCCGGAGCATTTGCAAACGACGGCTTCAAAACTCGGGATGGCCATTGGTGCGGGATCGTCAAACCGCACGACCATGCGCTTGTTGCCGTGAATCTGTATGCGGGAAACCAATATTGGTTCTCCGCCGGCGCGGCCGAGCCGGCGACAAAAATCGCGGTCAGCGTTTATGATGAGACCGGCAAGCAAGTCCCGACTGACACCCATAGTGGCGGGGATAAGGCGGCCGCCGGATTTTCGCCGGCGAACAGCGGTCAATATTTTGTCTCGGTCGATTTGACTGAAGGTCCGGAAGGCAGCTTCTGTCTGATCTATTCGTATAAGTGACCTGCGGCGGTTTCGCTCAGCCAACGCCGACGCGCTGGGGGCGCGCCCGAGACCGCGAAACGCGGCGTCGAGATGTCTGGAACGTGTGCCACGTGCTTCATCCGTTTTTGCGCAGGCTGGGACTCGCACTCAGAGACGAGGTCCAATGTTCTTGCCGCACTTCGACGTTTTCAGATGCGGACCAGACTTTCGCGGACTGACTCTTTTGCTAACATCAGACCCGGCATGATCTCGCTTCAGGTATTTTACGAGGGCAACGTTCAGGGAGTCGGTTTTCGCTGGTCCGTGCGACACATTGCAAAAGGCTTCGATGTCACCGGATGGGTGCGCAACCTGGCAGATGGCCGCGTGGAACTTCAGATCAACGGAGAGGAAGGCGAAGTGCGGGGGTTCCTCGACGCTATCGCGCAGAGCGAACTTCATGCGCTTATTCGCAAACAAGTCGAAAACAGACTGGAGAAGCCGGTTACCGCTCGCGGTTTTGAGATTCGCTATGAGTGATCCGGCAGTTGCTGTCCGGGGACTGACGAAAATTTTCCCGGTTCCATTCCACCGACAGTCGATTGTGGCCGTGCGCGATCTCGATCTGCGCGTTGAACCCGGTGAAGTTTACGGGCTGCTTGGGCCGAATGGCTCCGGCAAAAGCACGACTCTCAAAATCATACTGGGGCTTGTCTCACCAACGCGCGGCCGCACAGAAATTTTTGGCCGTGACAGCCGTTTGGTCGAAAGCCGGGAAGCAGTCGGTTTTTTGCCGGAGAATCCCTACTTTTACAAATATCTCACTGGCGAAGAAACGCTGCGTTTTTTTGGGCGCCTTTGCGGACTGGGAGGCGCCCGGTTGAACAATCGGATGAACGAGTTGCTGGGTCTCGTCGGATTGACGAAGGCGCGTAAGCGGCGGCTCGGCACGTATTCAAAAGGGATGTTACAACGCATCGGCCTTGCGCAAGCTTTGATTCACGATCCGAAACTCGTGGTGCTGGATGAGCCGACCGCCGGTGTCGATCCGGCAGGCTCCCGCGAGATTCGCGACTTGATTCTGGATCTACGGCGACGTGGGATCACCGTGCTGCTTTCCTCTCATTTGCTGGCGCAAGCTCAGGAAATCTGCGATCGCGTTGGCATTCTCGCCGATGGCGTGCTCGTGCGCGAAGGACGCTTGGAGGAACTGATCGCGATTGAAAATCAAACCGAGCTTGTCATTGCCGATGCTTCCGCTCAGCTCGTCGACGAGATCGAATCATTGATTAACCGGTCAAACGCGAAGCTGATCGAACATCGAAAATCAACGACGACGCTTGAGAGATTGTTTCTCGAGGCGACGAAGGATGACGAAGCTCGAATGACGAAGCCCGAATGAATGACGGAGTCCGAATGACGAACCAGTGCGCCATGCTCTCTGATGCATTCGTTATTCATCATTCGCATCATCTGAATTTAAAATGAGCGAGCGACGTTATCGTGCTTTCTCGTTCCGTCGCCTCAACGCGATCACGGTCAACACATTGACCGAGCTCACGCGTCTGAAAGTTTTTTATTTTCTGCTGGTTTTCGCCCTGCTCTTGATCGGCAGCTCGGTGTTCATGGCGCAGCTAAGCTTTCAGCAGGAGTTTCAAATCTTGAAAGACGTTTCGCTTGGCGCGATGTCGATCTTCACGTCGTTGCTGGCAATTGTCGCCACCGCGCGACTCATTCCGCGGGACATCGAGGATCGCACCGTTTACACGATTCTCGCGAAGCCGGTCCCGCGGTTCGAATATCTGCTTGGGAAAATTGCCGGCGTGCTTTTGCTGCTGGCGATCGGCACGGTGGTGATGAGCGCCGTGTTTTTCCTTGTGCTCTACGCACGAGAGCAAACGCTCCTGCACACGATAATGCGTCAAATGGCCGCGGCCCCACGCGAACAAGTAGAAGAAGCCCTGCGTGCAGTCCGCGCTTCGGCATTCAACGTCGATATCTTTCCCGGCATCGTCATTATTTACCTGAAAGCATGTCTGCTCGCAGCACTCACGCTTTTCGTTTCCACATTCGCCACCACAAATATTTTCACCATTGTCGTCATGGCTTTCATTTACTTCATCGGCCATTTGCAGGCGATAGCGCGGGAATATTGGTTGCAGGCACACAGCAGCGGGTGGATCACACGTGTCTTTCTCGCAGTCGTAGCGCTGCTATTCCCCGACTTGCAGGCGTTCAATTTGGTGGATGATATCGTCGCCGGAACGGCCATTTCACTCGGCGTCTTTTTCAAGACTGCCATGCTGGGAGTTTTCTATACGACGATCTACACGTTGCTGGCGGCGTTCGTCTTTTACGGGAAGGAATTGTGATACGCGCCCTTCTGGTGCTGGTAACCCTGTTTGCACTCGGAGCGCTCAAGTTGCCACTTGAGCGCAACCTGGCTGCGGTTCATCGGCAGGAGCATTTTCGAGGCGTCGAATTTAACCTTGAGCTCCGAGAGAAAATCGGGCAACTGGGATTCATTGCCGCCCTGAGCGGATTTCGATCGATTGTGGCCGACGCTCTTTTCATTCAAGCGCACGTCGCGTGGGAGCGAACGGAGTGGGGCCGAGTGCTGTTGTTATTCCAGCACGTCACTACCCTGCAGCCGCGCGCGATCCTGTTTTGGGACATGGCGGCCTGGCACATGGCTTGGAACGCGAGCGTGGCCGCAATGAACGACCGAACGCAACCGCGTCTGGCCCTGCGGGTCAAAGCGCAGCGCGAATATTTTGCGCTCGGCAAAGATTTTCTGGAGCGCGGGATTAGAAATAATCCTGATCGTCCCCAGCTCTACGAAGCACTAGCCCGTCTTTACAAGGAGAAATACAAAGATCACGAGCGCGCTTCCGAGTTCTTCGGCAAAGCGGCGGTCTTACCCGGAGCGCGGACCTACAACAGACGTTTCTCCGCCTATGAGCTTTCCTACTGCGAAGGGCGGGAGCGCGAAGCGTATGAGCGCCTTCGCCAGCTCTATGACGAGGGTGAGAAGGAACGGCTGCCGACTTTGATCAGCCGGCTAAAGTTTCTCGAAGACAAACTCGGGATCCCGCAGGAACGGCGAATTCCCGATGCGGAGCCATTGAAACGTTAAGGTCGTTACATTGTTAAATGGTAAATCGTTGAAGCGTTTCCGTTATAAGGTTGTAACCTTTGAATCGCCGCAATGCGTTTCGCGATTTTCAGTGACATCCATTCCAACCTGGAGGCGCTCGAAGCTGTCCTGGCCGATGCCCGCCAGCGCAAGTGCACGCATTTTGTTTGTCTGGGCGACGTGGTCGGGTACAACGCGGACCCGCACGAGTGCGTGGAACGTGTTCGCGAACTCGATTGCCCCACCGTAAAAGGCAATCACGACGAGCAGGCATCTATCTCCGAATCGTCGACCGACTTTAACGAACTGGCCGAGCGCGCCATCAAGTGGACGCGCGACAAACTGACAGAAAAGGACAAGCAATGGCTCCGGGATCTGCCGTATCAGAAGCAGGTACGCGATTTTACGATCGTGCACGCGACGCTCGATACACCAGCCCAATGGGGTTACGTTTTTAATAACCTCGAGGCGGCCGCGAGCTTTACTTATCAGCGCACGACCGTCTGTTTCTTTGGCCACACTCATGTGCCCGTGGTTTTTATTCGCGACGAGGGCGTCAGACGAGAGATGGTTGACCATGTTCGGATTGAGCCGGCTAAGAAGTATTTCATCAACGTGGGCAGTGTCGGACAACCACGAGATGGAAATTGGCGTGCTGCTTACTGCGTTTACGACGTTGAGAGCAATCTTGTCCAACGGCTGCGAGTAAAATACGACCTGGCAGCCGCGCAAGAAAAGGTTATCGACGCCGGTCTGCCTCGGCCGCTCGCCGAACGGCTTGCAATGGGACGATGAGAAAGATTTAACTTCTGCACTCTGAACCCTAAATCGATCTTAATCATTAAGCCGAGTTCGCTCGGAGATATCGTCCACACCCTTCCGGCGGTAGCCTTGCTTCGCGATGCGAATCCCGGCGCCGAGATTACGTGGGTGATTAATCCCGAGTTTGCGCCGCTCCTCCGCGGAAACCCCGATGTAAATCATGTCCACTTTTTTCCCCGGGGCGAATTCCGCGGCGTGGGCGTATCACAGAGTTTGCTGCCGTGGTTGAAGAGAACCCGGACCATCCGGCCCGACCTCGCGCTCGATTTTCAAGGATTGCTCCGCAGCGCGCTGATCGCAAAGATCAGCGGCGCCAAAGAAATCTACGGAATGAGCGATGCACGCGAGGGTTCGCGCTTTTTTTATGATCGTGTCGCCAAAGTCAATCGGCGCGGGCATGCCGTTAACCGGTATCTTAAGCTCGCCGAATGCGCTGGCGCCACCATTGGCGAGTCGCTTCGCTGGCCGCTTCCGACGGGTGATCCGCTCCCGCGTTTCGATGAGTATCCGCCGTTCATCCTTCTTCACCCATTTGCGCGCGGCGATAGAAAATCGCTCTCAAACACCGTAATCGAAGAATTCTGCCACGTTTTTGCGCCCACGCGCGTCGTGGTCGTCGGTCAATCGCGACGCAAGATCGACACGCCAGCGAATTGCATTGACCTGACCAACCAAACTTCACTGTTGCAATTGATCTGGTTAATTCGCGTCGCCCGATTTGTCGTGAGCGTGGACAGCGGTCCGATGCACATTGCCGCCGCGGTCAACGACCGCTTATTATCGATCCATACGTGGACCGATCCATGCCGTGTCGGTCCCTACCATCCCAACGCCTGGGTTTGGAAACATGGGCAACTTCTACGGGCTGGCGAATTCGAAACGGCCAGGATTCGAAGGCGCGGCCGTCGATTCAAGGGCAAAGACATTCCGGCCATAGCTGAACTGATTCGGCCACTCGTCCCGGTGGACCCAATGGTCGCTTAAGTGCGCCGGTTGGTGCGCGTCGGCGCGCCCGGCGGTCGCGCCCTACGATTTGCAGCAGACCGCGCCCGTTGTTTCAGAACAAATTCGCCGAGCACCAAATCTCGCGGGTAGGTGATTTTGAAATTGAAGTCGTCGTTCGGGACCAGGACAACTTTTCGACCGAATCTCTCGACTGCGGAGACTTCGTCGGTCAGTGAAAGATTTTCCGTGTCAGCGGCGCGATAAGCTTCTTCGATTAATTCGCGCTCGAAAACTTGTGGCGTTTGCATCGCGTAAAGTTGATGCCGATCCACCGAGCCGGTGACCACTAGCTCGACATCGGCGCGCTTAAGGGTGTCGCTGATTGGTTCAGCCAGGGCAGCGGCGCCGTGTATCTGGCATTGCTCGAAGACGCGCTCGATCTGCTGCGGGGTGATCAACGGCCGTGCCGCATCATGCACCGCAACATATTTGGCGCCGGTATTGAGGCGATTCAGACCAGCGCGAACCGAATCCTGACGACGTTCGCCGCCCGCGGCAATCGAACGAACTTTTTTGAACTTTCCGGCGCGGCTGATCTTTCTGATCTCGTCATGTCGATCTTCGCGCGCAACGACGATCATTTCGTTAACGGCACTGGCGCGCTCGAACGCATGGAGCGCATGCGCAATCATCGGTTTCCCGGCCATGGTCGCAAACAATTTGTCGAACCCCATGCGTTGGCTGCCACCGGCCGCGACAATGATGGCGGTTAGCATCTGTGCCCTTTGAAAAGTTGGGAAGCCTTGCTACAGCTGAAATCCCCCGGTCAGCTTTGTCATCTCCTCCTGGGCGAGGGCCTTGCCTTGCTCTGCGGCCTGCTTCACGGCGGTCAGCACAATCTCCTCAAGGAACTCGGTGTCGTTCGGGTCGACGACTTCCTTGTCGATCTTGATCGAGACGATGTCGCCGGCGCCATTTGCCGTTACTTTCACTTTGCCGCCGCCCGCGCTCACTTCGACAGTTTTTTTCTCGAGATCAGCCTGGGTTCTGGCCATTTGCTCCTGCATCTTCTGGGCCTGCTTCATGAGCTTGTTGAGGTTCATAAGATTCGGATCAACCTTCTTGTCATTCCCAGCGTAGTCGCCTGCCGCGCGTACCTTTATGCGAAGGTCTCCACAAATCAGTAAGAGATGTTTCGACTTCGCTCCGCTCAACATGACAACGAATCATAACGTTGGAATCAGGATTTTATTTGAGCGTTGAACATCTCGAGGGCCTCTTGGATGAGCGGGTCATCTTTGAACGATTCAACTGATGTCGCCGCTTCGGAGGCAGCCCCGAAAACTTTCGGGGGTATAATTCCCTCCTTCGCCACAAATCTCACTGACCAATCGCGTCCGCTTGCTTCTCTCAGAAGCGTTTCCAGTTGACGCCGATTACTTGCACTGGCCAGCGCTTCAACCTTTGACTGGTCTTCAGGTGCATGCCCGAGCAAAAAATTGCGACCATCGGTTCCAATCGGATGAATTGATCCGGTTAACGTTCGCAGAAATCCCTTTGTCGGAATTTTCGCGAGAACCTTCTGCCACAATTCATTTGCGTCAGGCTGACTTTGTGTCGCGGTCTCGGCGACGCGCGTCGCTTCAGGTTTGCTGGCGCCGGGATCGCTGACCGCGGCTTTCCCTGTGGCTTCGGCGCGGCCGGCGGGTTGCGTCGACGGTGCCCCCTCGGCACGGCGAGTAGATTCTGGTCGCGCCCTACCACCGTCACGAAGCTCGCCGAGTTTTTCAATTACCTCATCCAGCGTCGCTTGTCCGAGGCTCTGGATCGCCCTGATGATTGCGACTTCAAAATGGAGCTTCTTGTTTGGCGCCCATTTCATTCGGCCTTCGGCGGCGGCCAATTGATCGATCAGCTCGAGCAAACGATCGGTCGCGATCAGTTCGGCATGGGCGGCGAGCGATTGTTTTAAATCGGGGTCGATATCTTCATCCAGAACATCCGGCTTCGCCTTGAAGACAAGCAGGTCGCGCAGATAAACGATCAAATCCGACATGAGTCGCATCATCTCCTTGCCGCTTTCGCATTGCTCGTAGAGAAGCTCGAGCGCGTCGGGCGTCTCGCCGCGCAAAATCCGCCCGGTAAGATCGACAACGGTTTGTTCGGCTGTGAATCCGAATACGTTCAGGACATCACTTTCACCGATTTTTTCTCCGCAAAAAGCAACGAGCTGATCGAGCATCGATTCGGCATCGCGCATCCCACCTTCCGCGCCACGCGCGATCGCATGCGCAGCCGCGGGTTCCAACGAGATTTCTTCTTTTCCAGCAATGAATTGAAGGTGCTGCGCGATCAGATTTGCCGGGATACGATGGAGATCGAAGCGCTGGCACCGGCTCAAAATGGTTGGCAGGACTTTCTGGGGCTCGGTGGTCGCGAAGATAAATTTCACGTGCGCAGGCGGCTCCTCGAGCGTCTTCAAAAGCGCATTAAATGCCGCCGGTGACAGCATGTGGTCTTCGTCGATGAGATAGATTTTGTAACGGCCGTTCGCCGGCGCATAACGAACATTCTCGCGAAGTTGCCGTACATCTTCGACACTGTTGTTGCTGGCGCCATCGATCTCGATCACGTCGAGACTATTGCCTGCGGCAATCTCGCGGCAGTTGTCACATTTCCCGCAGGGCGTGGCAGTCGGCCCGTTCACGCAATTGAGTGATTTTGCCAGAATCCGAGCGGTCGATGTTTTGCCGATTCCACGTGGTCCAACGAAGAGGTAGGCATGAGCTAGCCGGTTCTGCGCGACTGCATTTTTCAGCGTGCGGGAGACGTGCGGCTGTCCGACCAGATCGTCAAAAGTCTGGGGTCGGTATTTTCGGGCGAATACTTCGTAGCTCACGTGCTCAATTTAACGAAAAAGTTGACTCGCGAAAGCCTTCGGAGTTGATGGTTCATAGCTGATAGTTGATGGATGAGCAATGACATCGAAGCGCTTTGCTCGCCTCCTGCTCCTGATCGTGCTCGTAATCCCTCTCGATGCTTCGGCGCGCGAGCCGCAAAAATCTCCGCCGCCGAAGCCAGTAATCATAAGCAAGACGGTTCGCGCGCGCGATCTCGGGATTCCGTTTGAAGGCAAGCCGGGAAAGTTGAACGCGGTCACGGATGTCTCTGGCGTCGAAGTCGGCTACACGACATTGATCAGTGGCGATGGAAAACTCGAGGTTGGCAAAGGGCCGGTCCGCACCGGTGTCACCGCAATCCTGCCGCGCGGCCGGGCTTCGCTTAATGATCCGGTTTACGCGGGCTTCTTCAACTTGAATGGAAACGGCGAGATGACAGGCACAACCTGGGTTGAGGAGAGCGGCTTTCTCGAAGGACCAATCATCATTACGAACACGCACAGTGTTGGAGTAGCACACGACGCGGTAATTGCCTGGCGCATCAAGCACGGCGCTGCCGACACGACCGGCTACTGGTGGAGCTTGCCGGTGGTGGCCGAGACTTGGGACGGGTGGCTCAATGACATTAACGGCTTTCACGTTAAAGCGGAAGATGTCTGGCACGCAATCGACGCAGCTCATGGCGGCGTAGTTGAAGAGGGGAGCGTCGGCGGCGGGACCGGAATGATCTGCTACGAGTTCAAAGGCGGAAACGGAACCGCCTCGCGCAAGGTCGATATCCGTGTTTCGAAAAATGCTTCGCCACGAAGTTTTATTGTTGGCGTGTTTTTACAGGCGAATTTTGGTCGGCGTCCGCAACTCACGATCGCGGGCGTACCGGTTGGCAGGGAAATTCCAGGTGAAGTTTACAAACAAGAGAGCGGCTCGTGCATCGCTGTGGTCGCGACCGATGCGCCGCTGCTTCCAAATCAATTGAAGCGACTTGCCCGCCGGGTGTCGCTCGGTCTTGCCCGGACGGGAACGACCTCGGGAAACGGTTCTGGTGATTTGTTCATCGCCTTTTCAACGGCGAATCCGAACGCTGCGAATCCAGATCAAATCACACATAACGTGCAAACAATTCCCAACGATCTCATGGATCCGCTCATCAGCGCTGTCGTGCAAGCCACGGAAGAGGCGGTAGTGAATGCGTTGATCGACAACCATTCCATGACTGGCCGCGACAATCATCGCGTCGATGCACTGCCGCACGATCGGTTACGCGAAATCATGAAGCGCTTTCGCTGAAGACGGTCGAGGTTGGACGGGGGAGGCTGCGGCTAAATCAGTGCGATCGCCACCCTCGCAGCTATCTCCAGAACATGGAGCGTTAATTTCTCAGCGCGCTCCTGCGCCTGCGCCGGCTGGCTGTCGATATAGACTCTTAGGTCACGCTTTTGATTTGCCACGAAGTGATCAAAGTCCTCCTTGTCGATCTTCCTTTTTTTCAAAAGGACGAGGCGCTCTTCGAGCTCTTCCGCATTTTGCCGGACTAACTCCGTAGTGTCGCCTTTCGCTTGCGAGAGCAAATCCTGGAATTCCTTCTTCGCCGCCGCGACCGATTCGTCGCTGAGCTGACCGAGTGCCGAGTCGAGCTCCGATTTCTTCCTCCGCGAAGATTTCCTGCGTTTGGTCTTACCGCCCGAGGGCATGATCGTAAATCTTGTTAGTGTCTTTCGTCATCTCGCTTGCCAGGGCGGGAGTGATTTTGCCGCGGCTAGCTTTACTTCGCAGATGTTCTGCATCGGCCTTGAATTGCGTGGCGAGATCCTGTAGCACCGGGCGACGCGCCGTGAATTTTTCATCGGCCATAGCCTGCTGAAATTTTGCGTTGCCTTCATTCACCTTGGCTTCGAACGCGGCGGCGTTGAAACGTTTCCCGGGCACGGCGAACTCGTCGATGAATGCGAGGTGAAAACTGCGCAGGCTTTCGATCCGAGCATCGCTTCCGGTCTTACTGAAAGTGGCAGTGCCGCAACTCGTGATGGCGATTGCGGCAGCGCAAAGGAACGCATTTCGAAGAATGAAATTCCTGGCGGCACTTGGATTCATAAGGCGCTGGTCGTTAGGGGTCTAACACTTCGATCTTGCGCAAGTTCGCTCCCGCGTGTCAAGACATAAGGAGCTTTGTGCGGCGCCTGTTGGCAACTACAACGCCCCTGGGGGCTATCTCCGGGTTACTTCGTGGCTTGCTGCAGTGCGATCGGATCATCGAGTAAGATCCATTCGATAACCGAAATCGGCAGGCTGCCGTTCTTGATCAGGTCGTCATGAAATCGACCAAGCCGGAAGTTTTCACCTTGTCGATCTTTGTAGCGCCCCAGCAGATTCATGATCTGCCATTTGCCGATAATATAGCTGATTTTTTGATGTGGACTTGAAGCAGCGCCGGCCGCTTCGCCTTCGGCTGCTTCGCGATCGAGTCCGCCCGTCTCCATAAAGTATTTGACCGCTTGTTCGAAACTCCAGCGACCGGTGTGCAGATTTACATCCACTCCGATGCGTGCCGCCCGATAGCGCGACAAGCGCAGGATTTGCCCCTGCGCCGGGGAGTTGTTCGGATAAATCCCAGTCCGCATCAACATCTCTTCGCCATAAAGCGCCCAGCCTTCTACAAACACGCCGTCCTGGTGTTGGCGCCGGATTTCGTCACCCAAATGATTTGCAATCGAGAGCTGGAGAAAATGTCCGGGAATTCCTTCGTGGCCGAGGATGGGTCGTGGATCTTCAATCGCCGCTCGAATATAAAAATTCTTCGATTGCGGGTTATAGGTGGGAATAAAATAGAACCCGGTCGGATCTTTATCATAGATACCGGGTGGATTCATGAAGCCGCCGGGACTGGTCGGCTTGAATGCCTCCGGCAACTGTCGAATCTGAAACGCGCCCAGGTAGTCGGGCAGAGTCACGAGGTTGTGTTCCTTCAGAAAGTTGATCATCTCTGCTTCGCGGCTCCCGTAGGCTTTGAGAAACGATGCTTGATCGGGCGGAATGTTCGCGCTGCGTTTCGGATCGGGATCGGCCAGTTTCGGATCGGGCAGAAGCGCCTCCAGTGCGCGATAACGCGCGAGTTCAGTGCGTCCGATCATCTCCACCTGCGCGGCATCGAGCGGGAGCAATAGCACGTGCTTGAGATAATAGTTGTAGTTCGCTTCGGCCATCGGCGAGAAATCCACCATTTTCGGCAAGCGCTTCTCCAGCTCATCGGCGTAACCGTGCAGAGCTGCGAGGGCGGCATCCCGCGATTTGACCAAGTCTTCATGCTCGTTTGGCGCAAGATCGACATCGAGCGCCATCAAACTTTGATTCAAGAGCGGATCGATCGCGCGCGCCGATTGGATCGCAAGCTGCGCGTACAGTTTTACCGGGCTTTGTAAATTGCTTAGGCCTTGTTTGAGCAGCGCCGGCATTTGCTTTAAACGGCTCGTCGCAGCCAACGCGCGTTTTCCCGGCGTATCGTATTCCTTTTTCAGCAAACCAAAAATCCCGTTCGTGCATTCACTGACGTAGGTCTGTGGATTCGTTCGCTCGAATTTCAAGACGCGATTGCCGAAATCGACCTCTTCGAGTTGGGCACGGAAAAGTATTGCATCAATACGCTCGTCCTTCGGCCAATTATCGGTTTTCAGCGCACGGACTTTCCCAAGAAGCGATCGGATGTATTGCTCGCGCTCTGTGATTTTTGCCGGCGAATAATCGGTCAGCCGATCATCCCAAGTGTGCAGTCCGGAGTCGCTGCTCCGGACCGAATAATTCTCGTTTCGCCAGGCGTAGTAGTCCTCCGCCATTTTGTGCAAGGCCATGACTGCTGCGCTTACTTTCTGATTTTTAAAAGTGTCCTCATTTATTCCCGGCGTGGATTTCGTGATCAGCGCCTTGTTTGAAACGTCCGGGTTGCGCTCGGAAGGGGATTGCGCACTGGCGATCCCATAAACGATGACGAGAAGGAAGAAAGCGCGAGAGAAAACATGTGTCCGCTTCACGCCCCGAATGTATTGCCCCGCGCGGAATGGGAA
>JBKOWV010000194.1:0-3474 GCA_046724585.1 Verrucomicrobiota bacterium
CTCCGTACCTTTCGCCTCGACCGCCTTGTCGAAGTGGTTCCAAACTTTTTTGTTCCCACCGTCCACCTTCGCAGCCGCGCGGAAGTCCGAGCGGAGTTGGGTGTGGCGGACAGCGATTTCCTCATTGTCCACACGTCGAACCTGCGTCCGTTGAAACGCATCGATCTCTTGCTGCGCGTTTTCGCTGCCACCCGTAGTCCACGGCCGATGCGTCTGCTTATCTTGGCTGGAGAATCGTTCGCTCCGCATGAACACCTACTCGACGAGCTAGGGGTACGGTCGCGCGTTCTCGTCAAAGAAGGCGTTCTCGATATTGAAGATTATCTCGCGGCAGCTGACGCTGGGCTCTACACCTCCGAGACCGAAAGCTTCGGCTTAAGCATTCTGGAAACGCTTTCCCATGCGAAGCCGGTGGTGGCATTCCGAGTGGGTTGCATTCCGGAAGTAGTCTCGGATGGCGAAACCGGCTTCCTCCACTCCTTTGGCGATACGTTCGCGATGGCTGCTTCGCTGGATCAACTCGCGGAATCACCGCAACGCGCAAGAGTGATGGGAGAACTCGGGCAAAAGCATGCGAAAGAAAAATTTTCCGCGGAGCTTGTGGTGCCTCAATACCAAGCGATCTACGAGCGCCTTGCGAGGCAGGCATTGACGGCTGCGTAGACGGGTGTAAACGAAACATAAACATCAAAATAATACTATGAGCGATACATACGTCCCAATGATCAGCTCCGGCGTTGCCGGTCCACTTGGCGTTGTCCATCTCCCGCGTCTTTGGCAGAAGGTCTCTCTGGAGGAGAACGGTAAACTTGCTCCCGGCTATCCCGGCGTTGGCAAAGGCTTCGATGCAATGACGCTTGCCGCACTCGGGCTCGAGGAAGAGGCTGTAAGAGATTACATCAAGCAAAACAAGCCGACCTATCCCCAATTTGAGGCGTGGGTAAAGAAGAATGCGAAGTCGCTAAACCGTGAGGCGATCGAGAAGCACAACGCTGCGGTACGCGGTTACAATCACGATGGCGAAACGAGGAAGGGTATTCTGAGCGCGTGCGGCATCGACGACGACGCTTCCGCTCCGAAAGACGCGGTAAACCTGAACAATCTTGACGATTGGTACGAGTTTCACCAACAGGTGCTCAAATAGTTCAAAGGGTGGAAGATTGAGGCGCTTGCGAGCCTCAACAGCTTCAGCCACGGATGAACACGGATTTTCACGGATTAGACAACCCAATCGGGAGACCAGAGAATCAGAAATTTTCCGGATCCGTGTTTATCTGTGTCGATCCGTGGCTAGGATTTATGTCTTCCCATGATCACGGCATTCCGCAAGACGGCTGAAACTTTTGCGACGGGAGCGAAAAGTTTGGCGCAACGATACTTCGTTTCGCCCGAAGTCTTCGCAGAAGAGCAAGACAGAATTTTCTCGAAGCAGTGGGTCTTAGTCGGGCATCAGAACCAACTCGCCGAGCCTGGCGATTATTTCGTCACGGAGGTCGCGAGCGAATCATTGATCATCGTTCGTGATAAAGGCGGAGAAGTGCATGGCTTTTACAACGTGTGCCGTCACCGTGGCACCCGACTTCGCGAAGACAGAAACGGACATTTATCCGCGATTCAGTGTCCGTATCACGCGTGGACGTACGGGCTGGACGGGCGATTGATCGGCGCGCCGCACATGGATCAGGTGCCGGATTTTGATAAAGCGGATTATTCGTTGCACGCGGTGAATCTGGCACTTTGGGAAGGACTCATTTTCGTGAATCTGGCAGACTCCCCTACTCCGCTGGAGGAATGGTTCGCGCCGCTCAACGGGAAATTCTCGCATTGGAACATATCGATCTTGCGCGCGGCGAAACGGATTGAATACGACGTGAAGGCCAATTGGAAGCTGATGTTCGAGAATTATTCAGAGTGTTATCACTGCCCGGGCGTGCATCCGATGCTTTCTAAAGTTTCGCCCTACGATTCGGCGAAGAACGATCTCACGGAAGGGCCGTTTCTCGGCGGCTTCATGAAAATTAATAAAGGCGCAGGCCTGACGATGAGCGGCAACGCATGCGCCCTGCCAGTCGGCAAGATCGAGAATCTCCAGGAGGTTTTCTATTATTCGATTTTCCCGAACATGCTCCTCTCTTTGCACCCTGAATACGTGATGGTTCATCAGCTCTGGCCGCAGTCGCCGGAGCGGACGCTAATTTTGTGTGATTGGTTTTTTCATCCGGATGCGTTCAATCGATCCGATTTCAAGCCGGAGGACGCGATCGAGTTCTGGGATATGACTAACAGGCAGGATTGGCACGTGTGCGAGCTGAGTCAGCAAGGCATTTCCTCGCGCGCCTACGAACCCGGGCCGTACTCGGCGCGTGAAAGCATCCCGGCGGCGTGGGATCGGGAGTACTTGCGCTTCATAAAATAAAGGTAGCGGCGTTTCACTGAGCCGATCCAAGCCGGATTGGCATTTGTATGCGATTGTGGTCAATCGCCACTACCTCGGCGCGGGTGAGGCCAAAAGTTTTTGGAAGCGCAGAAGCAGCAAACCTATTTCAACGCCACTGGTTGCTTCGCTTCTTCAACGATTTTCTCAAAGCGCGGATCGTCGCGCAACGGATCCCACCACGGATGTAAACGAAGCTGCCCATACGAAATCTGACTGTAGAGCGGCAGAAGTTCTTCCAATTGCTTAATTGCCAGATCTTTTTCGCCGGTCCAAGCGTAGATGATTGCCAGATTGCGCAGCAGCTCCGCGCCGGTTACTGCATCCTTTGTGACAGGCATAAGTTCAACCGCGCGGCGCCCCTCACGCAACGCGTCTTCCTTCCGCCCAAGCGCGGCGTCAGACATTCCAAGTATGCAGAGAGCTTCAGCATAATCGGGTTGTTCGCGCAGCAGACGCTCCATCTCAACGCGACTCGCATTAAATGCCTTTTCGGCAGCGGCCGCGTCTCCTCGAGCACGCGCCGCCAATCCTTCACAAAAAGAGCGAGGCATTCGCACGCTAAATGGGATGATCCCCTCCGGGGACAAAGCAGCTAACGCCTGCGCGATCTCGACAGCATCGCGGCGGCAGAGGGCAACATAAAACCATACTTCGGAAATCGTATCGACTGCAGCAGGATCTTCATTCACAACCTCCCGAGCCGCGTTGTAAGCAGGCTCCGTGTCAGCGCGCGCTTCGAGATCGATCAACGCTCGCGCAAGGCGCGTTGCCGCATCGCCGGGCGCGATCGCCAAAGTGCGATCCAAAAGACGTGCCATATCTGGAAAGTGTCGCAGCTGCCAATAGGCTTGAGCGGTTTGTTGAAGTAAAAAAAGGCTGCGCGGATCAAGTTCCGCAGCGCGTTCCAGATTGATTACACACTGCTCAAATTGGCCTTGGCGGCGCGCAGTAAAGCCCGGCAACGCGAAAACCCATGGGTCATTAGGCAATCCCTGCCTTGCGATCGCCACTTCCGCGAGAGCACGATCGTAATCCCG
>JBKOWV010000112.1:0-2446 GCA_046724585.1 Verrucomicrobiota bacterium
GCAAAAGAAGGTGCACGAAGTGCCGCACAAACCCGGTGTCTACCTGATGCGGGACCGCTTTAATCGCGTCATTTACGTCGGTAAGGCGCGAGATCTGCGCAAGCGGGTTAGCTCGTACTTTCTTCCCTCGAAAATTGCGCAGGCCGATTTGAAGACGCGCGCCATGCTCGATGCGGTCTGGGATTTCGAGACGCACACCGTGCGCAGCGACGCGGAATCGGTTTTGCTCGAAGGCAAATTGATCAAGGAATACCGGCCGCGTTACAACGTTTCCTTCCGTGACGACAAACGGTTTCTCGTTGTCAAGGTGGACATGTCGGAGGAATGGCCGCGGTTTCGGCTGGCACGATTTAAAAAGGATGACGGCGCCCGTTATTTCGGGCCGTATGCACATTCGGGCGCTTTGCGGCAGACGCTCAATTTCATGCGCAAAAAATTCGGCGTGCTCACCTTTGGCCGGGGTTCGCCGACGGAGCGCGAATTGAAATCGGCCACTTATCAGGTGCCGATGCGCCTGAGCGAAATCAACGCCGAGCAATATCGCGAGCGGGTCGTCCAGGCGTGCGAGTTTCTCGAGGGACATTCGCGGGAGATGATCGCCACACTGGAGGAGGAGATGCACAAAGCGGCGGAGAAAATGGACTTCGAGAAGGCGGCCGAGCTGCGCAATATGATCGAGGATTTGCGCAGCACGACCAAGCCCATGCGCCGCTTCACGCGCGGCAGTTTACCGAGCACCATCGATCCGATGGTCGACGTTCAGGCGCTGGCGGACGCATTGCAACTTCCTCGCTCGCCGCGCATCATGGAATGCTTCGATATCTCAAATATTTCCACGACCCACGTGGTCGCCTCGATGGTTTGCTTCCGAAACGGCGTGCCGGACAAGGACAATTACCGCCGTTATCGAGTGCGCACGGTGGAACGACAGGATGACTTTGCTAGCATGGCGGAAGTCGTGCGTCGACGTTATGCGCGAATTCTGCTCGAAGCGCGTGAAACAAATCCGGACGCCGCAGAATTTTCTCAAGAAAATCCTGCCGAAGCCATCTCACGCCCACCAACTATTAACCATCAACCATCAACTAGCTTCGTTCGCTTGCCTGATCTGATCATCGTCGATGGAGGGAAGGGCCAGCTCTCGGCCGCGTGCCGCGAGCTGCAGCGATTGGGGCTGCACGATCTGCCGATCATCGGCCTGGCCAAGGAACACGAGGAGATTTACCGGCCGGGCCGGGCGCTTCCGCTGCAACTTCCAATGGATTCTGGAGCCTTGCGCCTGCTTCAGCGCATCCGTGACGAAGCCCATCGGTTTGCCAACGCGTATCATCAACTTCTCATGAAAAAGCGCATCGGCGAGAGCATTCTTGATGATTGCCCGGGGGTGAGCCAAAACCGGAAAAGTTTGCTGCTGCGAAAGTTCGGCTCCGTGAAGCGTCTGCGCAAAGCGACGGTCGAGGAAATTGCCTCCACGGAAGGGATTGGCCGAAAGCTGGCGGAAGATGTGCATCGCTTTCTCCAAAGGCATTGATTTGTCCACAGATTACGCAGATTAAGGCAGGTTTATCTCAATGGTTCGGTCTGAAATTTGGGAATATTTGGGTAATCTGCGGTTCCTAAGCGTTCTCCTAGTCGCTCCTGTTGTGGCGTCTGCCCAAACATTCGCGCCGCCATCTGCGTCGAGCCCGACGCCCTCACTTTCGGCCAGCCCGACTCCGCCTGAGGAAACAATCATCCCAACTTTTGAGACGCAAAAACTTGCGCGCACCTACATCCTCGATGTTCCAGGACCGCGCGGCCAGATCACAGATCGCAACGGCGTGCCCCTTGCCCAAAATCGACTCAGCTATAACCTGGCGATCAATTTCCCAACCCCTCTTGATTTTTCCGATGCGCAAGCGCTTAGCTTTGTCCGGGAAAAGATCGACCAGACCGGCAAACTAATCGACCGCCGGCTCAAAATCTCCGACGAAGCAATCCTTCGCCATTATCGGAATCGGGGAATCATGCCTTTGGAAATCGTCCAGAATCTCAGCCCCTCAGAATACGAACAAATTAAGGACAACTTGCCGTCTGGAATAATCGTGCGGCCTGTTTATGTGCGGATTTATCCGAAGGGAAAACTTGCCGGCCAAATTATTGGTTACACCGGAAAGACCGGCCGAAATCCTGATGGCATTGTCGATAATCACGAAACTCTTTGGCCTGAAACAGAGGGACGCGAGGGACTCGAGCAAACGTTTAACCAGATGCTCACCGGCAAGCACGGCGAGTACAAACTCACCTTCGACAAAGATGGACGAAAAACCTCCGAACGATTGGTCACCCCACCTGAGCCTGGTTACAACGTCGTCACCACTCTTGATGTTCGTCTCCAGGAACTGGCGGAAAAGGCCCTGGAAGCAAAAGCAAAGCGCGGTGCGATCGTGATTCTCGATCCAAACAC
>JBKOWV010000193.1:0-10625 GCA_046724585.1 Verrucomicrobiota bacterium
CGAACAGCTGCTTAAACTCGAAGGACGAACGCCGGGAAAGAACTGCCACCAACTCCTCAGTCACCAGGTCCGGGACTCGACGGGAAAACGCATTTTTCTTTAGAATAGCCATAAGGCGAGAAGGATAGCACAATTTTCGAACAGTGCATCAGTTTTCTTTGAACAGAACAGTGCCGAAATGGCGCAGCCAACTACTAGCGGCCGGGTCTTGCTTCTCGAAACTTGGACCAGGTCAGCGACCCTGGCTACGAGGCACTTCTGTGTCGGTCCGCCTAAGGCGGATGCCGGCTGCATTCCAAAAATTCCGCAAGCGGAACGGCTGCCGCTTTTATGGTGTTGGCGACGGAGCTGGGGGCTGCGGGCTTCCCGCCGGAGGAGAACCCCCTCCGCTTAAACCGCTGTTGACTTTCTGACGTGCCGCCGCGCCAGCCCCGCTAAGAATAGCCAGGCCGACCACCGCTTGATTAAATGTGATTGGTCCGACCGACTCGGCTACGTAGCCATCGCGCTCGTATCGCTGCGAAGAGACGATTGGGCTCAGGTGCTTGGTGATTACCTCCGGCGATGGAATCTTTTCCAGATCGAACGAACTACTCATCGCCGGCATAAAAGCCGCCGCCAATAATAAGATTGGTCGAAGCGAAGCATCGAGCCGGGAGTATAAGAGTTGCGTGTCGATATAGGCGAAAAAATTTGTCGGTGCCGGCACCAGGCGCGCGGCGCTCTTGTAGGTTGGCGAGTCCGAAAATTCTGCCGAGGCGCTTCCACTCCGTTTCATTGCCTCTTCCACCGAAACCGGATTGAAACCGGCGACGAGGAGCCGGTCTGACAACGCGATCGTCGGCGTGATTGCTACGAGAGTCGCGGGTGACTGCATCGAAAAATAGCGCACGCCATCCTTTTCCGCCCGAGTCCAGAGCGCATCTTCGTCGGCCCGGGTGGCGGCCTCTACGATCTTTCCGGCTTTAGCCACATCCAGTACTGGCAGGGTCAAAAGCAAAGTTGGCCAATGGGCGCTTGACGGCCAGTCCGCTAACGATCCCAACTCGAGCCCAAACGCAGCTTTCCAGTCATCGGCTGTAATCCCGCTATCGGCGAAAGCCTGAGCAAATTTCTGCGTCATGCCGCTGAAACCTGCTGCCTGGTTTAGCGTCTCCATTCTTTCCCCGAGATTGAGGAGCATCGAAAGATAGAAAAACGTCTCTTTGGTTCCGAGCGTCAGCGACGCTCGCGTCAGCTCCGTCCCGCCATCGCGAGATTCCAACCGCGGCATTCCGACAAATAGAAGGTCGTGTATCTTGCCGCCCTCGAACCGCGTCGCACCCGAAATACTTCGCACCTGTTCCAGGATGGTCTGCTGCTTGGTCGCAGCCGGCGACTGGATTGCGGCGCGGAGGGAGGCAAGCCGCTGGGCAAATGTCTTCGGTTGGAGATAAAAAGCCAGTGCGTAATTCGATGGCCTGTGAGAGATCGCCGCGCGATACGCCTCATCGTTGTCGAGTGTCTCCTTTGAGTTCTTGGCGCGACGGTCAGCGCGATCGAGAAGGGCCTGTAACTCCGTTAAATCAGTGGCTGCGAAAAACCAGGGGCGGTCATACGCCGTCGCGAGCGTAAAAGGAGTCGCAGCGACCAGTTCGATTTCATGATGTTCGTAATGCAGTTTCTCGCGCCTGGCATCGGGATTTCTTTTCAAAAACTCCGACCGCCATTTGCCAATTACCCGCTCTGCATCTGCAATGCTCCCTCGAAAACGGAGACCGCCTGCAAATTTCGGAATGTTATTTTCGAGCGATGTCAGCGCGAAAAAAATATTCGTCGGCTCGAGTTGTTCGAGTTCCAGCAGCGTTTGAGCCCCGAAAGCTTTCGAGGTTTTTGGCACGTCGGCCAGCGGCTTGCGAAGAAAATCCTGCACCGCAGGTTCGCGATAGAGCATATAGATATCGGACTGGCGCCATTGATCGCGGGTTCGATTGAAGTCCGGCATGTGCGCCAGAAAAATTGTCTCGCGGGGCAAAAGCAAGCTCACCGACGCGCTCGACGTTTGCTGGGAAAGCTTCCAGACGTACCAACCACCGAATGCGGCGACGGCGACCGCGACGAGCACAATTAGACGTTTCATGAGCGGCTACTGTAGCGGCGGTCTATGACCGTCGCTAATCAATCTCTTCCGAGCAAAAACGCCGAAGCTCGATAGGGCGTGACCACAGCCTGCTCGCCGCGGCGAGGGTGGGCCGAAATGGGACGGATGGCCTCCTGTGACGCGGGATCCCTACCATTTATGAGATGTCCTGGATGATTTCAGAAATCACGCTCGCGGATGAAACTGTCGATGCACCGCTTTAAGCCGCTGTTGATCGACATGCGTGTAAACTTGCGTTGTCGAAATATCCGCATGGCCGAGCATTTCCTGAATAATGCGCAGATCGGCGCCATTCCCCAGCAGATGTGTCGCAAAACTGTGCCGGAGAAGATGCGGATAAATGTTCTTCTCCAATCCGGCGTCCCGCGCATGTTTTTTCACGATCTGCCAGATGCGCGCCGTCGTTAATTTCGTGCCACGCTCCGAAAGAAAAATCTCGCTGCCGCTCCGGCGCTTGACCAGTCTCGGCCGTTCGGTGGAGAGGTACGCAGCCAGCGCTTCACACGCTTTGCGGCCGACGGGCACGAGTCGTGTCTTGTTTCCTTTGCCGGTTACGCGCACAATTCGGTCTTCGAAATTGAAATTCTCCAGCCGCGAATTTGCCAGCTCGGAAATGCGGAGTCCGCTCGCGTAAAGCAACTCGATTATCGCCCGATCGCGCAACCCGTGAGGGGTCTTGGTGTCGATCTTCTCCAGAAACTGCTCGACCTGGAGTTCGTTGAGCGTCTCGGGGAGATAGCGCTCGATCCGCGGAAGCGCCAGCGCCTCAGCTGGATCGCGCTCAACCGCGCCTTTCGCGGTCAAAAATCGGAAAAAAATCTTCAATGCAACCACAATCAATTTGATCGAAGAGGCGGAGAGCCCCGAGCGTTTGCGGTCGGCGAGATATTCGCTGATCAACGACAGGGTCACGGCACGCGGGCTGTCGATTTTTTTCTTCGCGCGACACCATTGGGCGAATTCGCTCAACGATCTTTGGGTGGAGAGCTGATAATTTTCCGACAAACCGCGCTCGACCGCGAGGAAGCGGATAAACGAGTCGATCGCCTCTTCCATTCCGTCAAAGATTCCGCGAAAGACCAAGTCTTGGCAATGGCACGATTAACAAATGGGCAATGACAATGAAAGCGTCGCTGCCCTGCTGCGCGACATTATTGACAACCGAAGGTTAAATGTTCGATGTTTCATCTGCGATGAGCTTGGATCTGAATACCATTCTGAAGGATTGGCCGCACGAGAACGGCAACATCAAGGTGCGCAAGATAACCGGCCTCGATGGTCGCGAGAAGTTGCAACTGCGCGTCGACCTCGGCGTGTTGCAGATGGAAATGAGCGGGCGCCCCGATGGTCAACGTCCGCACAAATGTGAGTCGCTCCTGGAATATCATCAGAAGCGGGCGGCCCGCGCGGAGGAGAAAGGCCAGCCTTACGAGCTTACGTCTGAACAATGCGCCGAGCTCCAGCAGGAAGGGATCCAATACTATCATCGTTATTTGAG
This sequence comes from Verrucomicrobiota bacterium, assembly GCA_046724585.1. Taxonomy (GTDB): domain Bacteria; phylum Verrucomicrobiota; class Verrucomicrobiia; order Chthoniobacterales; family UBA10450; genus Udaeobacter. The sequence continues at coordinate 3,639 of JBKOWV010000193.1, forward strand.
TTTGTTTCAGATCAACGATTTCGCGGGCGTGGTGCGTGACACACAGCGCAATCTCGATCTTTTCACTTTTGTTAGCGAGCACACCGACCGGGAAGAACTTTCGTGGAGCTTGCAACAATTCCGGCCCTACGTGCTCATGATGAGCACGCGCGCCAAAGCCTCCATTCTTCTTGGCCAGGGCAAATTCGGCGAAGCCATGGCCGAAATTGAGCGTGGCCGCGACGCTATCGCTGATTTTTTTCAGCGCTCAAATTTCCCTGAGCTGGTATCGAAAAGCTCGGAGATCGCATTTCTGGAGGAATGGCTCGAGGAAGTGAAAGCGAAGCGTCCGCTGTCGAAGTTGGAGATCATGCAGCGCGAGATGGAAAGTGCGATTGCAAAGGAACTCTACGAGCGGGCCGCGGAATTGCGCGACGCGATCAATGTGTTGAAGGCGCAAAAGCCAACTTAGCTTTCCGGAAATCAGCCGGCGCGCGCAGCAGCACGGCGGAGCGATGCCTTTGCATTTTGGCAACGGGCATTTTAGCTGTGTTGCGATATGAAAATTACACTCTGTTGGCTGGTCTTGAGCGTTTCGTTCCTTTTTTCTGCCCGCGGCGACCTCACGATTGTCTACTCGTCGACAATGGAACCGACATCGAAGACCGGAAACGATGTGGCAGCCGAAGCCGTCCGAGCGGGCGCAAATATGACAATCAAGATTAAAGGCGACAGGGCCCGCATCGATGCTACGCCTCAACTTACGACGATTTTCGATGGGAAAACGGGCGATGTGATCAATCTGTTAAACGACCAAAAGACCGTCGTCCGTATTTCATCGGACAAACTGAAGGCCGTCACCGATATGCTGGACAAGTTCAGTGACAAGAAAGCAGCCCCAGAAAAGCCCAAGCTAACGCCGACGGGCCAGAAAGAAATGGTCAACGGCTACGAAACCGAGAAATACACCTATGATGGGCCCGGCTTTAAAGCCATTTACTGGATTGCGCCTGGTTACCCCGACGGCGCTGCAATTCTGGCGCAACTCCAATCCATCAAATCGGAATTTTGGGATGCGGCCAATACCAAGATGCCCGATTTTCGCGATTTTCCAGGGCTACCGATCCGCACACGCATAAGCCTTAGTAAGGAAACGCTCGCAGACAAGCCCGGCGCGAGCCCATCGACGCTCGGAACGGAAGTTACGAGCACGATTACTTCTGTCGGCCACGGCCCGATTAACGACAGTGAGTTCACCATCCCAGGCGATTTTAAAGAAACGAAGCTGCCGGATATTTTTAACAAGCTGCATCCGGCTCCGTCCGTTTCGCCCAGCCCATAACGCGAGCGTCTGATTGTTGTGAGCGTGAGCGCTTCCCTCGTGTTGGCATCCTGCTCGCCACGACGGGCCGCTTTGCTCTCCGAAGCCGGATTCGAATTCGAAAGCATCGCACCGCGCGTCGCAGAAAAGTTCGATCTGGACCTTACGTTGCGCGAGCTGACGATGTGGAACGCGATTCGAAAAGGGGTGCCGGTCGCACGAGCATATCCAGACAAGATCGTCCTGGCAGCCGACACCCTCATCGCGCTCGATGACGAAATCATCGGTAAACCGGCGGATTTCGAGCAGGCCGTGCAAATCCTGAGGCGCTTGAGCGGACGGACTCACGAAGTTTGTTCTGCAGTTTTCATTTGTCACTTCGCGGCCGCGAGACCGGCAACACTTCACGAGGTCTCGCGTGTCCGTTTTCGGCGTTTGACCGAGGCAACAATTGAAAATTACGTCTCAAAAGTGGATCCGCTGGACAAGGCCGGCGCTTATGCCGCACAAGGCAGCGGCGCGGAGATCATCGCAAAAATCGACGGCTCCTACACAAACGTTGTCGGCCTGCCGATGGAGAAAACGGTCGCGGCGCTGGCCAAATTCGGCATTCAGCCAAGATTGGCCTAACGAGACGGAGCTCAGCCATCGCTGGCGGGAGCCACTTCATCCTTCATAATTCATCCTTCAACCTTGCCGCGCAGCGGCCAGCGGTTGGCTCCATCGCATGGTTAGACTGCGTGTATGCCTTTGGGATGAGGTTTCTTCGCGCGAGAAGCGATCTCAATAAAATCTTGCTCGAGTCCATGGAAGAACGGTGAAAGCAAAGTCTGAAGATCGTACAGCAAGGCAGGATAGTCGGAATGTGAATTGTCCTCGTAGCTCGGGTAATGCGCCTGGGCGGCAACACCGAGCGCCTCAAGATAGGGCAAATGCTCAATAACGAATTCACCCATTCGGTATCTCACCGGCCCGAGGCTGTACGATGATGCAGCTCGACCGAGCGCGGACCCTTCGAGAATGTTGCATCGAGCAAATATCCGTCCTTATCCCAGAATGGCTCAGACAGCTTTCGGGTGTATCCCAGCGACTCAAAAAACGGACTGACTACAGCGAGGCCTGCCTCGAAATCTTCCGGTTTGCTATATCGCGGCATGTCGCGGTCTAACGAGAATTATACGAAAAAGTTTCGTCTCACTGGGAAATCGGACGATTTCGGCGGCTTGGCCGTTCCTCATCCAACTGGGTTTTGCGGGTTTTGATTGTCCCAAACTTCGTGGAAACTCGTTCATTGCGCAATGATCGGACTTTCGCGGCAGCAAATTTCCAGTTTGTTGCCGTCCGAATCTTCGAAGAAGAATGCGTAATAGCCGGGGCTGTAATCGACACAGACTTCCGGACCTTCCAGATTTTTGCCGCCAGCGTCGCGCACCAGTTCGGCGATGCGATCCACTTCTTCGTGTGTGTCGGCCCAAAACGCGATCCGTGTTCCGTTTGGTTGATGATTTTTATCTTCGGTGAAACCGAAGAATTCCGCCGGCTTGTCGCCGCCCGCAGAATAAAAGGTATGAAAATCGTCGCCCGGACTTTCATGAACAAACCCGAGCTGGGGCAAGAACTTCCCGTAAAACCTTCTCGCGACTTCCATGTCTTTCACCCGTAAATCGATGTGATCTAAGCAACGTGTTTTCATTTTGTGGCTGGTTTTCGATTGGCGCGACGAATCATCAATTTCAACCCCGACCAGGTTTCATCAATCGCACACACTTTTACATCGACGAATCCAATCGGCAGCGCAACGGCGCGGATCACGTCTTCAGTCACATCAGTCGGCACTCCGGCCGATTTTTTCGGCCACGAGACCCAAATCGTGCCCGTATCCGGAATTTTTTTTCGCAATCGGCTCAACTGTTTTTCCAGTTCGCTGCGGCGCGTTGTGAAGAGATGAACGAAACTCGAATCAGTGCTAGTCCGATCGGAAAACTCCACGCCATCCGCACCTTCGCCGAGCAATTTTCGGTAATCCGCCGGTTGGTCGATGACTGTGACGGTCATCGCCGGCTTTATTCCAAGTTTCTGCGCCAGTGGTGTGCCAGAATAACCGGCCATTCTGAACTGCTTTAGCGAAAGAGCACGTGTTTACAAGGTTGGAGGCACAATGCGACTAGCGAGCAGATTGTGCTCCTCGCGGGCTGCAGGAGCAGTTTTCGGCGCGCCGTCACAAACAGCACGGCAGGGGTGCGCTCGCCGGAAATTGCGCGATTGGCTTCCGGTTGGCAGATCTCGCCGTAAAGTTGACGATGCATGCTCTCAAGTATTCTCTTCAGCGCTCTGCGCATTGTCATCGCCGTCGTCGCAATCTTTGCGTTACTCTGGTGGTTTGGGGTGAGAATGCCGGGAAAAAGTATCAAGAATGCGGCGCCGCTCTCATCGGCTGAAATCGAGTTACGCGGCGAACTGATTGCCGATGTCCAAACGCTCGCGGGTGAAATCGGCGAACGAAATATGACGCGCTATCCGCAGCTTAACGCGGCTGCCGATTTCATCGAGAACTCATTTTCCCGCGCCGGGTTGCAACCGCGTCGCGACAGTTACGATTTGCACGGGCGAGCCTGTCACAATATCGAGGCGGAAATTCCCGCAGCTCAAGGAACGGCGGGTTCTAAACCGACGCCGATCATCCTCATCGGCGCGCATTACGATTCAGTCTTCGGATCGCCCGGCGCCAATGATAACGGCAGCGGCGTTGCTGCAACGCTTGCCCTCGCGCGCCGATTCGCCGGGAAGCCTGCTCAACACACATTACGCTTCGTCGCGTTTGTGAACGAGGAGCCGCCTTATTTTCTGAGAGAGCAAATGGGAAGCTTCGTTTACGCCGGACGATGCAAAGACCGCGGCGATCGGATTTCCGCCATGATTAGCCTGGAAACGATCGGATATTTTTCCGACGCGCCGCATTCGCAGACTTATCCGGCGCCCGGGCTGGGCGTGTTTTATCCCAGTGTTGGCAACTTCATCGGATTCGTCAGCAACGTTCCTTCACGTAATCTGCTGCGCCGGACCATCGCTCTCTTTCGAAAACACGCAAAGATTCCATCTGAAGGGGCAGCACTTCCGGCGTTTATTCCCGGCGTGAGTTGGTCGGATCAATGGTCGTTCTGGCAGCACGGCTACCGCGGCATCATGATCACCGACACGGCGCCCTTTCGCTATCCGCATTACCACGGCGCCACCGACACGCCCGACAAACTCGATTACGATCGCTTCGCGTTGGTCGTCAGCGGGATGGAGCAAGTGATCCAAGAACTCGCCAAGCTGTAGCCGGGGTCGGTGACCCCGGCGGTGCGGTACAGGCAGAAGCCATGTGGATAAGGCTACGCCTGCGCTGGCAATGCGGCGCTATAGCCCCTGAGGTGAATTCGTCTTCGGCAGCAACCAGTCGAGCGCGCGATAGAAGTCTGCCAATCCGACGCTTTCGATTGGGTCGTTGTGATAAGCGCCATGGAGCGAGATCACGCGCTTTTCGCCAGCATAGGCGTCAACTACCAGCTTGTGATAACGAGGCGGAACCACTTCGTCCTCTTCCGCCAACAAAAAGATTGCGGGTGCGCGAATCGTCTTCGCGTTTGAAATGCTGTCGAGGTCTTTCGGAATTTGCAGCGCAACCGGACCCGCCAGCAGCCAGAGATTCCACCAGCCAAACCGGCGCAGAATCATTTCGCGCAACGGCACAGGATTGTGCAAGATCAATCCGGCAACCCTACGATGCGCGGCCACATGGAGTGCGGGGGTTGCGCCGATGCTTGTGCCAAAGACTACAACTGGCCAGTCCGCTGCCTGGCGTTTCAGTTGATCGAATGCTGTGAGCGCCGCCGGTCCGATCCGCGAAAGCCGCGCTGGTCCGGTGCTCCTACCGAACCCGGGGTAATTCATTCCCCAGATTTCAACCGCACGATCATTCCACATTTCGGCCTCGGCGGCCGCCCAGCGATCCGCCCGATCGGCATTTCCGTAAAAGCGCAAAACGTAAATGTCTGCTCCGCCTTTTTGTTGCGCGAGTCGCGACTTTGCCGTCCACACCTCCAATTGACCATTTTGGAATGGCAGCATTTTTCGAATGGCGCCGTCAGCGTCAATCGGGACGGTCGTCGGGAAAAGAATCAGATGATCAGGCAAATGACCGAAGAACATCACAGCCAAATATAGGATGCCAATTACGAACAACCGCCAAGGTCCGGGAAAAACCCCTCGCTTCATGTCAATTCGCCACGGGAAGTGACGATAATTTCAATGCGACTCAGCAACGGCGCTGCAAAGCGGCCCCGACGGTCGACGGGCTCAGCTCTTCTTCAGCTCTGCCAAGTCCTTCAGCACCTCTTCACTGTGCTCGGCCGGCTTTACCCCGGTGTACACCTTGGTGATCTCGCCTTTCGGATTAATTATGAACGTGTTGCGCGCGGCAAGTTTGCTCCCCTTGTAATCCATCACTGATCCATATTCGGTCGAGACAGTCGCATCGGGGTCAGCCAACAACTTGAAATTGAGCCCTTCCTTGGCACAAAAATCCTTGTGAGACTGCGCGGTGTCGACACTAACGCCGAGAACGACTGCCCCGGCCTCATCGTACTTCGCGAGGTCGCGCTGGAAATTCCTTGCTTCCATCGTGCAACCACTCGTGAAATCTTTCGGGTAAAAATAGAGCACCACCCATTTGCCGCGGTAATCCTTCAGACTGACCTGGCTGCCATCGCTGGTTGTTAAGCTGAAGTCCGGTGCGGGCGTTCCAGCCGCGGGTTGCTTTTGGGTCTCGGCTGCTTGCACGAATGCCAATGTAATGAGTCCAACACCTGTCGATAAGAATATTTTGTTCATTTTCGCGTCTCCTGATTTTCTGACGAACGTAGCCGTGATCGAAATGCGATCAAAAGGAAGATGATCTCGAGAATCTGGACGATCGGTCACTCGACGCGGCCGATCGACATCTTTATTTCGTTGCTGGACGAGAACGGAATCAAGTTGGTGGCCGATGTCCGAAGCCTGCCGGGATCGAAGCGCTATCCGCAGTTTAACAGAGAAATGCTCGCAAGATCACTGACCGAACACGGAATTCGCTACGAGCATTTCCCCGAATTGGGCGGGCGACGAAAAGCAACGAAGGATTCGCGCAATACAGCTTGGCGCAACGCTTCGTTTCGCGGTTATGCCGACCATATGGAGACGGAGGAATTCCACAAGGGCGTCGAGCGGCTTGTCGATCTCGCCGCCGAATCCGGACCTGCTGCGATCATGTGCGCTGAAGCAGTCTGGTGGCGCTGCCATCGCGCGCTGATTTCCGATTATCTGAAAGTGCGCGACATCGATGTGATACACATTCTCGATGCCAGCAAAAGCGAGCCGCATCCGTTTACGTCCGCAGCTCATGTCGCCGACGGCACGCTGAGTTACTCGAGCGAGCGAGATCGCTAACTCTAACGCGAATCGGACGCGGTCGATCCATCCCTGGTTAAATGCCGGCGTGGTTCACGCCAATCGCGATGTGCAATGTAAGCCGGCACCGGTGGCGAAAGTCTCTCCCGCTCCAGCATCCGCTCAGCCAACCAGTGAAACCACTCGTTGCCTGTCTCTCGCTTTAGCGTGCGACGCCATTCCTCCGAATAGACCTTAAGTTTTTGCCAGGAAAGAAGGAT
>JBKOWV010000085.1:0-7360 GCA_046724585.1 Verrucomicrobiota bacterium
AATGATTTTTTTAGCGACTGTGGCCGCGGCTTTGCTCGCGTTCTCGGCCTGCGACAAAAAGACATCAGACGACCTCAAACAGAAGGCCGAGGACGCGAAACAGAAGGTCGAGACGAAAGCGAAAGAGGCAAAGGAAGCTGCCGACAGGCAAATCGAGAAAGCGAAGCCGAAGCTCGAGGAATTGGGGGACAAAGCAAAAGAGGCGACGAAAGACGCGCAGCCGAAACTTGAGGAGCTCGGGGAGAAGGCGAAGGACGCAACGCAGGACGCGATCGAGAAAACAAAGCAGGCGGCTGGCTCCGCCGTCGAAAACCTAAAGAATGCCACCAGCGCGTCGCCTGCAGGGGCAAGTCCGACGCCGACCCCCTAACAGCAGCGCAACAGCGAATCCGTACCAAACACGAGGTCGCGTCGAAAAACATTTGACATTTACCCCCGCGACAAGCCTCCCATTCCCTTAATCGCTGGGACGCCTGCGACAAGCTAACATTTGGGTAATGAGTCAATGCGCCGAATATTTGTCTTCGTCCTTTGTGGTTTCCTAATCTCGAGCGGAGGCGCGCGAGCGGCGGACGATGCCATGAATGCTGTCGCCGAGCGCTACGCGCATCTCGTGTTAGCGCTGGGACAGCATGATCCTGATTATGTCGACGCGTTTTACGGGCCGCCCGAGTGGAAGACGCAGGCAGAGAAGAAAAAGAAGTCGCTCGATGCGATCGGCGCTGAGGCCGGCGAACTGATCGCGACCCTGGCGAAAACTCCCGCCGCAGGGACGTCAGGCGATGAGATGCTCAAATTGCGGCGCGAATATTTGCAGAAACAAGTTTCCGCGCTGGCGGCACGGGTGCGGATGTTGAAGGGCGAAAAATTAAAGTTCGACGACGAGTCGCGCGCGCTTTACGAGGCCGTGGCGCCGACTTTCCCGGATTCGCATTTCGATCAGATCATTGCCCAACTGGAGGCAAAGATTCCGGAAAAGGGTCCGAGCCGGACTGGCGGTTCGTTGTGGGAGCGCTACGAAAATTGGCGGAAGCCGTTCGTGATTCCGAAGGAAAAACTCAATACCGTGTTTCAACTCGCGATCAAGGAATGCCGTGCCCGGACGCTGGCGCACGTCGCGCTTCCGTCTAACGAGAGTTTCACCGTCGAGTATGTGACTAATAAGCCGTGGGGCGGTTACAATTGGTACAAAGGCAATTTCCACAGCGTGATTCAGGTGAATACTGATCTGCCCATCTTCATCGATCGCGCGGTCGATCTCGCGGCGCACGAAGGTTATCCCGGTCATCACGTTTACAATTCGCTGCTGGAAAAGAACCTGGTCCGCGATCGCGGCTGGGTGGAGTTTTCGGTTTACGCGCTCTTCTCACCACAATCGCTCGTCGCGGAAGGGACGGCGAATTTCGGCCGGGACGTTGCGTTCCCGACCAAGGCCGACAGAATGAAATTCGAGAAGGAATTCTTGTTTCCCGCCGCGGGAATCGATGCGTCACGCGCAGACGAATATTACGCCGTGCAGGATTTGATGAAGGATCTCGATTATGCCGGAAACGAAGCCGCGCGAAGATTGATCAACGGTGAGATCGACGAGGACGCTGCGGTGCAATGGTTGCAAAAATATGCAGTGATGGAACCAGCTCGCGCTCAGCAGCGGGTGAAATTCATCCAGCGTTACCGAAGTTATGTGATCAACTACAATCTCGGGGAAGACATGGTGCGCGGTTACATCGAGAAACGAAGCGGCACCGATCCCGAGAAACGGTGGAGCGAATTCGCCAAACTGCTTTCCTCGCCACGATTGCCGAGTGGATTGCAAGAAAAGTGAAGTATGACAAGCGACAAGTATCTCGAGAATACAGGTCCGGCTTCGAACTTATTTGAAGCTGAACTTGGCCGACAAATTCTGGTGAGCGAAAGAGAACGCGCCAGCTTGCAGGCGCTGATCGGCGTGGCGCTTTTGCTGATCGTCGGTGTCGTCAACGCCGTTCACGTCGCTACGGCGAACACGTGGCCGGCGTTCAATGCCGCCCTGTTCGTGGTGGCGACCGTAATTGTCTACGAGTGGGCCATGCGACAGTTATTTAATCGATATCTTCGCCAGGATCGACAACTACCGCCGGTAATCCGGTACCTGAACGTTGCCATCGAAACGAGTTTCCCAACGATTCTCCTGGCGGCGTTTGGGAGCGTCATGCGAGCCGATGTTGCGCTGACCAGCGCAGTCGTGCTCGGTTATTTCTTCTTCATCATTTTGTCTGCGCTTTCCCTCGACTTTCGACTCAGTGTTTTCTCGGGAATAGTCGCGGCCGCCGGTTATGTCGCGCTGACGCTGATCTTTCGCGAACAACTGCCGTTTGGGCCGGGCCAGCCGCCGGAAAGCAGGATCGGGTATATTATGCGCCCGGTGCTTCTTCTGCTTGGCGGGGTGACCGCCGGTTTGGTCGCGGCGCGCATTCGCTCCGGTATTTTACGGTCGCTTCACGCTGCGGAGGAACGCCGGCGCATTGTGCAGATGTTTGGGCAACACGTTTCGCCCGCGGTCGTGAACCAACTGCTCGCCCAACCAACCGGGCTTCAATCGGAGCTGCGGGACGTCTGCATTCTCGTCCTCGATATTCGCAATTTCACTGCATTTGCCGAAACGGCGGCGCCGGATTCGATCGTCAATTATTTGAACCAGCTTTGGGGCAAGGCCGTGGGAATCGTTAACCAGCATCACGGCACAGTGAACAAGTTTCTTGGCGATGGATTCATGGCTGTGTTCGGCGCGCCGCTTGTCATGGGGAACCATTGTCAGAACGGCATCAACGCCGCGCGAGAACTGGTCGCCGAAATCAAGCGTGCGACCGATGCGGGCGAGATTCCGCCGACACGGATCGGCATCGGACTGCATTCGGGCGAGGCGTTAGTGGGCAATATCGGCTCCGCCGAGCGCCGCGAATACACTGTGATCGGCGACGTTGTGAACGTGGCATTTCGCATCGAGCAATTGAACAAGGAACTGAACTCGAGCTTTCTCGTTTCCGAATCGGTTCAGGAAACCGCCGGGAAACTGGACGGCGTTGAATCTTCGGTTTCACTTCCGATCCGCGGCCGAAACGCGCCGGTTCGCATCTACAAGCTGGGCTGAGACGGCGAAAGCACGGGGAATTTGGATGGATGTCCGCCTCGACGCTCTGCCGAATTTTTGAGCGATGTCGAAACGCGCGATTCCTCTCTCGATCATCTGCCGTTGGTTGAATCGGCAGCCTCACATTGACAACAAATCGAATGTTGAAATCGAAGCCAAGCGCTATTGACCGGGCGCAGCACGAATTGTTAGTCTGAACCCCTCGTGAGCCGCTGGAGTTTTGCTATTGTCACGGTACTACTTTCAATTGGTCTGTCTCCGACCAACGCGAAGTCCAAGGCGGAGTTCGAGGTCGCGTTCAAACAATCGAATCGCGACAAGGAGACCCCTGCTGGCAAGCGCTATACGCGCGAGTTCGAAAACAAGATCTTTCTCGCCGTTGCCTCGCAATCAATGGAGACGTGTGTGAGCCGGAGTCGCGACACGGTCGAACCGGCGATGCTGGTGTTTATAATCTCTGCCGACGGCAAGATCAGGCGCGTTCTGTCTACACCTGGGATCGAGTACGGGGAATGTATTGTCTCGCAGCTAAGGCTGCCGATCTCGGTGCCGCGGCCGCCGCACGACAATTTCGCAGTGGCACTCGGGGTCGCGAATCATAGTCACGCGCAAAGCAAGGCGCCGCCCGACAAAACCTCTGCGAGTAGAAGATAACGCGGCGCTCGAGTACGACAAAGCGATCGCGCCTTACCTCGCCAAAGCGCGTGCTAGGGGCAAGCGATCACGTTTCCTGAATCACAGGTGATGAATTGGTTGTTCATACGACCCGACGGCTCGGAAGAAGGGAATGTTCTCGGCAAATTTTCCTTGATCATTACAAGCCGTCACGCTGGCGAGCTTGTGATGCCCACTACTCCGGCACGGTCTCGCCGGAGCCACCGATTGAAGCGGGAAAATCTTTTAACTTCGGTAAACCGTCTTTGATCGGAAGCACGGTTTCCGCGTAGTTGAGGTGCACCTTCGGCTTGAAGGGAAAATTCGGGAGAGCGCCGATGCGAACATCCATTAAACCGAGCGTTGGATGCTCGACCAGGATGTGGCCGCCGCACTTTGTGCAATAACCGCGTTCGCTGATGTCGCTGCTTTTAAATCGTCCGAGGAATTCCTCACCTTTAGTGACGTTTACGTTTTCTTTCTTCCACAACGTAAACGCGCTCACTGGCGCGGCCGAATAACGCCGACAGTTTTCGCAATGGCAGTAACCCATCTCCAGCGGATCGCCGCGCACTTCGATCTCTACCGCTCCACAGTAACATCCACCCGTATGCGTCTGCGCCATGCTTCGATTTTTACTTCGAGCTTCGCTCCGCGACGAGAAAAACTATTCAGCTTTAATTTCCTGCTCGATCTGTGCAAGGTAGAATCGGAGGTTTTATGACCATCTGGCAAATTATTCTGCTAATCGCCGCGTGCGGAGCAATCGGCGGAATTGTTAACTGCGCGATCAGCGGCGAATTTAATTATCCACGGTTTGATCCCGCGGCGAAGGTATGGCGGCCTGGGTGGATCGGCAACGTTCTCGTCGGCGCCGTGGCTTCTGTTGTCGTGTGGGGTATTTACGGTCCGCTGGCATCGTTCGATCTCCTGACCGGAGAGATGGCCGATGTGCATTTGACCGTTGCGCAGCTGCTCACTTCGCTTGTGATTGGCCTGAGCGGTGGTAAAATTCTTACATTGATGGCCGAGAAGCAGGCGGCGACGATTTCCAAAGATCAGCTCGCTGCTGCCGTGAAAGCGCTAACGAAAGGTTGATATGGTGATCGAAGACGTGAAAGCCGCGAAGATTCAGGAGCTTTTGCAGCGACTCTCCACCGCGGATACGTTTCAATCGGTTGCTATCACCCGGGAAATCAGGGAGATCGCAACTGAAAACTCGGAGCAGGGGAATCCGGGTACGACAGGCAGTCCCGTCGCCATTAACCCGGCGCAAAGATAGTTGAGTCTTAAAGCAAACACCTCCGATGTCTCCTGGCGGATTGGGCGGGATGGATTACTAAGCCGCGAGGAAAATGGAGCAGTATCCAAACATTTACCATTTCGGACGCGGCTAATTCCCGCGAGGCGCCTTTAGTTCGTCAACACGTTCGCCAATTGCGGTTCGGCTTGGAGCTTAACGATCTTGCTTGCCATCCGCGTTGCGGTGGCGCAATATGAGTTCCCGATGATCAGGGCGAATTGTCGGGCGCGGTTCACGGCCGCCGATTTCGACTTCATCGTGCGCACGCTCGCGCGCTCCCAAACCGACCAGGTTTCCCTGGTCGATCTCTTGAGCGATGTCGAAACGCGCGATTCGATTCTCGATCATCCGCGATTGGTTGACGCAATTCTAAATAACTGCGGACATCTGCGGATATCGTCTCAGTTTTATTTTTACGTTCTAGCCCGGCACGTTTTGCAGCAGGTCGGGATCGGCGACCGCAAGTTGTGCGATTACGTCGCATCGTTGCTCGAAGCGTTCTCGCGCGCGAACCGGTTGCAGGTATCGGGCGAGATCGATCATCGCGCGCAGGAATATATTTCCGATATTCTGATTGCGCTGACGCGCGCGAATCCAGAGCAGGCATTTTTGCTCCGGGCACACATCGGTAATTACTCGCTTTTCATCAGCGGCATTTTTCACGAGAACACGCAACGACGCAGTTTGCGCGGCGGACCGGACATCGAGTTCTACGAGCAGGTCGGCCGGACGAACTATCAACTTGTTGCCTCGCACGCCGCCGCGCGCCGTTGCGAATTGGACGACATCTTCGAAGGATTGGCCGATCGTTTTCGGGACGTCCGCATCGCGCTGAACCAGCTCTCCGATCAATTGCTCAATCTGGATGATCCGGTAGCTGCCGGACGCTCCTCGCTCTGCTTGTGAACGAGACGCTCTTCAGCCAAATCCAAAGATTATTTGAGCGGACGTATGCACAGGTCGGGATCAATCTGGAAGATTGCCTGATCGATCGGACGCGCTGCGCGCAATTATCGATCCTGGCGGGGAACTCCGCCCGCGAATTGAGCGAGCTCGCGCGGACGTTTTTGCGGCGCGCCGGGGACCAGCTTTACGTGGGCATTTATTATTCGCGCTGGCTGATTGACCAACTGGAACACCACGATCCGCGCGCTGGGTTGAGCAGTCACAACATCCGGTCGTTGATCATGTTTGTCGAAGAGATCAATCACGCGCTGCACGCGGCCCTCCAGTTCAAAAGCGGAACGCGTGAGATTGGATCGGAAGATTTCGCCCGCAATCTCGAGCTCCAGGCGCAGATCGATACCTATCTTGTTCTCCTTTTATTTGTCGCCTTTTTTCGAAAAGCGCAGCGAGTTTCGCGAACTGACCGGCGCTGGCTGCGTTTTCATCTTTTCGCGCGGCAATGCCCCGAGGCTTTTCGCGACAAAAATCTCCGGAGCCGTTATCTTGAGACAACCCAGCTCGCTGCCAGCTACACCCATTATCTCGACACACTCAACGGCCAGCGTCGCCTCGATGAAATCCGACGTTTCCGTTCACTCGATTACGGCGAGAAGAGAGAGCGGATTTTGGCGCTGATGAACGGCAGCGCCAACTAGCGAAGAACACGCCACCGGTCGCGCAGACTCGATTCGCGAAATGAGTCATGATGGGTCGCGCGGTAAAAATCGCTGCATCCAGACTCGACGATTCGTCGGATCACTGGACACACTTATCGCTTGCCGGTGCCCGCGGGATGAATTAAGCCGGACTGACCTGAGCATGGCGGAAACATTTACAGCGCAGCAGATGGTGGATCAGGAAATGATCGCGCGCATTGGCCGCCGCGATCAAAGCGCCTTCAGCGCCCTTTACGATCGGCTGAGCGGTCCGCTTTATTCTTTGACGGTGAAAATGCTCGGAGACCCTGCAGAGGCGCAGGACGCTCTGCAGGATGTTTTCCTCCAAATATGGTCACGCGCCGGAACTTACGATCCAGAACAGAGCAGTGTCTTTAGCTGGGCCGTGCTGCTGACTCGAAGCAGAGTCATCGATCGATTGCGCGCGCGGGGCCGGCGTTTACGAGTCGTGGTCGGCTCTAGCGAGGATAAAGACAAACGTACCGACGTGGCCGATGCATCCACCGTCCAGAGTGCAGCGGACACCGCTGAGAAGAGTGATGAGGCAGCGCGCGTGCGATCTGTATTAAACAATTTGCCAACCGAACAGAGAGAAGCGATCGAATTGGCTTTTTTTGGGGATCTCACCCATCACGAAATTGCGGCGCGGCT
>JBKOWV010000022.1:0-9133 GCA_046724585.1 Verrucomicrobiota bacterium
AACAGCCGCGATATGCAGATGCTACTTGATGATGACGCGCGGATCAGCTTCGCGCGGGGCGGCGGCTCGAGATGCTCACCGTAGCTACCAATTCAGATTTCGGCGAAACCATGTTCAATGCCCCTGATCTCCATGTAGCGCCTCACGGCGCCACGGCAACTTTCCTTCGATTTCCAGTTGGAGTGACAAACTCAGAAAGGTGCGGATAAGCACGATCAAGCCCAGAACGAGCACGTTTTGCAGGGTGGGCGCGACGACGACCGTCCGGATGATGTCACCAGCAATAAGAAACTCGAGACCGAGCAAAATTGCGCGTCCGACGTCTTGACGGTAAAGCGAATAGTAATTTCCCGCGCCATGTGCGCCACGAAGCGCAAGCCGCCAAGTGGCAACCACCATGCCACCTGCAACAATGAATACGCCCACGCCATCCACGCCCGTGCCAATGATTTCCATAATCCGGCGAAAATGTTCCATGACTGTCCTTATTGCCGAAAAGCGCGCCGACTTTCAATGTTGTTCCTGAGGACGCCTGCTACTTACAGCCTGATGCTGTAGCCACCGGCCTGTGGCCGGTTGCGTGCGCTGGCAGCACCGCGTTGTTAAATGAGCGGACGGCCCGCAGGGCCGTGGCTACAAGGATGCGCTTAACCCTCGAGTACGTCGCAGGCGATTCGCGTGATGCTCGGTATAGCTAAGCGTGATGACAGCAGACGTCACGCGGCCCGCTGCGGCAAGCTCCTGAACAGATCCAGAGAAGACCAGGAACGGTTCGCCGGTCGGCTTTTCGCGGACGCCGATGTCGCGCCAGCCCATCCTTTGCCGATGGTATTGGCTGGCACTCAAATATTTTTCGAACCACAGCCGTGAACCCTCAGGGCTCGGACCGCGGTGTGCGCAACTGACAATCGGGCCATGTCGGCGAGTCGGGCGCGTTCAGCGGACTCATCGGTGCCGGAGAGGGCGCCGCCGGATCGGGCACACCGATCCGCTTGTTCACCCAGTGCACCTGGTACGCCCATGCAGGCAGCGGCGCAGCCTTTGGCGTGCACGACCAGTTGTTGAAGTGGAGGTTCACGAGATAGAAGTTCCGCTTCAACTTCCGGAGCACCTCGACAATCTTCGGATCGTTGAAGCCGTGCATCTCCATCGTGATCTGCGGAATCGACGCCAGCAGCTCGTCGGGGGCTGCAAGGAGCGAATCCCATTCCCCACCCTCAATGTCCATCTTGATGATCAAGCGCCGGCCTGTGTCGCCGTTCCGTCTGATCTGGTTTTCCAGCGTGTCGAAGAAACGCGACTCCCGGTAGCCGGTCCGATCGCCGAGGCATTCGTTATGAAACACGAACGTTCCGCCGTCGCAGGTTGGCCGTGCGGGATCAAAACAGTCATACTGATGCACCGGGAGGTGATACCGGCGCGACAGCTCGCATCCCCAGTCGTCGTTCCTGCCAACGCCGTACGAGTACGCTGCATCGAGGGGCTCAATCAGATTCTCGCACATCAGGTATCCGCCATCATTGGCGCTGCCGAAGCGCTTTAACGTACAATTTTTCAAGGCGACCGGCTGAAGCTCTGCAAGAATCGCTTCGCGCAGCCTGCGCGCCGCGGCGCGGCGCACGAAATCGCCAATCACGACGGCGGCCGCTGCTACGAGAGCGATGATGACAAACGCGATGCGGACGGAAGGTCGTCGCTGCAACCGCGAAGCGAGAGAGCAAGTCTGATTTACGAAAGGACTCAAAAAGGGAACGAGGTGTGCTGATTATCCAGCCTGAGAGGTTGCACCTTCGAGGACAACAGATGCCATCGCGTGATGCTCAGTATGACTGAGTGTGATCAGCGCAGAAGTGACGCCCCTCTTTGCGGCAAGCTCCTGCGCCGGTCCCGAAAAAAACAGAAACGGTTCGCCGCTCGGTCTTTTTCTGACATCGATGTCGCGCCAAGCCATGGCTTTGCCGATGCCGGTGCCAAATGCTTTCGAAACAGCTTCCTTCGCCGCGAAGCGCGCAGCCAAATGGCGCGCCGGAAATTTCATCGACATCGAATACTCAATCTCGCCGTCGGTAAAAACACGATGGAGAAATCGATCGCCGAAACGGTCCATGGAACGCTGAATGCGCGCGCATTCGACAAGATCGACGCCGATTCCAAGCACGCTCATCCGGAATAATTCGCCATCGCAGCGAGCATTTCCTTCACGGCGTTATCGAGTCCCACGAACATCGCCCGCGCGACAATCGAGTGGCCGATATTCAACTCGGTGAGACGCGGGATTTGGCGAATCAGCTCAATATTTTTATAATTAATGCCATGGCCGGCGTTGACCTGGAGATGTGATTCTGATGCGGCTCGCGCCGCTGCCCGCAACTTCTCCAGTTCCTCTTTTTCAACTTTTTCCGTGAACGCGTTCGCCAGTTTCCCGGTATGTAACTCGACCATTTGCGCGCCGAGCTCAGCCGCGGTGTCCACCTGTTCCAGAGTCGGATCAATAAACAAGCTGACACGGATGCCGGAGGTCTGAAGCCGTTTTATGGTGGTTTCGAGTTCCTTTCGCTGCGCCACAACATCAAGACCGCCTTCGGTTGTAACTTCCTGACGTTTTTCTGGAACCAGACACACTTCGTCCGGCACGATGCGCAATGCTACGTCAATGATCTCTTCGGTGTTGCCCATTTCGAGATTCAGTTTCGTCATGATGTTGGCGCGCAGCCGTTCGATGTCGCGCTCTTGAATATGGCGGCGATCCGCCCGCAAATGGGCGACAATTCCGCTGGCACCAGCCTGCTCGCAAACACGCGCCGCCACCAGTGGATCGGGCTCCGCATTTTTCGATTCCGGCATCGTGGCATAACGCGCCTGACGCAACGTCGCCACATGATCGATATTGACTCCCAAACGCAAACCGCTCATTTGATCGCGCCAAATAGGACTCAGCCGATGAGCCTGGGCAAGTCAGAAAACCACGCCGCCAAAATCTGGGGTGACTGATTTTGGCCTGGACTGTTCAGCTACCGAGAAACCCCGATGAGTCTTAGTCGCGCAATTGTTTTCGTGCCTGCGCGATCCCGTCCTCCATCTCGCCAATCGTCGTGTCAAACTGCTTGCGCGCCGCGGAGTAATCTTCCGTCCCTGCGGCCTCCTTTGCGGAAGCCAGTTCCCCTTCGGCCGTGGTTTGTTGCTGGCTCAGCGTATCAAGCTGGCGATCAAAAGCCTCAGGATCGGCTGCTTCCGATCGGCGGCTTTTTAATTCTGCAATCTCACTTTTGAGATCATGAAGCTTCTGCCCCGCCCCGCTGTGATAAGTCGCGCGGTCTCCGCTGGCATATGCCTTGGTCTCTCGCCACGCTTGCCTGGATTTCTCAGCGACGGTTTCAGCCGCCTCTTTGGTCTCTTTGCCGATCGTTTTCGCAGTGTCTTTTGTCGTTCTCCCTACTGCCTTTGCGGCGGCTTTCGTCTCTTTGCCCACCGCTTTCGCAGTGTCTTTAATTGCTTCGCCCGTTTTCTTGGCCCCTTCCTTTATTTGCTCACCCACTCCTTCTTCTTCTCCTACGGCTGTGAGTGCAGCGGCCACCAACAGAGCGACAATTATCCCAGTTGCTCTCGTAATTATTCTCATAACCCTCCTCCATTGTATTTATCAAAACCCTCGTACAATAAGAAACGGATGAGCCGACGCGTGCGCGCGCATCTGACCTGCTAAGACCAGGCCGGCGCCCGGCATCACCCCGCTCTTGCAGGGCTAAAGCGGTCGCGGCACATGCGTTTGTAAATCGACGTAAGGATCGATAACCGGACGCCGAAAACGTAAAGGGTTGCGATAATTCCGTAGGTGAGCGTCAGGCGAACACGGCCAACTGACTCATAGCGGCGAGCGTTTACGAGAATCCGCTGCTCACTGTATCGCACACGACCATAGCGGTGGAGCTGGCGAAAAAATTCTGCGTCCTCCATCAACGCGACGTCCGGAAATCCGCCAATATTGAGGAAGGCAGTCCGCCGGCAGAAAATGCCGTGATCGCCGCATCGGATTCGCAGCAGAATGCCAGTGTAATGCGCTAGGCTGTCTGTGAGTCGATAAACCAGGCCTCGGGGGAGGCGGATCCGGAAGTAACCGCCAACGACCTTTGGATGATCCATGATGCGCCCGATCTCATCCAAACATTGCAATGGCAGTCTGGCATCGACATGAACAAACCAAAGGATCTCCCCGCGCGCGGCACGCGCGCCGGTATTCATTTGCCTGGCACGACCGCGCCCGCTCTCAACGAGCCGATCGCAAAATCCAGCAGCGAGTTGAGCCGTGCCATCGGAGCTTCCGCCGTCCACGACTACGACTTCAGCTTCGGGCGCTCGCTCGCGGAGATGGTTGAGAAATGGCCGTATCAGCGCTCGCTCATTAAAAACCGGGACGATGATTGAGATCTGTGTCCCGACGCTTTTCTGAAGATCGGCTGCGGAAAGGCAATTACGCGATCTTGCCTTTGCTGAAAGTGTACCGGGCTCCACGAATACGGACTGGCCACTAATCACCGGCTAATCTTCGCTCAGGAGCGGCTTTGGCAAAGAATTTTGCAGTTATGCAGGAATAAAACGCTTGGGTGATGCATCCAGTGAACAGTGGAGTAATGCTCGGTCCCCGTGGCTGCGATGCCGGAAAACTCTCGAGACATCCAACCAATTATGCGGACACGAAACTAAAACACGGAGGAATTCATATTATGATCTCAAGACTTATCATGGCAGTAGCTGTGGCTCTGTTCTTTACACCAGCGGCGCTAGTCTGTGCCCAGGAGCATCCAGAACATCCGAAGAAAACCTCGGAGCATCCAAAGAAGGGCGCGGAACACCCGAAGAAGGGCGAAGAACACCCCGAAAAAGCTGGGGCAGAAAAGCAAGTCAGCACGACTGATATTTCGGCTGGCATCAAGAAAAACATCGATACTCGAAGCAAGAAGAGCAGCGATGGGAAGTTTCATGTGAAGTACGAAGGTCAGGATCTGGCGCTCGACCTGATAAAAGTGCACGATGATCGGTTGCAGGATCTCGGCGGCGGGAAATACTTCGCGTGCGTGGACATGAAGGCGACGGACGGTAAGACCTACGACATCGATTTCTTTCTGACCGGACAGCCCGGTAAAATGAAAGTTACAGAGACGTCGGTTCATAAGGTCGACGGAAAACCGCTCTACGATTGGAAAGAAGAGAACGGAAAGTGGCAGAAGGTGTCGACAACAGGCTGACGCAGGATTAACTGCCCCAGTCTAACCGCACAGAGCCCATGCAGTTTCTAATTGTCCCCATTATTTTTCTGGCACTCGGGCTCGTTGCGCAGGGCGCCGGGGAGGCCGACGTAGTCAAGGGTTCCGATCACTTCGAGTTTGTTTACCGCGTTAAACTGCCGGAAATTAAAGGTGAAGCGCGCATTTGGATGCCACTGGCGAAGACCGACAGCTTTCAAACGGTTACCGAAGAGGAGCTGAACATCCCAATGAAATGGGAAAAAGTGCAGGACCGCGATTATGGCAACGACATTTGCGTCCTCTATCCGCAGCCTTCGGACAGCGGCAAGACGTTCGAGGTGCGATACCGCGTGGTTCGCAAGGAGAAGGCCGCCTATTCTGCAAGCAGTGCGGAAACTGCGCGTTACTTGCGTCCGGAAAAGCTCGTGCCTATTAACGAAACTTTCAGGACGCTTGCTCAGAAGGCGGCGGCTGGAAAAAGTGACGACCACGAGCGGGCGAAGGCATTGTACGATCACGTTATCGGCCAGCTACGTTACGACAAATCAGGCACAGGCTGGGGCCGCGGTGATGCCATGTTCGCGTGCAACGTGCGCACCGGTAACTGCACCGATTTTCATGCTTATTTCATTGCTTTAGCGCGGAGCATCGGCATACCGGCGCGTTTCGCCATCGGCGCCACCATTCCAGCCGATAAAAACGAGGGCACGATAGACGGTTACCATTGCTGGGCCGAATTTCTCGCCGATGGACGGTGGATGCCAGTAGATATCAGTGAAGCGTGGAAAAACCCAAAGCTGGCGGATTACTACTTTGGCCACAACCCGGCCAATCGTTTCGAGCTGACCAAGGGCCGGGATCTGGTGGTCGATCCAGAGCCGGCCAGCGGCCCGATTAACTTTCTCGTTTATCCGTTGCTCGAGATGAATGGCGAGGTAATGAAACCCGAGACAACGTTCACTTTCCGCCGCATCGGCGCGTAGCAAACGATCCGATCAACGCAGTCGTTGTAGCCACGGCGCTGTGTCGCCGTGCTGCGGGCAGCGGTTTCGCTCAAGTGCCTCGACACAGCGAGGCGGCTAGGTTTTTTCAGCTTGCGCTGCGTTGCTGTGCTGGAGGAGCTGATGATAAAGTCACAGTGGCGTCACGCCGGACTGTGCAAAAAATTCCTTTGATCGATTATGTCGGCAGACCGCTGCTGGCTTGCGTATTCCTCGCCCTGCTTTGGCTGCAATGGCGCTTTCCTCTGCGGCGCCAGCATTTCAGCGCACTGCATCGGCTGGTGCGCAATTTTGTACTCTCAATTCCCGGTTTCGCCATTGTTCGTCTCGCGATGCTGCCAATCCCAATTTCGGTGGGGTTGTGGGCGCAAAATCAGCATATCGGATTGTTGAACTGGGTTGGCCTACCCGGATGGGCCGCTTGCATCGCCACGTTTCTGCTCATGGATTACGCCTACTGGTGGTGGCACTGGGCAAATCACATGCTCCCGCTCTTCTGGCGATTTCATAACGTGCATCACACCGATCTCGACCTCGACGTTAGCACCGCCGCGCGATTCCATTTCGGTGAAATGATTTTTTCCGTCGGCTTTCTTTCGGTCGCGGTGTTGGGCTTCGGCATCGACCCGATAATGCTGGTCGTGTTCTTTATCACATTTGAGGCTGCAACACTGTTTCATCATTCCAACTGGCGACTCCCGATCCAACTCGAACGCGTTCTAAACCTGATCATTGTCACGCCGCGGATGCACGGCATTCACCACTCCATCGTGCAGCGCGAGACCAATTCGAACTGGGGAACGATTTTCTGCTGGTGGGACAAATTACACCGCACCCTGCGCCGCGACGTGCCACAGGATGCCGTTACTATCGGCGTTGCTGCATACCGCGAGGAACAGGAGCTAACCCTCGGGAAACTCTTCGCACTACCATTTGGCAAACAACGCCCCTGGCGATTGCCGAGCGGCGAAGAACCCGATCGTGAGCCAAAACCCACGGAAAAGCTCGCCGAGTAGTTCCGCGTTGCCATTGTAGGGCATGTGTCTCGCCGTTGGTTTTCGGTGTCGGGAATAATCTCCACAATCGAACACTCTAACCAAAAAACAAGGGCCTGCGTGAGGCACGTGGTCTGCGATTACATATAATCCACTAAAGAAAGGACAGAAAAAGTGAAGAAACCAAATATCATTCTCGCCTGGGCATTCATTGCGATGTCGGCACTCATCCTGAGATCAGCCTTGGCTGAGAGGCCGCCGTTCGTCTTCCCAAGCGGCTGTTGTTTCTACAATGATACAACAGTCCGCACCGTCGTCCCGCCCGCTGCATTCCCTAACGCGGGGAGGGAAAACTTCTACGGGTTTTCGGATGTTGCTGCGGAAGGTCAGAAAGGTGTTGTCGCTGTTGTGCCTGGGGTGCCGGGTTACCATGGTGGTGCATGGAGGTTCTTTGCCGTGACATGGAACGTCGTGCCCTACCTGCTCACGTCGGAGGCAGCTGTGCTTGACGCCGAGACCGCCGGCGATGTGACTGTCACTCGCGTTCCAGAGATGGACTTCAGGTGCCCGATCCAGCCGTAGAAATCGTGCAACGCTTCCTAGTGCCCGGTTCATCTTTACCGCATTCGATGGCGCGGGATTTGTGCGGGGCCTTTTCCAAGCTTGGTTGAAGCGACCCCGCGCTCGGTTGACGTTCACCGTGAGATCGACATTTGCGCGCTGAGGCGAGCACGGCTTCTTCGATCTCCAGCGACCTCGAATTGGCAACGCGACCGCGTTTGCAATTTGATGGCGTAAATTTTGTTGGTGAGAATTCAAATCATCCAAGCGCTAAAACTCGCGTCGTCGTGGTAGCGATCCAACAAGCGATGCGCTTGCCCTACAACGGCAAGCACGGTTGAATCTTGTCGTAAATGCGAAAAGAGAACGTTGTGACTGAGAAAGCGCGCAAACGCGTAGCGATTGTCGCCGGCGTTGGACCGGGACTCGGAGCTGCCCTGGTGAGGAAGCTAGCGGAGGAAGGTTGCCGCGTAGGCATGTTCGCTCGTTCGCCGAAGTTCATCAGCAATCTTGCCGCTCAGCTAGGGTCAAAGGCGCTCGCAGTTCCCACGGATATTTCGGACCCGAAACAGGTCGCGGTCGGCTTTCGCAAAGTGCGAGACAAACTCGGCCCAGCAGAAATTCTCATCGCGCACGCGAGCGGTTCGCTCGGCGGGCACTTGGAAAAGACTTCCCCGGAGCAATTCGAGCGTTCCTGGCGCACGGCCGTATTCGGCGCATTCCTCTGTGGGCGCGAAGCCGTGTCCGACATGCTCAAGCGACGCACCGGCGCGATCATTTTTACCGGTGCGACTTCGTCAGTGCGTGGGCGCGGTGGCGCAGTTGGATTCAGCAGCGCAAAGTTTGCTGTGCGCGGCCTGGCCCAATCGCTTGCAGCAGAGCTCTGGCCTAAAGGCATCCATGTTGCGCACGTTACTATCGACGGCGTGATCGACACCGGAAAGGTCCGCAAGACTTACCTACCTTCCGCTATAGATCCCCTCCTCCAGCCCGATGCGATCGCCGACGCCTATTGGTATCTTATCCAGCAAGACCCCAGCGCATGGAGTTTGGAAATCGATCTGCGCCCGCACAAAGAGGCCTTTTTCGAGTGATTCGTATTTAAAAATGTTGTCGAAGAGCAGCTGCGCCCGTGTGTACTTCTTTTCTCATTCATTAGATCATGATGACGAAGCATTCTGAGAGGGAACGGATGCTGCAGCTCGGCATCCGCGAGTCCGACCTCGAGGAAACTTTTGCGCGCTCGTCCGGCCCAGGTGGTCAGAATGTTAACAAAGTGGCAACCGCGGTAACGCTGCGGCATCGACCGAGCGGAATCAGCATGACCGTGCAG
>JBKOWV010000033.1:0-16585 GCA_046724585.1 Verrucomicrobiota bacterium
GGTGGACACAGGCGAGCTGTCACCCGAGGAAGCTGCCCAAGAAATCATTTTGCATTTGGAACGGGAAGGCTTCGTCGGAATCAACGGCGCCACCGGCTAATTCAATGTCCACATTGCTGCCGGCGGGGTGGTGGTGCACGCTGTCCTCGGCGCGTTGGTAAAGAATGGCGGCGAAGCCGCATTATTTTACATCATCTTGCGCCCGCCTGCATCGCTATGCGAATCATTGTGGCCAGGAGACGCCGATCCACCAATGCCGCTAGAAGGAGATTTCGATCTTACAATTCGTCACGCGCAGCCTGGCGATGCCGCGGTGCTGGCGCAACTGATGTGCGAGCTCGGCTACGAAACCACCACCGCCGAAATGAGTCAGCGTCTAAAATCGATCTTAAGCGATCCGCGCTATAGCACAATTGTCGCCGAGATTGACGATAAACTTTCCGGAATGATTGGCACACTGACGCACGTCAGCTACGAACATAACGATCGTTCCGGAAAAGTTATTGCGCTGGTAGTTTCAAACAAACAAAGACGAAGCGGTGTCGGCCGCGCGCTTATTACCGCAGCCGAGAAGGATTTCGCGAGAAGAGATGTTACGCGAGTGACTTTAACGACGCGCTTCGAACGCGACGAAGCACATCGATTTTATGAGGCGCTGGGTTACGAGCGAACCGGTCTTCGTTTCGCCAAAAAGCTCGCGCCTGCGTCGGAAGAACGACCTGCGAAATCATCGGTAGCGGACGCGGACGAGAAATAGTCCTTCGGCGGGAGCGGCGAGGCGCGGCGGGCCAGCTTGAGCGGAGGCCAAGCGATTTTTCAAATCCTCGACACGCAATTTGCCAAGCGCACATTTGACGAACGAACCAACGATCAATCGAACCATCTTGTAGAGGAAGCCGTTGCCGTCGAAATAGAGCATCAGACAAGATCCGCTGCGGCGCACGCGCACAGAATAGATTGTCCGAATCGTGCTCTTTTCTCGCTTCCCGCGATTAGCAGCGAAGCCGGTAAAATCATGAGTGCCAACGAAGTACTTGGCCGCTGCTTTCAGAAGTTCTAGGTCGAGTGGGCTTCCGACATGCCAGGCGCGGCCATATTCGAATGGCGGCAGGACCAGCCCAGACCAGATTCTGTAGCGATAGATTTTTCCTTTTGCGGAAAGGCGCGCGTGAAAATCCTGTGATACATATCGGCATCGAAGCACGCGGATGGCCGGCGGCAGCAATGCATTGAGCGCGTGTGTCCAACGCGCGGCCGAAAAATGGTCGTCGGTGAGATCGACATGGGCGCACTGGGCGAGAGCGTGGACGCCGGCATCAGTTCGTCCGGCCCCGTGAACGCGGACCGGCTTACTGCCGATACGCTCAAGCGCGCGCTCGATATGATCCTGAATCGTGTTGCGATGGGATTGACTTTGCCATCCCGCAAATCCTTTCCCGTGGTAGGCGACAATCATTTTCAGCCGTCGCGGCATGGCAATTTAATGAACGGTGATCAATAACCGCGTCTGCACTGCGTGTTGCTGATCACAGATCACTGATCACTCTCTCATTCTCCGCTTGCCGTCGATCCAGATATCCCTGCAAAATCATCTGCGCCGCTACTTGATCGACATAACCGCGGGTGTCGCGCGTTTTTTTGCCAGCGTCACGCAGCACCCGATGCGCGGCAACGGTGGTCAGCCTTTCATCCCATGTGACAACCGGACATGGAAGAATCGCCCGCAATTTTTCTACGAATCTGAGGGCTTCGGTTGCGGCGGGGCCGATCTGACCATTCATCTGCCGCGGGATTCCCACTACAACATGATCGACTTTCTTTTCGCGAATTATTTGCGCCAATCGCGATGTGGTCTGGTTATCTGCTGGGATTGTTTCCAGCGGATGCGCCAATAATTGTAACTCGTCAGAGATCGCCACTCCGATGCGGGCGCGACCAAGATCGAGGGCCAAAATCGGATTCATCGCGTCGTTAGATCATTGCAGTTCCGGCGGCAGCTTGCCGATCAAGCTCTTGATCTTTTCTGCTTGATGACGATGACAAATCAAAACTGCATCGCCAGTTCGTACAACGATGAGGTTATGAACTCCGAGCAGGGCAATCGTTGTCCCATCCTCATCAAAAATGACGTTGTTGGTGGAGTCGACCGCAGTGAGCGCGCAGTTGGCGGCGTTGTCATGTTCGTCTTTATCGAAGTAATTCGCTACCGCTCTCCAGCTTCCGATGTCGTCCCAATCAAAGCTGGCCTCCACCACCAGAACCCGGTCTGCCTTCTCCATGATCGCGTAATCAAATGAGATCCGCGGCAATTTGCTGAAGCGCTCACGCAACGCCTTTTCAAACTTTCCCTGAGCGCGAAGCTGGGAAATAAAGTCGGCCAGCTCCGGCGCGCGTCGGTTAAATTCGCTGAGAACTGTCGGCACAGACCAAACAAACATTCCCGCGTTCCATCGAAATATTCCTTTCCGCAAAAACGATTCAGCCAAATCGGGGTTCGGCTTTTCACGAAAACGCACGACCCGATGAATCGCGTTTTTATCGTTGGACTTTCGCAAATGGACCGACTCGCCATGCTCGATGTAACCGAAGCCTGGACAAGCCCATGTTGGTTTGATGCCGATGGTTACAAGCTCGCCTGTCTCCTCAGCTGCATCGACGGCCAAGGCCAGTGTTTTCTGAAAAGCAGCTCGCTTCGCGATGACATGATCAGCGGGAAGCACAATCATCGTGGCCGTGTGATCCCGCGCTGCCACCCAACCGGTTCCGAGCGCGACCGCCGCAGCGGTATCGCGCTTGGCCGGCTCCGCGACAATATTTTCCTTCGGAAAACCGGTCAGCAGTTTACGAACTGCCGCTTCCTGATCGACATTTGTCAGGATCAAAATCCGTTCGCGTGGCACCAGGCCATCCAGTCGCGCCACCGTTTCCTCTAGCAGCGTCTTCTTTGAAACGAGACGAAGCAATTGTTTCGGACGCGACCGGCGACTCAGCGGCCAAAATCGTTCACCGCTCCCGCCGGCTAGGATCAACGCGTAGATCGGATGAGGCATATATCAGAGTTGTGTCATGTAAAGTGAAGTCGAGACATCCCGAGAAATCACGCTACGGTGCATCGCGGGATTTCTCGACTTCGCTCACTCGCTCGAAATGGCAAAGCACCAATTTCCCGTTTCTCTTTCTCAAAACAAGACACATAGGGTAGGCGAGGTATCTCCCGTTATCCATCCCAAAACCCTGAACACGACCGCTCGGTGTTTTCCTAACGTGCGTCAGGGCGCGAAATCACTGACGGCACGCTCGCTCATCCCATAACTGCAAAGATGGTATCAGTGGCCATGCAAAGAAGGTAACAACTCTCTTACTCTATTCCGCTTGGCGCGACCGGCGAAGTAGTTTTTTGATGGCTGTTCAGTCTAACCGTAGAAAGGAAATCACCTTATGTGCAGGATTGAGAAGTCAGAGAAAACGCCCGAGCCGCACCGCTAATTTCGCCGTTCGCGACTCGCACCGCAGTCATAATCTTGGGACTCATAATCGTCCTCCCTTCGAGCACGGCCTTGGCCGGGAAATCCGCCCGAGGCAACCCGCCCACCCCCCACGAATTTCCGCGTGACCGCGATCACCGCGTATATCGTTGCGCTGGCCTGGGACCCGGCGCCTGCTAATTCAGGAGACTTCAATTATCATCTTTGGGGGCTTACAACGTCGGGCCTACCGTCATCCTGCCGAAAACGGCCACAAGCTACACGTTCACCGGACTCTACCCGGGCAATTATTATACATTTGGAATCTACGCGAAAAATGCCTCCGGGAACGCTTCAACGCAGGTCACTCTTTCAAATGTCAGAACCCTTTTCCCATACAACGCTTCCCACGACGGGGCCCGACGTGACCGTGAACGAAGTGGGATCGAACTATGCCGCGCTCTCGTGGACCCCTCCGCAGGATGATGGGCCGCACTTTACTTATGAAATCTGGGCGAACGGCAGCCTTCGCGCGACCACAGGCAGAGATATTACTTCAATTATCCTTCGCTCCCTCGCGCCGGCCACCTCTTACAGCATTACGGTTCGGGGACGCGATGAGGGATACCACTGGTCGCCCTTCAGCGATCCGGTCTCGATTACAACTCAGCCGGCCAATCCCGATGACGACACCGCGCCGACCACACCCGCCTTTGTGAGCGCGTACGGTTTTGGCGACGACAGCACCGAGATGCAAATCCAGTGGGCTCAATCCACCGACGATTTCGATGTCCAATCCAATATCCGTTACGATGTTTACGTCAACGGCGTCTTGGAGGAGGTCCGCTTTGGTTCCAGCGGCCCGGTCATCGCTTACGGTCAATTCGGAGAAAACACGGTCGAAGTCTTCGCCACGGATACTTCCGGCAGCAGATCGGCACCGGCCACCACCACGATATCCTTCTAATAATCAAGCGTTCGGGGCGGGGCAGGCCGGACTAAGCCGTCAAGTCGCACAACGGATTCCTCGAGAAGCGTTTTGTGGGAGACAAGGCACCACTTCCGCCGGCAAGAATGAGCGCGTAAGTCGGATTGAGCATTGAAACGAGCGCTGACAGAATTTTCCAGGTCGCGACGATTTTCCCGTTTCTTTTTTCGAAACGAGACGTATATGGTAGGCCATGTCTCTCCCGATATCCATTTCAAAGACCGCCGAGCAACTGCCGATTGATCCGTTGCTGGTGGTGACACGTGCCGCCATTGGCCTTGGTTTGGGGATATTAATGGCCGACAAAATCAAACCTTCGATTCGCCAGATCGCGGCGATCGCGCTGGTCTCAATCGGTGCCCTGGCTGCGGCGCCCTGGCTGGTCAAAATCACATTGGGGCAGATTAATCGACCAGAGTCGGAGTGGGGAAGTCGCGCTCGGCTGCGCTCCATTCGCGGAGATTCTGGTTACAGTTCCGATAACGACGTCTATTAAGGGGTTGTCCCGGCGCTTCCCGCGGCGAGTGCGACTCGACTTCGCTTCCTCCCCGATGGGTGAGACGAGAGGCTCAGGCGCTTTCCTGCCTGAATACTAGATTGCGATGCACAGCTCCCCCTTTTTACGAAGGACGCGACAGACCCGAATCGATTGCCTCCGCCGGGACCTGAACCGGCTGTGCCGACTCGTTGCCGACGATTTTACCTCGCCGTGCAACCCGTTGTAGACCCGCGCGCCGCGCCGCAAGATCGACCAGTTCGGCTACTCGCGATTTCAGCAGCCGCGCGCGCGTTGCGAGAAAGGCGAGAAAGAGCAAAAAAGGAATAGTGACCCAAAAGTCGATATGAGGAACGTTGAGCTGCCGATACACTAGGAGACTCAGCGCAATGAGAATGAAGATGACCGTAGTCGCGACCAGACGGTTGCGAAGCCGAACGCGCGTCAAGCATTTCCCGTTACCGTGATATTCAGTAACCGTTTGCAGCGTAATGCTCCACCAGAAATTTCCGTAAATTTGAATGTCCCATTCGTTCCATCCGCTATCGGTGGAATACCGCCAGCCTTCTTCATCGAGCAATTGGAAGATCGCGCCCAGCAAGTAGTGACGATCTCTGCCTTCATCGGTCCAAAAAATCCGCCGGCTTAAACTGCCTCCAATACGTGCTCCATTGGGCAAATCTTCGTGCGTTCGAATCACGCTCCGGGGTGTACGCTTGAAATGCAGCCAGGTAAAATAACGCGACCACCCTCGCACAAGGGGCTGGGTGAAAGCCAGCAACATCACAAGCAAGCGTGCGTACACAGTATCGAATTTCGGCTCGATCGGAGCCCGTACCATGTAGGAGAGCGCAACGCACAGAGTGCCGCCAAGCATGAGATAGGGCACGATACGCAGCGCGGGCAAAAAAATTCCAAGGCCGAAGAGAAAAACGGTTAGGGCAACCCATTCAATGCTGCTCAGATAAGCGGCAACTTCCGATTGAGCCGCGGGATAGATCGATTGGAAAAGTCCTTCACCAAAAATTCCATGATAAATCACGGGCCGGTTAATGAACCAGGTAGAGCGGGGCACTCCGTAAATCTCGCCGCGCCATTTCGCGGTGCCGGTCGGACCGAAAAAGATCAAGTGTTTGAAGCGGAGCAGTGATTCCGCTTCGCCATAACCATCCTGCTGCTTTAAAAAGGCTCGCAGCGTAAAACGCCGATGGTGCCAGACGATCGCAGTCGGGCTGAACGCAATCACATAACCGGCCTGTTGGAGCCGCCAGCAAAAATCGACGTCATCTCCGGCCTTATGATATTCCGGATCAAAGCCGCCGATGCTCTCAAACGCCCGACGATGAAACGCCATGTTACAGCCAGGAATGTGTTCGGCAATGGTATCGGTGAGCAGAACGTGACTGGGACCGCCTGGCGCCGCTGCGACACAGGCTTGAATCCAGTTTTGGGCCGGCGGCGTCACGTTCGGACCGCCTACTCCCGCATAGTTGCCGCTTAGGAGAGTGGCGATCAAATAATAGAGCCAATCGACGTCTGCCATGCAGTCGGAATCGGTATAAGCAAACACTTCGCCCTTCGCCGCTGCCGCGCCGGTATTGCGGGCGTGGCTCAATCCATGATTGCTTTGATGAATGTAGCGAACCTGCGGGAACTGCGCGGCGATGGATGCGGTGTCGTCGGTCGATCCGTCATCGACCAGGATTACTTCGTATTCGGGATAATTGAGTTTGCCTAACGAATCGAGACAGGCCGCCAGCGTTGGGGCGCCATTGTACGAACAAACAATTATCGAGACGAACGGCGCGCGCTGCAATGGGCGAAGCGGCAGCGCGGAGTTGTCCTGGCCAAGTTTTTCCCGAAGCGCGAAGAACGCCTTCTTGGGCGTCCGCTCCCGTGTCACGATCCCAAACGCCCAATCCGTGATTTCCTGGCCGCCGGTGAACCATTCATCCGTCCAGGTAAAGAAAATCGTTCCGGCCAGACCGCACTTCATCACGCTATCGATGTGCCAACTAAGCAATTCGCCCTGTTCCTCCTCAGAATGCCTGAGAGTATCCATCCCGAATTCGCCCAGAATCAGGGGCCGTTCTTCCGCCAAATTTTGCAGCCTCAGCAAGTAACGCTCGAAGTCTGGCTGGTTATGGAGGTAAACATTGAAACAGCAAAAATCGACGTTCTGTGGCAGAAGATATTCCGTTGGAGGATACGTGGCGTAGGAAAAAAGCGTAGTTGGATCAACTGCCCGCCCGATCCGAATCAATTCCTCTACAAATTCCATCACCCGGCGCGCGCCAAGCCAGCGCACCATGGTACTGGGGATTTCGTTTCCGACGAGATAAGCGAAAATCGCCGGGTGACCCGCATTGGTATTCACTGCGACACGAACGGCCTCTGCGATCTCGTGGCGAGGCCTTCGCTTCCGCAAAAACTCGACATGCTTCGCCCATGGCAATGTCACGAGCACACGCATGCCGGCCCTGGCGCAACGATCGAGAAACCAGCGCGGTGGCACATGATAAATCCGCACCACGTTTAAGCCGATTTGACGCATCAGCGTCAGATCGACATCGACCTGTTCCGGTCGTCCGAGATAATTTCCCTCCGCGTCCGGTTTGAAGGGACCGTAGGTGATCCCTTTAACGAAAAATTTCTCTTCGCCCTCGAAAAAGAATTTCGCAACTGGCCGAATCCGCGAGTTTGCTGTCCTCACCATGTCAAGCGGAGTCTTCGGCTGATACGGCATCAAAGTTTCCTGGGCTTAAGAGTAAGAGATTCCTCGACTTGGCTCGGAATGACAAATTACAAATGCCGCGGTTGCTGAAAGATATACCTTTCCAGGAAAGCGAATCGTTTTTTCCTACAGCGTTTCCAGCGCTTCGCGCATCACAGTGCCGGTGCGCTCGATATCGTCCTGCGAATGCGCGGTGGAAATAAATCCGGTCTCGAATTGCGATGGCGGGAAATAAACGCCGCGTTTCCGGCAAGCATGGAAAAACGTGGCAAACATTTTCAAATCGCTTCGCTGCGCGCTGGAAAGATCGCCAATCCGCCCCCTGGCAAAGAACAAACAAAACATTGATCCAATCCGGTGAAATGTGATGTCGATTTTTGAATGCGCGATCGCATCGCGCGCGGTCTGTTCAAATTTGGCGCCAAGTTCTTTCAGCAATTTCCATCCTTCGATTCGTTCCAGCTCATGCAACTGAGCGAGGCCGGCCGCCATTGCGAGCGGATTTCCGGAGAGTGTTCCTGCCTGGTAAACAGGACCGTCGGGCGAAAGTTGATCCATAATTTCGGTTCGCCCGCCGAACGCGCCGACCGGCAACCCGCCGCCAATGACTTTTCCAAGAGCGGTCAGATCGGGTTTGATTTTGTAAATCTCCTGCGCGCCTCCGCGCGCGACGCGAAAACCGGTCATCACTTCGTCGAAAATTAAAAGCGTGTCATGGCTTGTGCATTCCTCGCGCAAGACCGATAAAAAGTTGCCCTGCGGAAAATGAAGTCCCGCGTTTGCCGGGACCGGTTCGAGGATCACCGCTGCGATTTGATTTCGGTTCTCGTGAAATGCTTTTCGCACAAGATCGACATCATTGAACGGCAGCGAAATTGTGAGATCGACAAATGCTTGCGGCACTCCGGCGCTGTTAGGCTGACCGTGGGTCAGAGCGCCGCTGCCCGACTTCACCAGTAGCGCGTCAACGTGTCCATGATAACAGCCATCGAACTTGATGATTTTATCGCGGCCGGTGAATCCGCGGGCGAGCCGTATACAGGACATAGTCGCTTCTGTGCCGCTGTTGACCATCCGCACCTTTTCGATTGATGGCATCCATTTGCAGATCAATTCCGCCATTTGAACTTCGAGCGGGTTCGGTATTCCGAAGCTTAAGCCGCGTGACGCAGCTTCGCAGACCGCATCGACGACCACTTCCGGCGCATGACCCAGAATCGCCGGTCCCCAGCTGCCGACATAATCGATGTATTCATTCCCATCGACGTCCCAAATCCTGGCACCATTCGCGCGTTCGACAAAAAATGGTTCCGCGCCCACATGACGAAATGCGCGCACGGGCGAGTTTACGCCACCCGGAATGCGTTTTTGCGCAGTGGCGAACAGTTTGGATGACTTCGTCACGCGGTCACGGTAATGGGAATCGTTCAATCGTGAAATCGTTAAATCGCATCACGGATCACGATCCACCTTTCGCAAGTCTCGTGACAACATTGACACCTTTCCAGTGTGCTGGATACTTGCCTCTCCTCGAAGATGGCGGGGTAGCCAAGTGGTAAGGTCGCGGTCTGCAAAACCGCTATTCGCGGGTTCGATTCCCGCCCCCGCCTCCAGCCCCGGAAGCTTTTGGGACTGCAGATGCCGGAGTAACCGAAGGCGAATTTATTTGATCGGCCTTTCCGTTAAGCCGCATCAAGACTACGGCTTGGCACGGCTCGATTGCGGATTGCGCCACTGGCGGACGTAATTGAGACGAGATAGCTCCTGCCACACGGGCGACATGCCTGTGTTCCACTGTTTCTATGGCCGTTATCTCGGCGCCGGGACGGACGCCTCTTTAGGGGAATTTCGAAGTATGTCGTCTCCTATGGCGCCCGTATCGCCGCTAAATGGCGGCGTTGCCTTGACCGGAAAGCGTGGACGCAAAACGCCGAGACTTTCCGCTGCAAGCGCAAGGAAAACGGCCACGAACACTACTGCACATTTCATGCAGGCGGCTTTTATCGGATGAACCGTTCCATGGCAAGCAAATTTCGACTACAGCCTGTGGGTCGCGCCCCGCTCATCACTACATGATGGATAGAAGCGGATCGGCGCTGACTTTCTTGGCCGAGGTTTGGAACGCGAATTTGGTATTCTTGATTTTTCGAATTAAGATCCCGCCACGGTGCCACAGTTTACTTATCGTGCGCGTAATGCACAGGGCAGTTTGGTTGAGGGAGTGCTCGATTGCGCGGACCGAGCGGTTGCGATTCGACAAATTGAGTTGCAACAATGCATTCCGATCCGGATCGAATTGGTGGCTACCGAGGCGAAAGCAGCAGGGCGAGACGGCGCAGCGCCAATAGCTCCCGCCCAGAATCTTAAAATTCCGCACGGCCAATTGCTGATTTTTACCGAGCAACTGGCCAACCTATTACAAGCGGGAATGACTCTCGACGAGGGGCTATCGGTTCTGGAAAAGCGTTTAAAACAACCACGTTTGCACCAGGTGACGCGCGCTCTGCATCAGTCGCTAATCGACGGCCGCAGTTTCTCGCAGGCGCTGCGCGAGTTCCCGCGGGCTTTTACGCCGCTTTACGTAAATCTGGTGGCGGCGGGCGAAGCTAGTGGCGCATTGCCGCAGATTCTGCTCCGACTGGTCAAACACTTGATGCAGGCGAAAGAGTTGCGTGATCGTGTCCAGCAAGCGTTGATTTACCCGGCAATTCTGGCCATTGCGGGAATCGCTCTGGTCGCGCTGTTTGTCACCTTCATGGTGCCGAAACTGGCCGGCTTTATGGCGCAGGTCCAGACTGGCGGGTCGCTCCCATTTGCGACGCGAACCCTGCTGCAGATTCACCACCTTGTCGTTGGGTACTGGTGGGTCGGCGCACTCCTGGCGGCAGGCGCGATGGTGGCATTTCGCATTTTTGTGCGCACGAATGAAGGACGAATCGCCTGGGATCGTTTTCGTCTGGCAATTCCGGGCTATGGGCGAGTAATCCGGCATCGTTATTACGCGCAATTTGCACGCACGCTCGGAACCTTGTTGGAAAACGGCGTACCTCTGCTGCGCTCACTCGATCTCGTTAGCGAAATCGCGGGGAATCGGTTTCTCGAAGTAAAATTAGCCGAAGTTCGCCGCGCGGTCATTGATGGGGCGACACTTTCCACTGCATTGGCAGGACAAAAAGTCTTTCCCGAATTGTTTACTGATATGATGGCAGTTGGAGAGCAGACCGGGCACTTCGGGGAGACCGTGCAAACGATTGCCGATGTTTACGAACGCGAACTTGACCGGACGAGCTCGATCCTTTCACAATTGATCCCGCCAATGATCATCGCCTTGATTGCAATTGTAATCGGGCTGGTTGTTTACAGCGTTCTTTCCGCAGTTTTCGAGATGACACGGAGCCTGCAATTTCGACCACATTAAGAGCTTGCAGATTCGGTTCTGCCAAAATAATCTGACCGACCAAGTGTTTCGCATAACTTTTTTTGCGTTATTGTTTGGCGCTGTTTCCCGGGTTTACGCGCAGGAAGCTTTTAGCGACGCGCTACATACCCCGATTGAGTCAATGCCGGATCAGGCGCCGGCGGAAAGCGCGTGGCTTGATCTCCGCCAACACGCGCCCCAGAACTCGAGGCCGCAAGAGGCGCCGCCCTGGGTCGAAGCCGTCACATTTTCGGCTACTCGATTGGCAAATGACACGCCGTCGAAGAGCGTCTTCCGCATTCGCGTCACGCGACCGAGCCCAGATTATCAAGTTCTCTTTTTTCGGATATTTTTCGATGATAAACGGGGTCAGCAACCGGAACTGATTGCGTGGGATGAGTCTGGTACACACCTTGTGCGCTCTGGTGCGCTCGGTTTGGGAATTGATCTGCCCAGTTCTGATTCGGTGATGATTCCGATGACCGGTGCTTCGTCGATTGATATCGAAGTTCCAGGAGATGGGAAAACCGTGCGAGCTGCCTATCTCGATTGGATGGCTAGCAGTGCGGTGGTTCATCCTCTCAATGCCGAGCGCCGCGAAGTAATTCCGGAACCATTCTCATCGATGCCGCCGTTGTCCGCGCCTTCTCAGGACATCGAGCATTTTGGAACTGTCACTGCGACGCTGGCAGAAGAAACAATCCGAATCGGCGCGGACATTCAAGCAAGCGCGGCCTTTCAATTTGGGATCGAGGCCCAACCTCTGGCAGCCTTGCTCACTTTCGAGGTTGCCAATCCGCGGATCGATGCGCCGCCCGAAATTTATCTCAATGGCCAGAACGTTGGACCGGTTTCCCTGGTGCTGCCGGAACTGGCGGACCCCGGTTACCGCGGCCAGATGGAGCCACTCCTAAAGCAAATGTATTTTCAATATACCGGTTGGCTGCGTGCACAAAAGATTGTCCCAATCACAAGCCTGAACGCTGGAACTAATGATTTAATCGTCGTGAACGGAGCCGGCAGCGGCAATGCGGCCATCCGACGCACCCAGATCCAATTAAAATATCTCTGGGACAAGTCGGATTATCTTCTCAAAACCGGCCAGTAGAAAAGTTTCTGCTGGAAAATTGTTACGCCAGTGAGAATTTGGGGTCTCATTGGGAATGAGAATGCGACGCAAGCAACAGGGATTCACGCTCCTCGAGATCATGATCGTGGTTGGCATCATCGTCATTCTTTTGGGACTGGCGATCTCGAAGATTGGCAATCCGACGGGATTCGCGAAGCAGACAGCCGTTCGAGCCGACGTTCAAGCGATCGGGACGCAGCTGCAGCTTTATGAAAGCATGAATGGCTTTTACCCGACGACCGAGCAAGGTTTGCAAGCGCTGGTGACGCCACCCAGCACCGATCCGAGGCCGGCCCGCTGGTACCAATTGTTCAAGCAAACGCCAAAGGATCCATGGGGCAACGATTACATTTACCGCTGTCCCGGCCAGAAACATCCTGAGAGTTACGATCTTTATTCCGGAGGACCTGATCGGAGACCAGACACCGACGACGACGATTGGGGCGAGTAAACTCAGGTCTATTCGGGAGAGGGTGAGTTAGACTTGGGCTGCGGAGGGGCAATATTTGGCTTGGATCGGTGGGCACCCGGATCTCGCGGGATCATTCCGCGCGCACGAGGACGAGTTATTCCCTTCACGTCAGGATCGGATAGCGAGGGGGCAGGCAACGAGGGTATGGCCGGCCTCGATGGCATCGTCCGTCCCTGGGAGGGTTGCAGCCCCGCAACCGGCGCATTGGGAACCGGCTGCGTTCGGGACGGTACATTCGGCGCCCGCTGCGACAGAAGCGCCTCGTTAAATGTGAGAGTGCCAAAATTTCCGTCTTTGCTAATTGTCACCTTCGTCGCCCCGACGCGGTCCGACCATTCGATATTGGCGATGCTGTATCCATCCACGGGCTCTTTCGTGGTCAGATATTTTTTGAAATTCTGGTCCGAAGTGGAGGCGATCGTAACCAGATCGCCTTCCGGCGAATGCGCAGCGTTGGCTATATACAAGTCCTTCGCAAAATTGGGTGTCGCCGCAGGCAACGCAGCTGCGGTAGCGATTGCAAAGGGCGACTGGTCCACCATCTTGGAATAGCGATCGAAATGAAATCGCGGCGGAAGAACATCGCTGGCCTGGCTGCGGATTGCACCGAGGAGCGTCAGGATCGAAATGAGTGTGAGGGAATATTTCATAATTACTACCTTATTTTGCCTTTTGTGCCGGCGCAAACCACCGGGCGATTTTAAACTTGCCGCGCATCATCGTGGGATCGCTGCCATCGATCGCCAGGTTCACGTTTTCGAATACTGCGAAAGCATCCGGCTGTTGCACATCATAAAGAAAATGGACGAGGGGCGGCCATGCGCTTTTGGTTTCAATTGAAGCGAATACTGCCTGCTGATTAGGGGTTGTTTCACCCGAACCAATCGCGGGATTCTCGATTAAGACTCTATGCTTGCCGGCTACTTGCTTTAACTGGTCAAGCAGGGCGGAGGCTTCCGCGGGATTCTTGAGCGTTGGCTGATGTTGCCGGATCCACTCGTCGCGTTTAGTCCAGAGATCTCGTTCTTTCACGTAGAGCGCTTGCTCGGCCAACGTCGCTTTGCGGGCCGCCAGTTCGCTACGGGCGCGACCCAGCGCGCCAAAAATCCAGCTCAGAATGAAAAGATTCACCAGCACAAACACAGAGCCGGCAACAATCCATGAAAGCACACGCTCGCGTGGATTCATTCGATCATACCAGGCTGGCATCATCGTGGTCTTCCCTCCAATCGAAACTGCGCATGGTCGTTTGGCAAAATGCGAGGCGCGGCCATGTTGAATTGAAAGATTTGTAGCGCCGAATCCTTCTTTACGTTCTCGATGAATTTATAAGCAAGGGCAGCCGTATTGGCTTCGCCTTCGACGGAAATCTGCCGGGCTGACTGATTGTATGCAGTGATTCGAACGTCCTTGGATGGCAGACTCTCGAAAAGATGCAGCAAGATTTCGACCGGGTAATAGCGCGCATCGATAGCAGGAGCCAACGCCTTCCACTTCGCCTCGGTTGCGCGAACAAACTCCGTCTTCGGCGCGTCACTCGCGATACGCCGGTCCAGGCGTCCAATCGCAAAGCGCATGAAGCCGAGGTATCCCAGCAAAAGAACGAGGAGCGCAGCGTAAGCGCCGCCGGCCCAGAGGAGACGCTTCCGCCATTCTGCTTGCTTGGTTAGCTGGGCCCGCCGGCGTCGCCAGCTTTCTGGCAGCAGATTTAGCTTAATCGGAGCAGGTGGCAGCTCGATACCGACTATCTCGGCCGGGCTCGCCAGAATTCCCTGGACGGTGTCCCGCAATTGATAGCAAGTCTCGTCCAACAACACACTCGGCTCCGACACGTTTATGCCTTGCAACTCGGCGCTCAAGCGCAACTGTGGCAGTTCGATTTGCAGTTGTTCGCCGTTCCCGCTTTCAAACGTCCGGGCAAGACTCAGTTTTCCATTCTCGGTCATGGCATACACGAGGCTCTGGCCCTCCGGATAAATAAGAACAGCGTTCCCCTTTGGCGCGTACGTACTGGCCCGTTGCGCGGCATATACGGTGACTTGTCGCGGGATGTAGCCGTGTTTCAACAACGGGGCCGCGATCTCGGCAAGCTCTTCGTTTCTAATCGCGACAGCCGAAACCACACTTTCGTTCTCATTTTGCTCGATCAATTCGAAGTCAGTGGTCACTTCTTCGGTTGAAAATGGCAGGGCCTTCTCGATCTGGATCCGGATCATCTCTGGAAACTCTGCCGGATCGATCGTGGGCAAACGAAATCGCTGAGCAAGCACACTGCCGACGGGGAGTCCAAGGACGAAGTCGTCGGTTGGCGTAAGCAACGGCACCGCTTCATCCAGCGTCTCCAGCTTGCGTACATCCCACGATCCGTTTCGCTCGGCTGAACGGAGAAAGCTCCAGCCGTGCGCAGTGGGAATTATAAAAATGGATGTCGCTCCGGTCTCGATATCAAAGCTCCTTCCAGCTGATCACTTGAGGAACACCGCCTCCTTTTCGCACTATCATCTGCAAGGAGCGGGTAAGGTCGCCTGATTTTCCCATACTCATAATGCGAAAAACCGGGTCTTTGAATCCGACCACGCTTGCAATCTGCTGAAATTGCTCCGCTGTCAGACCCAGCACGGTTTGGACATCGACCAAATTATTGAACTGCGCATCATCGGCTGTTCCATCGATTCCATCCGGACCACGCCTCATCTGTAGGAACCGGTCAACCAAATCGTCTCTCATGCCTGGCAAAGCGCGTAAAACATCGCGCGAGGCCCAGGCGAGGTCGATTGGGCCGGAACTATTGATCGTAAAATCCTCCTCCCAACCCGCGTTCGAGGTGAAGTTCGTCCACCCAAAGACTTTCTTGAGCTCGTCTACAGAAGCTAGCGGCGCGTGCGGGGGATGGTAATCCTTACTCTCCGGCGGCGCATTCAAGCCATGAAGCCCAATGTTTGGCGACACCCAGTCAAGCAGGGAATCGATCATCATGTCGCGGTCATTCATCTCGATGCCTTTGAGCTCAAGATATCGGCGCAGAATTCCCACCCGCGTCGGATCGTCGCCCGCAGTGAGCCAGTTCAAATTCAAGCGCCCGCCCTCTCCGGTCACAGCAACGTCATAGCTTTCTCGCTCGCCCATCTTTCTATGCAAGTTTGGCGAACTCAGGGCGACGCTCGGGTGCAAGGCAACATCCGCGCCCGATGCTGCCATCGCTTCCGCCGCCAGAATACGGTTCGCATTACCCGAAAGCGCGAGGCGAGAATCAATGTTCAGCGCCCATGAAATGACCATCGCGCTGAGCAAAAATAGTGCCCAGAGCGACAACATAAGAGCAGCTCCGGAGACTGGTTTCGAATTGAAAGAAGGCTTCTTCATAAGATGATCGACATCGCTCAACGTTGATACGGCGTTCGACTCAACGGAATAATTGCCTCCCATGGCGTCGTTGCATCAGCGCGTCCCACCGTGAGCTTTACCAGCGCAGGCAGACGGCTCCCGTCGCTCCATCGCTCAATCCAGGTGTTCAAGCGAGGATCGAAATAAAGGATTTGGAGAGCGTTCACATTTTTGATCAAGGGCACCCAGC
This sequence comes from Verrucomicrobiota bacterium, assembly GCA_046724585.1. Classification (GTDB taxonomy): domain Bacteria; phylum Verrucomicrobiota; class Verrucomicrobiia; order Chthoniobacterales; family UBA10450; genus Udaeobacter. The sequence goes on from JBKOWV010000033.1 coordinate 16,276, forward strand.
TCTCATGCTCGTCTGCAATGTCGGAATCCCTCTGCGGTTTTCGCAAAAAACCGAGATCGAGCCGATTACTCTTGCTGTTTTCAGGTTGTAACCGCAGTGCGACTGTGAAGTCGCGCGCCGCGTAGCGTGTAAGGAGTCCCGGCCCGGCGCCACAATTCCAGCTTATCTCATCGCGCTGACGGTCGTTCAACTTGAACGGCTCTCCCTTCATTCCGGCGCGTCTCGGGCTCAAGCTTTGCCATTCCGCCGTCAGGAGATCGCGTAGTCCGTCATATTGCGCCTCTGCCGCGTTAACAGCGGAAGACACGCG
>JBKOWV010000131.1:0-7061 GCA_046724585.1 Verrucomicrobiota bacterium
TACCAAACAGGAACAGGTCTCGGCTTTCTCGAAAAATCTTCTCGAACGCGTTCGCGCCCTTCCCGGGGTTGAGTCGGCTGCGATCGGTTCGAACCCGCCACTTTTTGGCAGTTGGCAAATCGGGTTCTTTCGCGAGGGCACGCCTGAACCGGCGAGAGGTCAGGCACCTGACACTGAGATCGAAGTCGTGGCCGGCGATTATTTTACAACTCTCAAAGTGCCGCTGCTTCGCGGCCGCGTCCTGAACGATCAGGACACGAAAACTTCTCCACTCGTCATCGTGATCGATCAGGACATGGCCGACCGTTATTTTCCGGGCGAAGATCCAATCGGGAAGCGGCTTTTTCTGGATGACGCGGATGGCGAAGGTGAAGGAAACAAACCTTTCGAAATAGTGGGCGTAGTCGCGCGCATGAAGACGCATGGGTTCGATGAAACCGGATCATGGCCGCTTGTCTATTTCTCGCAGGCGCAGGTCAAACGCACTGGTTTGGTGTTGTTCGTTCGAGCCGGCGGGATGATCAAATCGCTCGAAAAACCAATCCGCGACATCGTCAACTCGATCGACCCCTCGCAACCTGTCTTCGAAGTGCGCACGATGCTCGACCGTGTGGACGAAACATGGGCCGCACAACGTCTGCTCACTTTTCTGCTCCTGATCTTTGCCGGTCTCGCCCTTGTGCTGGCTGCAATCGGCCTCTACGGCGTGCTTGCTTATACGGCTGCGAAGCGCTTCCGGGAGATTGGTGTTCGCCTCGCACTTGGCGCGCAACCATCACAAATCCGAAGATTGATTCTCGGCCACGGGATGAGCTTGTTCGCGATTGGCGGCGGCATCGGTCTGGTCGGCGCGATCGCCCTTTCACGGGCGCTCCAGAAAGTATTATTCGAAGTGAAATCGGTCGATCCAAATACCTTTGTCCTCGTCGCGGCCGTTCTCGCTTTAACGACCTTTATTGCCTGCTGGATTCCGGCGCGTCGCGCCAGTCGCGTCGACCCCATCGTCGCTTTGCGCGAGGATTAGTCTCCCAGAACGCAGATCTCATTGGTGATGATGCAGATCTTTAACGGTGCATTTGCGATTGGCGGTGTAACGGTTCTCGCCGTTTTCGCCTCTCAATTCGCGGGTGCCGACGAAAAACCGATGATGAATGGGGTAGTCGCCCATGAATATGGCGGACCCGAAGTCCTGAAACTTGAAAACGTGCCACGCCCTGAGCCGAACGAAAATCAAGTGCTAGTGCGCGTAATCGCGAGCGGCGTTAACCCAGCCGACCCGCTCACGCTCAGCGGGAAATACGCCCGAGAATTTGGTACGCATCTGCCTTTGATTCCCGGATACGATATTGCTGGCGTCGTGGAGAAAACGGGCGCGAACGTCACAAAGCTCAAGGCGGGCGACGGGGTTTATGGCTACCCAACTTTCGGCGGCGGCTGGGCGGATTACGTCACTGTCACCGAAGGAGAGGCGGCTGCAAAGCCCAAGTCTCTCAATTTTGTAGAAGCCGCCGCCGTGCCGATGGGTGCCTTGACCGCGTGGCAGGCGCTGGTGGATGTAGCGCAACTCCAGCCGAGGCAAATCATTCTCATTCACGGCGGCTCGGGCGGCGTCGGTAGCTTCGCGATCCAGATTGCCAAAGCACGTGGTGCGTGTGTCATCGCGACAGCCTCGACGGCAAACCAGGATCTCCTCAGGCAGCTCGGTGCCGACGTGGCGATCGATTACACAAAGACCAAGTTCGAGGACGTTGCCAAGGATGTGGACGCCGTGCTCGATCCGGTGGGCAAAGACACGCTCGCACGCTCTTACGGCGTCGTTAAGAGAGGCGGCATCGTCATGTCGCTCGTCGCGCGCCCCGACCCGACTGAGATTAAGAAACGTGGGATTCGTGGAGCGGCCATCTCTGTCCATCCAGATGCCGAGGACCTCGCTGAGATTGCGCACCTGGTTGACGCGGGAAAAATCAAGCCAGTCGTCACGCAAGTTCTACCGCTGAGTGAAGCGATCGCGGCGCAACAACAGGCCGCGACTCATCACACGCGCGGAAAAGTTGTGCTTCGGATTGCGGACGAGCCGCAAGGTTGACGCAACAAGGACGTTTAAGGTTGCCGGTAATGAAAAATCCATTCGTGATGATTTCGTCGGCTGGTCCGAATCGTGATTTATCGAAGGGCACCCGTGAGCAGCCATTTTGGGATGAACACGCGCAGTTTATTGATCAACTCGTTGCCGAAGGTTTCATTTTGATGGGCGGCCCTTTGGTGGATGAAGGCGGCTCCCTTTTGATCTTCAACGCCGAAGATGAAAATGAAGTGCGAGAGAAAATGAAGAACGATCCCTGGCTTCAGCAAGGCATTCTGAAACTGGAGAGCGTGAAGCGCTGGCAAATCTTTATTGATCAGAGGACGGGGTAGCGGTCGCCGCGGCGACTTGGTTTCGGCGTCTCGCCAAAACGCAGGTTCGTTGGCGCTACTCTATGAATTCCGCGAGTGACCGATATTTCTCGCTGAGCTCTCGTATGCGGTGCTCGTAGTGGTGAATGCGGCGGATCGAACGGAAGACCAGCCAGGTGCCGAGCACGACCAGACCAAGATTCAAGAGCAGCAGCGGCGCCAGCAGAGGCATCACCTTTTCCATGCTGTAATAGCGTGAGGTCGCGATGAGCGCGCTCAGGACCGATAGAGGCAAAGCGAAGACGGCGATGCCGGTGCGCAGGGAAGCCAGCGCAGTTCGTTTCTCAGCAAGGAGCACCTGGATCTCGCCGAAGATGACATTGTCCAGCTTGGGTAGCCCGTTCGTTTCCATACTCAGTTGCTTTTTAATCTAAATTCATTCAGCGCCCGAGGTGAATGGCGAATGGCGGCGCGGCCATTCGCTCGATACAGCTCGTATCAAGATCCCTTGCGTTTCCTTTGTTTATGAACTCGATGATGATCCGATCGACGCAACCTTGATCGCTCAATCCATCCACGCCATGGCCAGCTTGCGGAATGATGACGTGGCGGCTGTTTGGCAAATATTGCGCGACCTCCTCGCCTCGTTGGGGCGGCGTGACCGGGTCCATGTTGCCGGAGAATATCAATACCGGAATATTCGACGAGACGGGGTCGTGATAATCCATCGGTATTTTTCCTTGCGACCATAAGCTACAGGCGCGGGTTTGCTGAAATACACGGTAGTTTCCGAAGGGGTTTCCTTCGTTGAGCTTCGCGGCTTCCGCCTGGTCGATGAAAGGAACGTCTTCAGCACAAGTGACCGAGAGATACATTCCGTCTGCGATGGAGTCCGAGATAGACGACGACATCGCTTCACGAAGGAATGGCCCGAAATCGCCCTGGGCGGCGTGATGAACAATAAATGGAATCCGTCGCGCCTTGTCCCGGCCATACATCCATGTCCGCACTTTCTCCGCAAAAATGTCGCGCTGAATCTCCACCGTAACCGGAGCGCCTTTGTCGGTCCGCGAGTACAGGAGGCGCGCCGGTTCGCGGCCTAGTTGCGACAGCACGTTCTGCCAGTCCGAACGGATTTGCGCGAACCCCTGGTGACAGGTTGAATCCCGCTCGCATTCCTGGAGCAATAATTCCATCGCGCGCGCCGCGGCCTGCGAGTGATAAAGCGGCATCGTCAAGTAAGTAGGCACCACACCCATGATCGTCGCGGTATGCACGTGGTCCGGGTGTTGTCGCAGGTAAACAAGCACGGCGCGCGATCCGTAAGACAATCCAAACAGATTGATGCGCTCGTAGCCGAGCCAGCTTCGCACCTCATCGAGGTCATCCATCGCGATCGGGGTCGTGTATTGGGTAAGATCAGCGTGCTGTTCCAGCGTTCGCCGCGGGTTCTTCACGTAATCCACCGGATACACCTCCCTGAGGTAATCCTGGGGCGCTTTCTTTACCGGCTCCGCCGTCAGCGGATTCGATTGCCCCGTTCCTCTTTGATCGACCAGCACGATGTCGTGCTTGCGCCGGTATTCTTTGCCCTGGGTTGCATAGAATGTTGCGGCACTGGTCGAAGCCACGCCCGGCCCACCGGCGAGATCGAACAGCGGCTCGGCTTTGTTCCTGGGATCAAACGCTGGGAGGACTACCACGTTGAGATCGATCGTCCGCCCGAGGCGAGCTCGCCGATTTTCAAATACCGTCAGTTTTCCGCAGAGCACTCGCTCATCGATTCCCGCCAACCGACACAGCCTCAGCCCGGAAAAACCTTGACTACTCCCGCAACCGTCCAACGCCAAAAAGCCGAGCAGGCCCGCGAGAATGATGAGACCGACGGAACAATAATAACGCGGCGCACCCATCGCACTCAGGTCACTGCTACATTAGCCGCAGGAGATTACTCCCCAGCATTGTCAGGTTGTAGAGAAGATAAAAGACGGCGAAGGCCGCGTGATACCGCGGTGATTTCGTTATCGCGGCGATTGCGCAGAGAGTGATCTGCAGCAACATCGACCCGTAGTAGAGCGGCCCGAGAGACAAGAAGTAGGTGAGTCCTTTGAGTAACGTATCGACGAGGTCGATCGCAAATATCAGCCCAAACAACGCAAAGATCTTTTGATTATTTGCGTAATAATGTTGGCGCCAGCTGGTGACGACGACATCGTCTTGATTGGTGGGAAAGAGCAGCGCGGTGACGAGGTAGAGGATCAGCGGCGCGACGAGCAACCAGAGAAACAAGAACAGCGTCCAGTGCGGGGCGTTGCGCCAGCGGTATTGCACCCACCAGGTGATGATCATTGTCAAAAGCACGTTCACCATCCAAAGCGCGTGCACCCAGTAGGATGGCGTCCGGGCGCGAGTCTGGAGGAGTTGGCCGAAGCCGCTCACCAGCCGCGTCACCGCGAGGCCAGCAACAATCGAGGTGAGGACGCAAATGTAGCTAAACGGATCCACCTTGGCTTCGACTATGGCGAAGCGTAGCCGGCGTGCAGATCACAGGCAATGCGCGGAGTCACGCTTCAACCACAAATCTTCTTCGATCACGACATTCCGTTTTCGGCTGGGAAGCGCACGCGCCTCGGGTGCTATGCCAGTCCGGCTCGGACCTACAACGCACCTTGGCGCACTTTTGCGTCGATCGCCAGGTAATCGGTCCGTGGCGGACTAAACGTATCCAGCACACGTGTCGGTAATATCGTTTCCACACCATGCGGAACGTTGCTGGCCAGATAGAAAGAATCGCCCATTGAAAGCTCGTGCGGCACGCCGTCAACGATGAGTCGCATTTGACCTTCGAGAATATGAACGATCTGCTCCTGTGGATGCGAGTGCGCCGGCATGAGACTCCCGGCCGCGAGCGTGGCGATCATCTGATACATGGTTTTGCCGTTTGCCACCGTCCGGCGTGTGATGCCGGGACAAATTTCAATTGTCGGATTTTCTTTTTTCATTTCTCAGAATCTTCACTGTAGCGGCGGCTGTGTCAGCCGCATCACCAAAAAAATCGCCAAGCGAATGATCGCTTTGCAGTCGTAAAACGCGCTACCAACTTTCCGTGCAATTTGAGTTCGACCCGCAGAAGAGCGAAACGAACAAGACAAAACACGGAATTGATTTTGTCGCAGGGCAATCGCTCTGGAAATCCAAGATCGTGCTCTTGCCGGCCAAAGATGCCTTAGAGAAGCGTTACATGGTCATTGGGACAATTGGCTCTGACTATTGGTCTGCGATTATCACCTATCGCGGAGCGAGGGATTCGGATTATTAGTGTCAGGAGATCCACGCAAGCCGAAATCGACACGTATGAAAAAATCGGAAAGTGAACCGACGACAGCGAAGAACCTCGAGAAAAAGTTCGATCGGGGCGAAGACGTGCTCGATTACTTCGATGTGCCGAAGGCGCGAGTGATTGGTCCGAAGTCCCGGGAATCGGGTGCAAAAGCAAAGTTTGGGTATCCGGTGACGCGGAATTCCAAACGCCCGGCAGTTGTTCGCGAAAAATCAGCGCGTTATCGCAAGAACAAGTAGAAAACGCCTTCTGCGTTTCTGCTGCAATCGATACTAGGAAAGCGACGACTTTTTGGGATCCAAACCGCCGGGGCGGGAAAAGTTCCGCGCCAGCTCAAATCGACCCGCGCACACCGCGGTCGGGATCGCGCGGACCGATTACGCCGGCCATTCTTTCCCAGACCGAGTTGACTGCGGGACGCACGGTGTCCCATGGCAATGCTGACCCGGGTTTCTCCTTCTCGTAATCGAGCGCAACGGAATCCTCGATTTCGTCGAATGTTTTCCCAGGGTATCTCAAGAACGAATTGTAGCCCGTGCGATACGCATGCTCGAATTGCTCGTAAGAGTAGTTCTTCGCGTACGGTTGTTTGGAATGTTGTTCGCGCCAATAAGCGGCTTCTTTTTGGGGATCCGCTCCGCCGCTTGGATTGGCCTTACCGCCTGCTGTTTCGGAACCTGTTTGCATAAGTCTACGCCTTCTGCTGCTGGTTATTAGAACATCGCCGGTGGAGAGCCGATCGGTCGCTTCTTTCAAGCGATCCGAGACAAACGGTCTGGCAGGTCGGCAACGTCGCGATCGTCGTTCCCAGCCCTCGATTCCTTGCTTTCCTGAGCGATATTTCGTCATGCAAATGCAAGAACGCATCGCGCTCGTGACTGGCGCGAACAAAGGGATTGGGTTTGAAGTTGCGCGGCAGCTGGTGCGCAAAGGTTTTCATGTTCACCTCGGCGCGCGCAACCGCGAGGCCGGGGAGGCGGCTGTTCAGAAGCTGAAGCGTGAAGCTGAAAAGGAAGACTCCGAAAATACAGGCCGCGGCGAGATCACGTTTTTGAAGATCGACGTCTCGAAACCGGACAGCATTCGGCGCGCGGCGGAAGAATTTTCGCGAAAAAGCGGTCGGCTCGATACGCTGGTGAACAACGCCGGCATTCTGCTCGATGACGGCAAAGACATCCTCACCATCACGCCGGAGATATTCGAGACCACATTGCGCACGAACACGCTCGGCGCGCTGCTGGTGTCGCAGGCGTTCGTCCCGTTCCTGAAAAAGAGCAACGCGCCGCGGATCGTGAATGTCTCCAGCGGCGGTGGGCAGTTGACCGAT
>JBKOWV010000001.1:0-8145 GCA_046724585.1 Verrucomicrobiota bacterium
CAGCCCGACGCGGAAGCCGCCGGTGCAACTTGGGTGCAGGATGCGCCGGTCGTCGTTGATCGCAACCTCGTCACTTCGCCGCATCCGCGTTATTCCGCGGCTTTCTCGGCGGCGATCGTAGAGGCGTTACGTGGCAAGTGACGGCTGGGGCGGAATAACTTCTCCGATCCGTCCGTTCCCCAAGCGCAGGGACATCAAGCCTGACTATCTCCTCATGGAACATGGCGCGACGCGACGGCGCCAACATCGAGATGCCGTATCGGAAGCATTCGAGAATGGCGTCTGGCCCAGGATGCAGCCGAACCGAGTGATGGTTGCGATCCGGGATAACGCCTCATAGTTCTCGGCGCGCCATTATGGCTCATGTCAAGGATCGCGAAGCTTTCCTAGTGCCGCGGGTGGCGCAGACGGTGGCCCGACGTGACCTGCGACTCGCTCGTCGGCTGACGAGTTCCGTCCCTCGAACCGAGTGTACTGCAACGACAGCATGATCATGACGACCAGCGAGGCAACGGATGATGCTCCGGTCCGCGCGTTGATCGAGAACTGGGCGCAGGCGGTGCGCGACAAGAATATCGACGCGCTGATGTCACGCCGGGCGCCGGACTTCCTGTTGTATGACCTCGCGCCCCCGCTCCTCCATTGTGGAGCGGACGCGTACAGGGAGGGCTTGGTGGAATGGTTCGCGACGTTCCGAGGGCCGGTTGGATTCGAGGTCCGCGATTTGCGCATCACAGCGGGCGACGGCGTGGCGTTCAGCACCAGCCTCAATTGGATTGGCGGCACCAGGACAAACGGGGAGCAGACCAGCGTCTGGGTCCGCACGACTATATGCTTCCGAAAGCAAGGCGGCGAGTGGATCGCCCTGCATGAGCACGTCTCCGTGCCATTCTACATGGACGGCAGCGACAAAGCAGCGCTCGACCTCGAACCATAGTTCGCAGGATGCCGGCTTCCGCGGGTGCCCGGGACGTGACGGGGTAGGTGAAGCCGACCGCGCCCCCGCTACGGCCTTGTTCGTTCAATGTCTCCTATTGGCAGCACTAAGCGGACATGCCAATGGCGCCGAGCAATGTCTGCTTTCGGGGGCAAAGCGGACATGGCCTCAGGATGGCGTGATGTCTGGTTATGACCCAAAGCGGGCGATTTTAGCCTAGTGACGCGTGGGCCGCCTCTCAGGTCGATTCAGAACAATTCAGGTCTGCCCCAAGGACCAGCCAATCGGCGTGTGACAGGCTAAGCATGGAGCAGGACCGGCCATCAGAGCCATCGGCGCGATGGTCAGGGGAGTGGTGCTTGCACTGCTCAGCGAACGGGAGGCGATCACCATTGCAAATGCAGCAGGTCCATTACTTCCTAGCGCTGTGCGAGGAGCTCAGTTTCACCCGCGCAGCCCACCGCTGCGGCGTCTCGCAACCCTCGCTCACGACCGCCATCCGTGCGCTGGAGCGGGAGCTGGGCGGAGCGCTGTTTCACCGAAAGCCTGCAATCGCATTGACAGCGGTCGGGCACAGGGTGCGGCCCTACCTCGACGAAATCGCGCGCAACGCGGATCACGCCCGCGAGATTGCACGGACGTGGACGCCGCTAGAGGTCGCCAGATCAGCCCGTCAATCAGTGGACAGTTCGGAGCACCCATCGAATTGATGCCACTGACGCTTGGCCAGCAGCTTGCATAAGGGTGGCTGCTAATTGCTCACGGGTGCGTTGGCTATTGGACCAGCCCTTCAGCCTTCATGGTCTCTTGGACCTTCGGCCTTGCACCAATCCGGGCCATGAACGCTTTGATGTTGGGCCACTTTGCCAGATCGATCTTGTGCACGTTGGTCCAGTTGATCACCGTGAACAGATAGGCGTCCGCTACCGTAAATTTGTCGCCCGCAATGAACTGCTTTCCCTCGAGCAGCTTCTCGAGAGCGTCGAAACGACGTCCGATTACACCGAGCTGGATCTCCTTCATTTCAGCCGTCAGCTTCGGGTTGAAAAGCGCGCCGATCTGCTTGTGTATTTCGGATGAAGCGAAGTTCAGCGCTTCCATGAGGCGATACCGCTCCATGGTTCCGAACTTGGGAACGAGCCCAGACTGGGGCTTCTGGTCGCCAAGATATTGGCAGATCACACCGACCTCGGTGAGGACTTGTCCGTCGTCCAGCCGGAGAGCCGGAACGTAACCCTTCGGGTTGATCTTCCAGTAGTCACCCCCGTCGACGGTCTTCTTGTTCGGGATATCGACTTGCTCAAGATCGAAGGTATATCCGGCTTCACGGGCGACGATGTGCGGGGCCATGGAGCAGGCGCCGGGGGCATAGTAGAGCTTCATGTGCGATTCCTTTGAGTGTTAGTTGAACAGCGTCATTGCGGCCGTTAACGGTCAGTCCCCAGATGACTCCCGAACTGGCGTGAATATAGGCGCTTTTCGGCTTCCCTGGAAGCCAGACGCGAGGTGCGGACGGCTCCTCTGGAAGCGGGCCATCTGGCTCGGCGGAGGCCGAAATTGTAGATCGCGCGACGCGACGGCACGGCGTGCGGGTGCGCCGAGAAGCTCTCCATCACGATGCCGAGATCCTGCTCGCCAAGCGTCGCCAGATCAGACGGCGCGATTTCGGTGGGCAGGTCGCCCTCGTAGAGCGCGAACACGCGCTCGCCCCACAACAGGATCGACGTGTTGGCTGGGTTCTTCAGTCTCGACCGCGCAGCCGGCGGCCAGAAGCGCTTCATTCCGGGCGTCGCCGTGCCGTAGCCGCCGTAGAGTTGGCGCCCGGCCCGACGTTCCTCGACCAGACCTTCGGTCTGCACGAGCTTCGCCGCCCCGAGGGCGCGCCCATTCGCGAACCGGACGGCGGTGACCGCGCCGTCGCCGTCGAACAAATGCCCGTACGGCTTGCCGAAGCTCGAGAACAGCGACGGGCCGGTGCGGTAGAGCGTCCCGTTCAGCTCGGCAGGGAGCGTGCCTTCTACACGCAGCGGCTCGAAGCCGTGCTCGCGTGACAGGTCCCGTAGCGAAGCCATCCAGCCGAGACTGGTCGTCGCGGTACACTTCGGGTCGAAGGGCGTGGCCTTCGGCGCGGCCGGATTCTTGGTTTTGGATTTCGTAATGGCCGGACCGGCTTGCATGGTGTCAACCTCTTGCGTTGGCGCGTTCGATTCCCAGGGCCTGCCAAGTAGGCAAACGCCCACAACCAGTCATAACGAGAGCTTGGTGCCGAGCGGCAGGTTGTGCAGTCTCTTACCCGTTGCTGCGAAGATGGCGTTCGCAACCGCCGGCGCGATCACCGGCGTGCCCGGCTCGCCGACGCCCGTCGGCTTTTCCGTCGAGGGTACGATATGCACCTCGATTTGGGGCGCGTCGCCCATGCGTAATGGCTCGTAATCATGGAAGTTGGACTGCTCGACCATACCTTCCTTCAGCGTGATCGCCTCGCGTAGTGCGGCCGACAGGCCGAAGCCGATGCCGCCTTCCATCTGCGCCCGCACGATGTCGGGATTAACCGCGATGCCGCAGTTCACCGCACAAACGACGCGGTCGACCTTGATTGCGGCGTCCGCCCTGATCGTCACCTCCGCGACATTGGCGACGACGGTGTCGAACGATTCGTGCACGGCGATGCCGCGCCCGCGTCTGTCTCCCGCCGCGCCGGTCGCGAGCGGCGTGCCCCAGCCTGCCTTTTCTGCCGCAAGCTCCAGGACGCCTTTGTGGCGCTGATGTTTTTCCAACAGCGTGCGGCGCAGCTCGTAGGGATCTCTTCCCGCGGCGGCAGCGAGCTCATCGAGGAATGTCTCGGTGGAGAACGCGTTGTGAGTCGATCCGACCGAACGCCACCATTGCACCGGCACGCCAAGCCTCGGCGAGTGGAGCTCCACGGCGAGGTTCGGGATGGCATACGGAAGACTGTAGGCGCCCTCAACGGAGGTGTGGTCGATGCCGTTCCTGACCATTAAGGATTCGAATGAAGTCCCAGTGAGGATCGACTGGCCGACAATACGATGGTGCCAGGCGACGATATTTCCGGTCGCGTCAAGCCCGCCCTTGAGCACATGGACGTACATCGGGCGGTAGTAGCCGCCGCGCATGTCGTCCTCGCGTGTCCACACCATCTTGATGGGCACGCCGCGACCCGAGGCCTTGGCGATTGCGCCGGCCTCGAGGACGAAATCGGCATACGGATTGGCGCGGCGGCCGAAGCTGCCGCCGGCGAACAGCTGGTTCAGCTTCATCTGCTCGGGCTTCAAGCCGAGCAGCTGCGCGAGGCTCGTCTGGTCGACGGTCTGCCACTGCTCGCCATTCCACACCTCGCATCCATCAGGCGTGAGCTGCACGACGCAGTTCATCGGCTCCATGCTCGCGTGCGCGAGAAACGGAAACTCGTAAGCTGCAGTGAACGTCCGTGTGGCCGCGGCGAGCGCCTGGTCAGGATCGCCGTCCCACCGCGCCACGGCGCCGGGGCGCTCGGCGAGCGTGCGGTACTCGGCCAGGATGTCCGCGGAACTCCGCTTGAAGGCGGCGCTCTCGTCCCAGTGCACGGTGAGCGCATCGCGGCCCAGCTTGGCGGCCCAAAAATCCCTGGCGAGCACGGCAACTCCGTTCGTCACCGGTGTCGCAAAGGCGACGACATCGACGACGCCCTTCACGGCCCTCACCTTCGCGGCGTCGAAGCTGCGCACCTTCGCGCCGAAGCGCGGCGCCCGCGCGACCACCGCCGTGAGCATTCCCGGCAGCTTGATGTCCTGCGTATAGATTGCAGCGCCGGTGGACTTGGCGCGACTGTCGGTGCGCGGAACGTGCTTTCCGATGTAGACGAACGCCGCGGCGTCCTTAAGCTTGACTTGCGTCGGCACCGGCAGCCGCGACGCCTCCTCCACAAGGTCGCCGAACCGCGCCCTCCGTCCCGATCGGTGCGAGACGAGGCCGCGCGAAACGCTGATCTCGGATTCCGGTACCGCCCAGCGTCTGGCCGCCACGCTCACGAGCATTGCGCGCGCGGTGGCGCCCGCCATTCGCAGCTGATCGAACGAATTCGCAAGCGACGTGGAGGCGCCGGTGCCTTGCACCTCACCGAACGACAGATTGTTGTATCGGCGCGGGTCGGCGGGCGCGCCTTCGACACGGACCTGCGTCCAGTCGGCGTCGAGCTCCTCGGCGACCAGCGTCGGCAGGCCGGTGTAGGTGCCTTGCCCCATCTCCACGTGCTTGACCAGGACGGTGACGCTGCTGTCGGTTCCGATCTCCACGAACGCGTTGGGCGTGAACAGCGGTGCGCCGGCCGACGCCACTTTGCGCGGCCCGTTCTGAGCGAGCGCGGCGGGCATCAAAACGCTGAGGGTCAGTGCGGCAACGCCCGATTGCAGGAAGGCGCGCCGGCTTTCATTGATGATGGTGACGGAATTCATGATCGATCACTCCCTATGTCAGGGATTTCGCGGCCTGCTTGATGGCGGCGCGGATGCGCCCGTATGTCGCGCAACGGCACATGTTGCCACTCATGGCGGCATCGATGTCGGCGTCGCTCGGACGGTTGTTGGAAGCGACGAGCGCGGTCGCGCTCATGATCTGGCCGGACTGGCAATAGCCGCACTGCGGCACGTCGAGCGCCATCCATGCCTCCTGCACCGCCTTGCCGGCGCGGGTGCCGCCGATCGCCTCGATGGTCATCACGCGGCCGCCGACCGCTGACGAAATCGGAGTCGAACAGGAACGGATCGGCGTGCCGTTCAGATGCACCGTGCAGGCGCCGCAGAGCGCCATGCCGCAACCGAACTTGGTTCCCGTCAGGTTGAAATGGTCGCGCAGCACCCACAGCAATGGTGTGTCGGCATCGACGTCCGCGCTGACTTGCCTGCCGTTCACGTTGAGCGTAATCATGCGTCTCGTCCTTGTGGCATTGCTTGCGTGCCATGTTGTACGCGGAAGATTGGACGAACAATGACTGAGAGTGCGGTTTTCATGCCCAAGACGCCAGAACCGAGAGGCGGCGGCAGAGGCTACGTTGGGCCCGACCTGCTCTCCGACAGTCTCGCTCTCCTGCGGATCCGCGGCCACGTGGGGTCGCGCACCGAGGCGAAGGCGCCGTGGGGTTTGCAGCTTCCGGCGAGCGACTCGTACTTCCATGTCATCGAGCGCGGCAGCTGTTCGCTCCAGCTCGACGGCGCGGCTGATGCGATCAGGCTGGAAACTGGAGATGTAGTGATACTTCCGCACGGCCACCCGCACCGCCTGAGCGATGGGCCAGCCCGCAAAGTCGTGTCCCTGGCGAAGGCGCTCGAGAGCCAACGCGACGGCGTGGTGCGGCTCGGCGCGAACGGAGCGGCGACTGACATAATCTGTGGCGTATTCCGCTTCGACAGCGCCGCCGGGCATCCGTTGCTGGAATCCTTGCCGCCGCTCATGCACCTTCGCGGTGTGAGTACGCAGGCGGTCGAATATAAGGAGCTGGCGCAGCGTCTCCTGATCCACGAAGTACGCAACCCGCATCTCGGCGGAGAGGCGGTAATCGCGCGGTTAGTCGAACTGCTGTTCGTGCAGGCCGTGCGCAGCTGGATCGACGCACAGCCCGAAGGCACCGGGGGTTGGCTCGTCGCGCTTCGCCATCCGATGATGAGGACGGTGCTCGGGAAGATGCACGCGTCCCCTGCACACGAATGGACCCTCGCCGAACTCGCCGCGGAAGCCGGCGTCTCCAGATCGAGCCTGTCGGCGCTCTTTCGCCGACTCGTCGGCGTGTCTCCGATGGGCTATCTCGCGCGCTGGCGCTTGCTCTTGGCCGCCCGGATCTTGCGTGACGAGGGCCTGAGTATCCGCGAAGCCGCCGATCGCGTCGGCTATGAGGCCGACGCCGCGTTTTCGCGAGCCTTCAAGCGGCAATTCGGCGTTGCGCCCGGCAGGTACCGCGAGCGCGCGCCCCTGCATTAGCGTCCGGCGGTCGCGATCAGCGTGTAGATTGCGGCAGCGCCCCGACCGAGCTCATGCCTCCACGATCATTTCGAAGCCACCGTAGATCATCCGTTTTCCGTCAAAGGGCATCGGATTCGTGTCCGGTTGCGAGCGTGGGTCGGCCATGACCTTCTTCATGCCTTCGTCGCGCACCTTGCGCGAAGGCCAAATGATCCATGAGAAAACAACTGTCTCATCATCCTTGCGCTTCACCGCCATAGGAAACGACGTGACCTTGCCGTCGGGCACATCGTCCCCCCAACACTCCACGAGCTTCAGTGCGCCGTGCTCCTTGAAGACGACGGCAGCGGCTTCTGCATGTTTCTTGAAGATTTCGCGATTGGCGGTGGGGACGGCCGCAACAAATCCATCGACATAGGTCATGATGTTTTCTCCGTCAGTTTAGATGGCAGCCTGCTCAAGCTGTAGCTGTGCGATGTCGATCTTGGTTCCATCACTCACACGCCACGTTGCGCTTGACACCGAAGTCGTCGAAGCAACGCGCCAGGAGTATGTGTTGTTCCTGCGTGCTGCAGACGGCAAGATCACGTCCATACGCGAATATGCGGCGGCGATGGCAAGGGGATCGTTTAAGGCTTCTTCGATCGCCGTGCTTTCGCGGCATCGATGACGTGTAGGAGGTGCGAGGCCTGAAGCACTTGACGTTGAGCCTCACGCAGATCGTCGATGGTGACCTTGCGATGAGAATGCGGGTACGACACATGGTGGTCTTGGGCGGGACCCACTTGCGCCGGGTGCTAAAATCCTGCGCCCGGATATTACAACGAGTCCCGAATTCATCGCTCGCTGAGCAAAGATGCCCGTTCCCTCGCGCAATTGAGCGCCTCGGAGTCATCACATCGCGACCTGTCCTCGGCGGGATTCATTACCAATATTGTAGAATCTGATTTTGGTACACCACAGCTTTTGCCCTGGCCATGTGGCCAGTAGCAGCAACCACGCGGCGATGCCATATCTCGGCCATGCTCCAATTCGGAGGGATTGCTAATGGCCGAACCCACCAATTCTCTTGTCGCGTTTTCTGATGCTGCCGCTCAGCTCGTCGAGCGTATCGCAAGCAGCATCATCGCTGTTCACGGCGGCGGCCGATGGCACTCAAGCGGCGTCCATTGGCGTTCCGGAGTCATCGTCACTGCTGAAGAAGTTCTGGAGCGGGACGAGGACATCAAGGTTACGCTTCCAGGAGGTCGCGTAGT
>JBKOWV010000142.1:0-7720 GCA_046724585.1 Verrucomicrobiota bacterium
CCGTGTTCGCCGCAAATCCCAAGCTTTATGTTCGGCCGGGTCTTGCGTCCCAAATCGCGGGTGATCTCCATCAAGCGTCCGACGCCTTTCTGATCGATCGATGCGAATGGATTGGTATCGACGATGTCGAGTTCGGCGTAAACCGGGAGGAAACTGCCGGAATCATCCCGGCTCATTCCGAGAGTGGTTTGGGTAAGATCGTTTGTGCCGAAACTGAAGAACTCAGCATCGTGGGCGATCTGGTCGGCGACGAGCGCCGCGCGCGGGATTTCGATCATTGTCCCGACAAGATAGCTGAATTTGGTTTGCCTTTCCTTCGCCACTTCGGTAGCGACGCGACGGACGATATCGATCTGAAGCTTTAACTCGCGCGGAAATCCAACCAACGGAATCATGATTTCGGGGCGGACCTTAATTCCGTCCGCTTGCACCTCCGCGGCTGCTTCAAAGATTGCGCGCGCCTGCATTTCGGAAATTTCGGGATAAACAATGCCGAGGCGACAACCGCGATGGCCGAGCATGGGATTAAATTCATGCAGCTCGTGCACGCGCCGGGCGATTTGTTCAACGGCCACGCCGAGCTTGTTCGCCAGTTCGTTTTGTTGCGTGTGATCGGCCGGAAGAAATTCGTGCAACGGCGGATCGAGAAACCGGATCGTGGCGGGCAAACCTTTTAGTGCGGTAAAGATGCCAATGAAATCGTCACGCTGATATGGGAGCAATTTCGCCAGCGCTCGCGCCCGCTCGTCCTTCGTGCCGGCAAGAATCATTTCCCGCATGGCGTCGATCCGATCGCCTTCGAAAAACATGTGCTCCGTGCGGCAAAGCCCGATCCCTTCGGCACCAAAGGCGACTGCGTTTACGACTTGCTCGGGGGTATCGGCATTGGTGCGGACTCCAAGGGTGCGGAATTCATCCGTCCACTTCATCAATTTCGCGTACTCCTGGTAGGTGACGCTTTTCTTCGGATCGAGCGATCGATCAACCAGGACCTGGACAATCTCCGATGGCGCAGTCGCGACCTCGCCGGCAAAAACCTCGCCCGCGGTTCCATCGATGGAGATATAATCGCCCCGGTTTAACGTCGTGCCGTTCGCGCTGAGTGTGCGTTTTTGGTAATCGATTTGAATCCCGGTCGCGCCGCAGACGCACACTTTTCCCATTTGCCGGGCGACCAGAGCTGCGTGCGAAGAGACGCCACCGCGCGACGTCAGAATTCCCTCCGCCGCAATCATGCCGCGCAAGTCTTCCGGCGAAGTTTCAATGCGGGCGAGCACGACTTTCTCACCCTTTTCCGCGCGCAGCACGGCTTCCTCCGCGCTGAAGACAACGTGACCGCAAGCCGCCCCCGGTCCGGCGGCCAGGCCGCTTCCGATTTTTTTCGCGTCCCTCGCCGATTGGCGGTCGAAAATCGGGGCCAAAAGATGAGCGAGTGAATCGGCCGGGATGCGTCGCACCGCCTCCTTTTTTGGAATCAATTTTTCACCGACCATATCGACCGCAATCCGGACCGCGGCATGGCCGGTGCGCTTGCCATTTCGCGTCTGCAAAATATAGAGACGATTTTCTTCTACCGTGAACTCAAGGTCCTGCATGTCCTTGAAGTGACGTTCAAGGATGGCGCGGACTTTCATTAGTTCCTTATGCGCCGCCGGCATTTCTTTCGCCAGATCGGCAATCGGATGGGGCGTGCGCACACCGGCAACGACATCTTCACCCTGCGCATTGATCAAATACTCTCCATAGAAGACTTTTTCGCCGGTCGCAGGATCGCGCGTGAAAGCGACGCCGGTCGCGCTCGTTTTTCCCATGTTGCCAAACACCATCGTCTGCACGTTAACCGCCGTTCCCCAGTCGTGCGGAATCCCGTATTTCCGGCGATAAACGATTGCGCGATCGTTCATCCACGAGCCGAAAACCGCGCCGATTGAGCCCCAAAGCTGTCCAGTTGGATCTTGCGGAAACGATTTTCCGGTCCGCTCTTTGATCAACGCCTTGAAGCGCTGCACGAGCTCCTTCAAATCGGCGGCCGTCAACCTGACATCCGGGAAATCATGTTTGCCGTAGCGTTCATCTTTTAAGTGTTCGATTGCGGTCTCGAACGGCTCGTGGTCTTCGCCTGGCCGTTTCTGCACCCCCATGACCACGTCGCCGTACATCTGCAAAAAGCGCCGGTAAGAATCCCATGCAAACCGCGCGTTGTTTGTCTTTTTCGCAACAATCTCCACCACCCTGTCGTTCATCCCGAGGTTCAGGATGGTATCCATCATTCCCGGCATGGAATCGCGCGCGCCCGATCGCACAGAAACGAGCAAAGGTCGCTCTCTATCGCCTAGTTTCTTTCCGACCGATTTCTCAACCTTGGCGAGAGCGTCCGCTACCTGAGCCTCCAATTGCGGCGGGTAAGCGCGGCTATGATCGTAAAAATAACTGCATACTTCGGTCGTGATGGTGAACCCCGGCGGGACAGGCAAACCAATGCGCGTCATCTCGTGGAGGTTTGCGCCCTTGCCGCCCAGGAGCGGCTTCATGCCGCCTGATCCATCGGCGTGACCGTCGCCAAAATAATAAACATAACGCTGCGTTTTCGTTCTCTTTCCGGCAACTGTCGCCCGCACCTTCGATCTCGATCTCGTTCTTGCGCGCGGAGCTCTTTTTCGAACGCTCGATTTTCGTTTCGTGGTCATGATTGAGAAGCCCAAAAAGGCGTCGGTCGATCCGGCAGCTGCCGGACGCCAAACTAGTTTCGGCCGTCACAGCGGTCAACGTGACAAGCGAATAAAAGAAAACGAAGCGGCTCGCCAAAATCGCCCGGACTAGTTTGCCCGTCGAATTATAGCGCCGCGCTGCCGTTGTTGGTTAGAACTTCAGAAATTGCCGCGGTAAAGTCATCCACGCCCGTGGTTGGCACGATGATGCTATTGCGGCGGCCGTGAGCTTCCTCGGTGATGCGCAAGAATTTCCCGCGATCGTTTTCGCGGAGCTCCACGTAGAAATGCTTGCGCTCAATCTGGAGTTCTTTCGCCTCAATGATGTTATCCATTTTTGCCTGCAGCCGCCGACTTTATCGCAGCCGGTTTGGCGAATGGAAGAAAAATCCGCAGTCTTTGAGCACTTTTCTTGGCGGCCTCGCCCTTTCAGGACCCAAAACGTGCCTTTACCTTCCCGCTTCTCGCCGGTTGCGACGCTGGCCGCTCAATTTACAATCTCGTGCGCGTGTTCGAACGGACGCGCTCGAGCATGCCGCCATCAACCGATCCAAGGTCCTACGAGTCGCCCGAGGGTCAGCGTCCGGCGGTTACCCCACCAATTGAGCTAGAACGCCGGCCCCATGATCCGTATGCAGCTTTTCGTTTCGGCGGATTCAGCCTGTTCACGGCAGGCAATTTACTCTCGATCACCGGCCGTCTCATGCTTGCCGTGGCGGTGGAATGGGAAATCTACGCGCGCACCCATTCTGCGACCGCACTCGGCCTCGTGGGATTGGTCATCGCGGTGCCGGTGGTTGCATTATCGTTGCCCGCCGGCCATTTGGCGGATCGAATCAGCCGAAAACGTATTATCCTTGTCTCACAGATTTTTAGCGCGCTCGCCTCGGTGGCGCTGGCTCTGGTCTCGTGGAAACACCTTTCCATTCCTCCGATTGCCGTATTGCGCGAAGGCAATCGCGCCCTGGCATCAATCGCCACGATTTTTGAGCGACATCATCCGGCGTTCCATTTCGATGACGCGTCCATTCCGCTCATTTATCTGCTTCTTTTTCTCGGAGCAATAGCGCGCACATTCAGTTGGGCGGCGCGCAGCTCGTTTTTCCCTACGTTGGTTTCTCGCGATTCGTTTGCGAACGCGGTCACCTGGAACAACAGCGTTTTTCAAATCGGATCGGTTGTCGGCCCGGGCGTCAGCGGATTACTGGTTGCGCACATCGGCTTCCCTTTGGTCTATATGCTGGACGCACTCTGTGCATTTTCCTTTTTCCTTCTGGTTCTGCCGATTCGGCGGAGCACTCAATCGCGCAATAAGACTGAGAAAAGCACCTGGAAGAGTCTGATCGCCGGCATGCGGTTCGTGTTAAGCAAAAAGGTGATCCTGGCAACGATCACACTCGATCTGTTTGCGGTCCTGCTCGGCGGTGCGACGGCACTGCTACCTATTTTCGCCGATCAAATCTTGCACTGTGGACCGATCGGACTCGGCTGGATGCGTGCCGCGCCGGCGGTGGGCGCTTTCGCGATGGCGTTAATAGTGGCGCACGTGCCGCCGATGAAACAGGCCGGCAAGACTTTGCTCTGGTGTGTGACTGGCTTTGGTATTGCGACCATCCTTTTCGGATTGTCCAAAACCTTCTGGTTGTCGCTCGGCTTACTGTTTTTCATTGGAGCCTTCGACAGCGTGAGCGTAATCATCCGAGGCTCGATTGTGCAACTGGTCACACCGGATGAAATGCGCGGCCGCGTTTCGGCCGTGAACAATATTTTTATCGGTACGTCGAACGAATTCGGCGCACTTGAATCCGGGTTGACTGCCGCACTATTTGGCCCGGTGATTTCAGTCGTCGCGGGCGGCATCGGAACAATTCTGGTTGTGCTTGGGGTTAGCTGGAGCTGGCCGCAGACGCGCAAAATCGGCGCGCTCGATAAGACCTTGCACTGAAAACCGTTCCTGAAAACTGGAGGCCGTCTGCGTTGCACGCCCACTCCATAGGCCACGTTTTATAGAAACGGGCTAAAAAATCGACCTGAGCTAAAACGCCCCGTGGACAGAAATCATTCCGTAAGGCGCCCCGCCATCCTGGTGATAGCGGATGTGGGCACGATAAAAATCGAATTCTCGGTACGGCTGGTATCCGACCTCGCCGGTCAAGGTCACAACAGGAGAAATTTTCCAGTCGATTCCCGCCCCGGTTCGCACTTCGGTATAGGTGAGGACGGCGTGATTGAGTCGCGGGGTTCCCGTGTTGTCGCCGAAGTCATCGTCCACGCGATAGTTAGTTTGCTTCAGATTCGCCCCCGCATACAGGGTCAGGCCACTGTCCATCTCGAACTCCAGACGCGGGGTTGGCAGTACCGCATTGAGGACCCACTGGGGGGCCATTTTCCAGCGAATGCCGCCGGCGGGAAGGACCGCATACTTCCGCTCAATATCGACACTCACGCCGACAACCAGCTGCAAATTCGGGCTGTAGATGTAACTGCCGCCGGCAACAAACGGAGCGTTGAAATCGTCGGACAACTCATCAAACCCCGTGTTATAGACACCGGGCTGGGCTTCGACTCGAATCAGGATGGAATCCGAAAGCTGGGTATCTAATCCGATAACCAGGTTGACCGCTTGTAACGTATCTGGCAGGGGGGCCCCGTCTGGAATACCAAATGAAAAGCGTTCCCATTCGGCGCCAAGCCGCAACACACCGGGTTTGATCCGGGGAGTTATTACGAGATGCAGGATCGAGTCGTGCTCATCAAAATCGCGGACGCTTTTTTTAGAGTTGCGTTGAACGTCGCCGCTGCCGACGTATGTCTCCTCCGCAATATACTCGCCCGAAAGGAACCAGTCGCTCAAGCCTTCGGCGAAGATCGACGCCACAAACAGAATCGATGACGCGGCACAAAGAGACTGGAGGAAGAATCGAAGCGCCAAACGTTTCACTCGCTCAACGGCCTCCACTTGTGTCACGGCGAAACAGAGTAACGGCTTTGGAGATCTGTTTCATCATGACTGATTCGGACCCGAGCCGTTCCACGCCGTGCAACGACGCCAGCGAGGGTGCGGAGATCATGTCACCGCGCCAAACCAGCGTGGAAGGTTTTCCGTCGACTGTAACAGCCCACATCTGGTACAAGGTGAGCGCGACATAGTAGCCGCCGCTCGCGTAGTAGAGCACGTCAGCGGCTTGATAAGTCCCATCTCCGCCTGCGCGGTTGTAATCGGCGCCAAGCGTTACCACGCCCTGATCATCCACATCGAGTAACTCCCAGTAAAGTACCGGCCTGAGCGATCCCGCACCGCGAATGCCGGTAGCTCCAAGGAACCCGGAAAACTGGCGCTGGATTTTTCCTTGTTCCCGCAGCAATCCGTTTAATTCATCGCTCGCCCGGATGGCTTTGCCGGAATGATCGTAGGGCGGCTGCCCAGACGTTCCCCCAAACGCAAAACTTTTGGTGCGCGAGGACAACACGTCCGCCCAGAACGCAACGACTGATGCCGGCATGGCGCCACCGCCACCGGCGCCTCCAGCGGAAAACTTCTTTGCTTCAGCCTGACTGATTTGAAGATCAGGACTGAGCTTTTGAGTCGCCGCTACCAGCGCGCGCACTGGCCCGTTATCCGGAGCATTCTTCAATTTTTCAAAATTCGCGGCTGTCGGGCTGGACGGTAGATCGGAGTGTAGAAAAACCTTTAGTTCGCGATGTCTCGTTGGATCCCATCGGCGTAACGCTGCAATTAGCTGCGCCGGCGCACCCGGCGCCACATAGCAGCTTTCGACCGCGAGAAAACGGGGGTTACTCATCGGCGGCCCATGGGCCGTCTTGACGTCGCTTTTGGCGAGTTGCGCGAGGTCGACCTTGTCGAAAATGGAAAACGAGGCCAACTCGGAAACGGCGTCGGCGCGTGCGATGGTCGAGCTTCCGACCAGAACTAAAAACAGAATGGATGCGCTCGCGAAAAGACGTCGAGCTGGATCCATGGTTTCAAATTTCATGAGAGAGGGTATGTGACGGCCTGTGACAGATGGTTGCAAATTTGGGCGATCATCGCAATAAGGAATCGAGATGAACGAACCGGTAATCGTGCTCGCCGACTTGAGCAAGAGTTTTGGCGATGTCCATGCGGTGCAAAATCTTTCACTTACAATCGATCCGGGAACCATCTTTGGCTTCCTCGGTCCCAATGGCGCCGGCAAAACAACTACCATGCGGATGTTGTGCGGCCTGACTCACCCGACGGCTGGCAAGGCAACAATTGCAGGCATGGATGTTTGGAAGGACCGCGATCGTATTCGGACTAAATTTGGCTATGTTCCACAGCGCTTCAGCCTTTATCGTGATCTCACCGTACTGGAAAACTTCCGCTTTTTCGGTGGCGCCTATGGTGTTTCGGGGGCGGAGCTGGAGCGACGGATCGGGCGCTTGCTTCGGCTGAGCGACTTGGAAAAAAAAGTTAATACTGCGGCGGGAAGTCTATCTGGCGGCATGCGTCAATTACTGGCGATCGGTTGTGCCCTCGTGCACGATCCACCGCTGCTTTTTTTTGACGAGCCGACGGCAGGTCTTGATCCTGTTCACCGGCAACAAATCTGGAATCTGCTCTACGATCTGAGCAACGAGGGAAAAACGATTTTTGTTACTACGCATTATATGGATGAGGCGGAGCGCTGCACGGAGGTGGGTTTCATTGAGAGTGGCCGGCTACTCGCAAAAGCTTCGCCGCGCGCTTTGAAATCGAGCTTTCGCGCTCGATTGCTTGAGATCGACGTAGAACCGCTTATGCCCGCGCTGGTGCGGTTGCGAGAGCTGCCCGAGCTGCTGGGCGTTTCTTTGCGCAGCGGCAGCCTGCGCCTCTACGCGCAGGAACCAGAGAAATTGATGGCCGAGTGGCGCGAGAACTGGCCCTTTCCAGATATTCGCTTGTTAGGCGAACGCTGGATGGAACCGGACATGGAGGACGTTTTCACCGCGTATTCGCAGGGCTACGATGGCGTTCTGAAAAGATCAGACTT
>JBKOWV010000174.1:0-12793 GCA_046724585.1 Verrucomicrobiota bacterium
CTTCGAATGTCAGCAACGGAGCGGGGATCGTCGGCGCGGGACTGAACGGCTGCAGTACCCCATCGGCAGTGTGACCCTTCACCTCATGGGCCTCTGGTCCTTCTGGTCCTCGCTCCGCCCGCACTTCCACTATTTTATTGGGGTCGAAGACCAAAGGTCGGGCAGGCCGCGGCAAATCTCGGACAGCAGGCGATACGTCGAAAGCCACCGCTTTGGAGAATTTTGGAGTTAGAGGCTGCGGGCGAGCAGTCCGCTGAGCAGTAGCGCGGGGCGATGCCGCAACAAACACCAATGCCGCTGCGGCCAATACAAGGAGAACCGCAGCCATAATACGTACATGTGCAAACGCACGATTTTTACTGATTCGACGAAGAGTTTTCATATGTTTTTAGCTGAGTTGGAGGTTGAATTTTCAGCGCGACTTAGAGCTGCCAGCTTGCCAAAATGACGAAAGAGGAGTCAAGCTCTTTCTCGTTTTTTTCTCGGATTCAGCTGATCAGTCGTCGTACCGCGAGCGACATGTCAGGCCTGCCGCGGGCTTTACGTGACAACTTCGAGAGCAGTCGTCCGCTGCGCGGGCTCGATCCATTTACCATGTTCGCAGATCAAATCTTTCAGCCGATCGACGGCTTCCGCTTCGGGGATGTTAAATTTTACGGCGGTTTTACCAACGTAGAGATTCACCTTGCCCGGTGCGCCGCCCACGTAGCCAAAATCGGCGTCCGCCATTTCACCAGGCCCATTCACGATGCAACCCATGATCGCGATCTTGACCCCTTTTAAATGCGAGGTCGCTGCTTTGATCTTCGCGGTGGTCGCTTGCAAATTGAACAACGTTCGCCCACACGATGGACAAGCCACGTAGTCCGTCTTGAAGATCCGCGAACCAGCCGCTTGCAAAATGTTGTAACTCAATCGCAATGCCTGCCCGGGTGCTTCCTCGCCCTGCACCAGGATCGTGTCGCCAATTCCGTCGCAAAGCAACGAGCCGATGTGCGTCGATGCGATCAGCAGCGTCTCCAGAAAATCTCCCTCCGCTTTTTTCCTTCTTAATTCATCCTTTAGCAAAATCGGATGCCGCGGATGCAACCGGGCCGCCAGCAAACGAAACGCAGCAATCACCGGAAGATCGACACCGTCCTTTACCGTCACCAGTTGCGCCGTCGAATTTTGATTTAGTTCCGCAGTCGCGGTTTCATCGCGCGGATCAACTTCTTTAATCTGCGCCTTCTCGTAAACGATCTCTGGCTTGTAATCGCCCATCTTGTCGATCTTGTGAGCGATCTTCTCGAAATTTGCGTGCCGGACGACCACGCGGATCAGTTCCGCGCCGCCGAGCTTAATCTCCTCGGCGGAATCACCGATTTCGGGAACTGCGATCGCTTCCGTCGCGCGCCGCTGATACGAAAACGGATCAAAGGAAATTTCTGATTTCTGATTTCGGATTTCGGATTTCTGTCCGTTACTTGTTCCGAACAAACGGACGAGTTCGCACGCCACTGGAATTTCCTGCGGGCTATCCTCTGTCAGCGAAACCCGGATCGTATCGCCGATTCCATCCGCCAGCAGCGAACCAATCCCAATCGCGCTCTTAATTCGCGCATCTTCGCCCTCGCCCGCTTCGGTCACGCCCAGATGAATCGGATAATTCCAATCAGGCCCCTCTTCATTCAGCCGGGCGACGAGCAATCGATAAGCTGCGATCATGATTTTCGGGTTGCTCGCCTTCATCGAGAAAACGAATGCATGATAGTTCAGGTCGCGTGCGATCCGCGCGAACTCGAGCGCGCTCTCCACCATCCCAAGGGGTGTGTCGCCGTAACGATTCAGGATGCGGTCGCTGAGCGAGCCATGATTCGTGCCGATCCGCATGGCGATGCCGCGCTCCTTGCAGAGCGCGACCAGCGGTGTGAAACGCTCGCGAATCCGGCCCAGCTCCGCAGCGTATTGCTCGTCGGTGTATTCACGGATAACGAATTTCTTTGAGTCCGCGTAGTTGCCGGGATTGATCCGCACCTTATCGACCCATTTCGCGGCTTCCATAGCTGCTTCGGGTTTGAAATGAATGTCGGCGACGATCGGCACGTCGCAGCCGTGTGCTCGCAAACCCTTCACGATATTTTCGAGATTGCGCGCGTCTTTCACTGTCGGCGCGGTGATGCGCACGATTTCGCAGCCCACTTTTGCCAGCTCCATCGTTTGCTGGATTGACAGCTCAGTGTCCATCGTGTCGCTGGTGATCATCGACTGGACGCGGATCGGATTTGCCCCGCCAATGCCGACGTTGCCGACCTTCACTTCCCGAGTGAGGCGGCGCTGATAAACGAATGGATTCGCGCAAAATGACAGATCACGCATTAGGGAATTCGAGAATTTGCTCAAACGTCATGTCTTCGATGCTCACGACGCAACGTTACCCGCGTCACGCAAGGCGCGCAACGCGCGTGCCTATGGCGCCCGGGTGTTTTTCGTCGGCGCCGGCGACTCAAGCTGCTCGAGCTGCTTTCTGACGAATGGCAGATCCTGCACGTCAAAGAACGTGATATACAGCATGTATCCGATAATCAATACGGCACAGCTGGTCTGAACAACCTCCAGCACACGCATGTTTACCGGCTTGCGACGCAACGATTCGATGATCGCCAAAACAATGTGGCCGCCATCGAGCACCGGGATCGGCAGCATGTTAAGAATGGCGAGGTTTACATTAAGAATTACGCTAAACCAGAGAGCGAGCTGCCAGCCACGTTCGCTTTGGAAAAGTAAATAATAAATGCGACCGATTCCGACCGGGCCGCTTAAATGCTGCAATTTCACGTCCGACTTTGGCGAGGCGACCGCTCCGATTGTGTTCAATGTGCTGGTCACGCTATTGTAAACCTGTTCGATCGGATTGGGATGCGAGATCGATATTTTGCCAGTCGTGTCCCAGCGAATTCCAATTCGCGGCTTCATTTCCCCATCGGTTTTCAGAAGCGTGGGCTTTACCGGAACGTCAAGCCGCTTTCCATCTCGTTCTACGTGAAGAACGATCTGGTCCTCCGGATGTTTGCTGATGTATTCCAGCAACGCGATCGGATTGTAGATCGGTGTCTGGTCGAATCCGCGAATGATGTCGCCCTTGCGTAATCCAGCTGCGGCCGCAGGCGTGTTCGGCTCGACTGTGTCAATGAGGGATGTTTCCGCTGGATAGATGAGCAACTGTCGCACGCTTTTCCTGCGCCATCCCCGTGTCTCCGCCTTATACGGTTCCACCCAGACCGTCTGCTCCTTCCCGTTGCGCTCGAATTTCACGGGGATCTTGTCGCCTTCACTTCGGACGACATTCCAACCAACGCTGTCATTCATTCCCAGAAAACGCCTGACCGGTTTGCCGTCCACTTCGAGAATTTTGTCGCCCGGTTGCAGCCCGACCTTCTGTGCCGGCGAGTCTGGCATGACATAACCAATTATCGTGGTCGAATCCGCTTCGCCGACCGGGTGGCCGACTACCCAGACAACGCCGGCGAAAAAAAGCGCGAGAAGCAGGCTGAATAAGGGTCCGGCAAACGCCACGATGATTTTATCGAGCGCGGAAATTTTCGGGAGCTTCGCGCGATCGAGATCGGCCTTGCCTTCGATGATGTCCATCGGCGCGAGTTGCGGGAGCGCGACGAATCCGCCAAAGGGAAGCGAACCAAGCGAGTATTGGACGCCATTGATCGTTTTTTTCCAGAGCGGTTTGCCGAACCAGACGCCGAATTTCTCTATGTAAAGTCCACGCCAGCGTGCCGCCAGAAAATGCCCGAGCTCATGCACGACGATGAGCAGATTAAAGAGGACAAGCACCTCGAACACGATCAGGATGACGCGGGCAGCCTGCAGAATCATTGTGATTAGTGACTAGTGATCACTGATTGGTCATGGATTAGACACGCCATCGCGTCTGCCGTTGTAACGATTTAACGATGGAACGATTTAACGTACTCCGTCGCCTCGCTGCGAGCCCACCGATCGGCTTGCAATATCGCATCGAGATCAGGATGCGCAACGCTCGCATGCCGGTTCATTACTTCTTCGACAAGCTGCCAGATGCCGGGGAAACTCACTTGTCGATCCAGGAACGCTGCGACCGCCACTTCGTTGGCTGCGTTCATAACGGCTGGCAACGTGCCGCCAGTCTCGCCCGCGCAGCGCGCCAAATTCAGCGCGGGAAAATCGCGGTAGCGCGGCGTGAAAAATTCTAACTTCGACAGCCTCGAAAAATCGAGCGGCGGCAAAGTATTCGGGACGCGATCTGGCCAGGTCACCGCGTATTGAATCGGAAAGCACATGTCCGAATAGCTCAATTGCGCGAGGGTCGAGCCATCCGCGAATTCGACCATTGAATGCACGATGCTCTGCGGATGGATAATGACTTCGACGCGCTTCATCTCGACTCCGAAAAGCCAATGCGCCTCGATCATCTCCAGCCCTTTGTTGAAGAGCGTCGCGGAATCGATTGTGATCTTCGGTCCCATGTTCCAAGTCGGATGCTTGAGCGCTTGGTCTGGTGTGATCGAGTCGAATTTATCGCTGGCTAATTCACGAAATGGTCCACCAGACGCAGTAAGCAAAATTCTCCGCACGTCAGAAACGTCCAGCGTCCAACTTTCAACCCTTAACTTTGAACTTTCCGCATCGGAAGTTGACCGCTGAACGCTGACCGTTGAGCGTTTGCCTTCCAAACATTGAAAAATCGCGTTGTGCTCACTGTCCACCGGCAAAACATGCACGCGGTTATTACGCGCTTCGCGCATCACGATTTCGCCTGCCATTACGAGAATTTCCTTGCTCGCTACCGCAAGGTCTTTGCCGGCTTCAATCGCGGCGAGTGCCGGTCGTAATCCACCGGTGCCGACGATTGCGACCAGGACCATGTCGGCATCTGTCAGGCGGGCAATCTCGCGCAAACCGGTCTCGCCCGAAAAAATCCGCGGCTGGTACTCCAGCGCCTTCTGCAAAATGTCGACCTTCGTCTCATCAACTAGGCAAAGCGATGCAGGCCGGACCTTGTTGGCGGCCGCAGCCAGTTTTTCGGCATTGCTGTTAGCTGCCAGGCCGACGACCTCCATTCGCTCCGGAATATCGCGCGCGACCTTCAGCGCGCTTTCGCCGATCGATCCGGTCGCGCCCAGAATAACGACACGCTTACGTTTCACAGTGGCCTTGGGCAGCGCGTGCAGTTTGGCGATTCTCGCAGATTTTTAGCCGGCGAGCTCAGAGCGCGCCATATTTCAAGAGTTTCCGGCCAAAATGCACGCGCTCCCCAAATCACTACGCTTACGGACGTCATCGTCGAAATCTACCGAACATGAATCACCAGTCGCAGATAGAAAAACAAAAGCGGCGCGGTAAACAGCAAACTATCCAGGAGATCGAGCGCACCGCCGATTCCTGGCAGCAGGTTCCCCGAATCCTTTACGCCCGTGCTGCGCTTGATGATGGATTCAGCCAAATCACCGATCACGGCCGCAAATCCAAGAAGCAATCCCAGTACGGTCGCATGCGTCCAGGTAAGCGCGGACAAATGGCCCGGCATCAGCTTGAACAGCGCTAAACTGCAAAACAGCGCAAAACCGAGCGCGCCGAAGAAACCTTCCCAGGTTTTTTTTGCGCTGATGTGAGGAACCATGAGATGGCGCCCAATCGCGCTGCCGGTCAGATACGCACCCATGTCGGCGAATTTTGTGACCGCAATCAGGTACAAGACATAGAACTGTCCGGTGAGCACGCCATTGCTCAAGGGCGGCGTCAGATAAACGATCTTGGTGATGAAATTAAAGAGCCAAAGCACATAGAGCAGGCCGAATAAGGTGTAAGCCATCGTTTGCAACGGTTCGTCGTGACGCAGGCGCGCAAACATTTGCCGCGCGAAAACCGTAAGTAAAAAAAAGAGTAAGACTGCGACTTCGAAATCGTAGGAACCGGCCGGCCCCATTCTGGAGAAGTAATAAAAACTGCCGCCGAGCATGACGGCGCCGCAGATCATTCCTGTGACTTTGAAATTTGGCAGACCTTTGTGATCGAGCATCCGGTAAAATTCCAGGAGTCCGATCATTCCGAACGCACTGATCAACAGCCAAAATAAGATTTCGAACCCGGAGAATGCGATCAGGAGCGCGATAGACCAGAGCGCGATCGTGCTGATAAATCGCAAAACGAAGACGGAGCGCGGCTTAACCGCAGTCGTCTCGGCTTGCTCAAGGGTTACGGACATGCATTTGCATCATCCCCAAGGAACGAATCAGGCGCAAGCGAAGATGAGCCGCTGCCTCGCGCGGGCCTATCCGGTGCGCTCGTCACATTCGACTTCGCACATGGCTTCGCCTAATTTCTTGTCGTGCAAAAAATGATGCAGGCCGTGGTCAAAAGCCGGGCCGAACCGGGCCTTTGGCTCGAGGAAGTTCCGGTTCCCGAAATCCGCGGGGACGATGTGCTCATCCGTGTCCTGAAGACCTCCATCTGCGGGACCGACGTGCATATCTATAACTGGGACGCGTGGGCGCAAAAAACGATTCCGGTACCCATGACCATCGGCCACGAATTTGTGGGAGTTGTCGATCTGGTCGGTGATCAGGTGAAAGGCTTCGCGCGCGGCGACCTCGTTGTCGGCGAAGGTCACATCACATGCGGGCATTGTCGAAATTGCCTGGCCGGACGGCGTCACCTTTGTCCGAATA
Source organism: Verrucomicrobiota bacterium (assembly GCA_046724585.1). Taxonomy (GTDB): domain Bacteria; phylum Verrucomicrobiota; class Verrucomicrobiia; order Chthoniobacterales; family UBA10450; genus Udaeobacter. Next base: position 6,702 of record JBKOWV010000174.1, read on the forward strand.
CGCAAGGCGTCGGCGTAAATCGCTCCGGCGCCTGGGCTAAGTTTGTCGCAATCCCGCAATCAAACTGCTGGCATGCCGATCCCTCGATCCCGCTCGACGTGCTTTCGTGTTTCGATCCCCTTGGCAACGCTGTTCACACTGCGCTGTCGTTCGATCTAGTCGGTGAAGATGTGCTCATCACCGGTGCCGGCCCAATTGGTTGCATGGCCATTCCAATTTGTAAGCGGGCCGGTGCGCGCCACGTCGTGATTACCGATATCAATCCGTACCGTCTCGATCTCGCGCGCAAAATGAGCGCCGATCTCGCGCTCGACGTGCGAACCGAAAAAGTCAGCGATGCGATGCAAAAGCTCGGAATGAAGGAAGGGTTTGACGTTGCTCTCGAAATGTCCGGCAACCCGAAAGCGTTCGTCGACATTTTGCCGAACATGTTTCACGGCGGAAAAATCGCGCTGCTCGGCATCATGCCTGGCAGCGCCGCAATTGATTGGAACCTCGTGGTATTTAATCAGCTAACCATCAAAGGCATTTACGGCCGGGAGATGTACGAAACCTGGTACAAAATGACTGCCATGATCCAATCCGGCCTCGACATTTCACCGGTTATCACCCATCGCTTCCCTTACACGCAATTCAAGGAAGCCATCGAGTTGATGAAATCCGGCAATTCCGGCAAAATCGTGCTCGACTGGAGCAGTTTGTGATCCACCGATGTAGCGTCGGTCTGGATCGACGTTGTTATCGCAGCGCTGCCGCGTCTTCATGGCGGTCTTCCAGCTCGAGCACCATTCGTTTAATGTGCTTGTAGTTCTGGTGCGATCGGAGGAATCGCAAGCTTTCCTGCGGATCGCCCCATTGCAGGATTTGGATGATCTCCTCGCGCGCTCCCCATGAATTCATTTCGCGCTGGTTCGCCATGTAGAGGTCAATCGTGTTGCGTCCGGAAAGCGCCCAGCCGTAATCCTCCACGCGATATGTTTGTCCCGTAGAAAGCAAACGAAAAACTGTGCCGGCAGGCCAGCGCGACCAATCCGCCGCCGCGCTCCCGGGAATCAGCCGCGCCTTAGCTGACGATGTCGATCTTCCTTTCCTGGTCCTGGTGGTTTTCGTTGTTCGTCTTTCTGACATCGAGAATGGTTGCAGCTTCGGCGAATAGGAAGCGCGCCGCACTTCTCTCTGAGCTGTCTCGTCTACCGGAATAGCCCGCGGAACTTCATACAGCGGGATCGCACGCGCCACGGCTTCGGCTCGGTGAATCGGCGGACCGGCGGCGCGCAATTCGCCGCCGAGCGCGTTACGATTGCTAAATTCGCGATGGTCGGATTCGGTGTGCGTGTATGCGGTTGTCCGCACATTCTGAAAATCTGTTTTTGCCAGTGGCCGCTCATATGGCGGCAGGGCGCGCTCGGTGGTCCCGCAGGCACTGAGCAAGACAATGGCGATGAACGCCGCTAGAACAGCTAAGGCAAGGTTACAACGCTCAGCGTGGGTCAAGGTAGATCGCCGGCAAAGTTATTAACAGTCATTCACAGCCCATGCAAGCCTGTTTTCTGGGATTTTTTGCCGACGGATTTTATACAGCGCCAACACACAAACAGAAAAGGTTTTCGCATCTATGTGGGAAATCAGTGTTCATCTGTGGCTAATAGAATCTTTTCCTTCCCGGGGGTCGCTTTTCCTATCCAAGATATTCAGTATTCTTCGGTTTACTTATGATCGCCGAGTTTGAAAATCAGCTTTCTCAGACCCTCGAAGAAATTAAATCACAAGGTCTCTTCAAAACCGAGCGCATCATCACAAGTCCGCAGGACGCACACATCGCGATCGCGGACGGCAAACGCGTGCTCAACATGTGCGCGAACAATTATCTCGGCCTGGCGGACCATCCCACGCTCATCGCTGCTGCGAAAGAGGCGCTCGAGACACACGGCTTCGGGATGGCGAGTGTGCGTTTCATTTGCGGGACGCAGGACATTCACAAGGAGCTCGAAGCGGCGCTCACGAAATTTCTCGGCACGGAAGAGACGATTCTTTATCCATCTTGCTTCGACGCGAACGGTGGTCTGTTCGAAACGCTGCTCACCGAGAAGGACGCGGTGACCAGTGACGAGCTCAATCATGCCAGCATCATCGACGGCATCCGCCTGTGCAAAGCACAACGCTTTCGTTACAAGCACAACGACATGACCGATCTGGAAGCACAGTTGCGCGCGGCCCAAGACGCGCGCTTTCGATTGATCGCGACCGACGGCTGTTTCTCGATGGACGGAACGATCGCGAACCTGGGAGAGATCGTTGAGCTAGCCGAAAAGTACAACGCACTCACCATGATCGACGATGCGCATGCCACTGGTTTCCTCGGCAAAACTGGCCGAGGCACGCATGAGTATCGCGGCGTGATGGGCAAGATCGATATAATAACGGGCACACTCGGCAAGGCACTCGGCGGCGCGAGTGGCGGTTTCACCAGCGGGCGCAGGGAAATTGTCGATCTTTTGCGCCAGCGATCGCGCCCCTATCTTTTCTCCAACACCATCGCACCGCCCGTGGTCGCCGCGTCGTTAAAAGCGCTTGAATTGCTCAGCGCATCCACCGAGCTGCGCGACAAGCTCGAAGAGAACACAAAATATTTTCGGGCAGCGCTGACCGAGCGCGGCCTGACGATCAAACCCGGCGTGCATCCGATCGTGCCGATCATGATCGGCGACGCCGCCAAATCCCAAAAGTTCGCCGCGCGCATGCTTGAGAAAGGCGTTTACGTCATTGGTTTCTTCTATCCGGTTGTGCCGCACGATACGGCCCGTGTTCGCACGCAAGTTTCGGCCGCGCATTCGCACGAAGACTTGGAATTCGCGGTCAACGCCTTCGCCGAGGTGGACGAGGAAGTCAGAAAAGGTTAAAAAGGTTACAAAGTTACCAAGGGTTGGTCGTCATCCGTTTTAACATTGTAACTCTTGTAACTCTTAACTTTTCTCCCCATGCTTTACATGGTCATCGAGCGTTTCAAAGAAGGTGCTGCGCCGGAGATTTATCGGCGTTTTCGCGAGAAAGAACGGATGATGCCTGAAGGTCTCGAATACGTTTCGAGTTGGATCGATCTCGACTTCAAAATTTGTTATCAGCTCATGAGAACTGAGGATTTCACACTTTTCGACAAATGGATCGACAGTTGGCGAGACTTAATGGAGTTCGAAATCATCCCGGTGCGCACTTCGGCTGAAGCGGCCGAAGTAATGAACAAAAAGCTGTAGGAAGCCGACCTGCTCGCCCCCTCAGATTGCCCTCCTCGAATAAAGTGGCGCGCGGGGGAGGGTGTAGCAGATTATGGTGTGCATAAGATTGCTACCAGCGGTGTGGATTGGAGTGCGATCCGCGAGGATTTCCCGATTCTCCGCGAGCAAGCGCATGGTTATCCTTTAATCTATTTCGATAGCGCCGCGACCTCCCAAAAGCCGCGCGCAGTGATCGACGCGCTTCGGCGTTACTACGAACACGAAAACGCAAATGTCCATCGCGGACTGCATGTGCTGAGCTCGCGCGCGACGGAAGCTTATGAAAACGCGCGCCAGGGTGTAGCAGAATACATCGGCGCTGCGAGCGCGGACGAGATCGTGTTCACGCGCGGAACCACTGAAAGCATCAATCTCGTCGCCCAGGCGTGGGGTGGGAAATTTATTCGTGAAGAGGATGTCATTCTGCTGACAGAAATGGAGCATCACAGCAATCTGGTGCCGTGGCAGTTGTTAAGCGAACGAACAGGCGCGCGGCTGCGCTTTGTGTCCGTGCGCGATGACGGCAGTCTCGATCTCGATCAGCTTCCTGCATTGCTCACGCCAGAGGTAAAGCTCTTTGCTTTTACGCACGTTTCAAACTCCCTCGGCACAATCAATCCAGTCGCCGACCTCTGCGCGAAAGCGCACGCGGTCGGCGCGGTTACGCTGGTGGACGCGGCGCAAAGCGCGGGACATATGCTCGTCAATGTGCAGGAGCTCGGCTGCGATTTCCTCGCCTTTTCCGGACACAAAATGTGTGGACCGACCGGTATCGGCGCGCTTTACGGGCGCGCCGAGATCATGGATTCGATACCGCCATGGCATGGTGGCGGCGAAATGATTGTGAGCGTCACCCTCGAGAAAAGCGCGTTCAAGAAAGCGCCGCATCGATTTGAAGCCGGCACACCCAATATCGCGGGCGCGATTGGCCTCGCGGCGGCGATTGATTACATCGAGAGTATCGGACGCCCGGCAATTTTCGAACACGACTCACAACTTGCGCACTATGCGGCCGGGCGTCTCACTGAACTGCCGGGCATGCATGTTCTGGGCCCAACTCAAGAGCGCGGCGCGCTTGTTGGATTTGTAATGGACGCAGCGCATCCCCACGATCTCACCACATTCGCCGACCAGTACGGACTGGCCTTGCGTGGGGGCCACCATTGCAACCAGCCACTGATGCGGCGTTTCGGAGTGACTGGGACGACTCGTGCAAGTTTCTATTTTTACAACACGGCGGAGGAAATCGATCGAATGATCGAAATTCTCCGTTCCGCCGTCCGTTTCTTTTCATGACGACCGAAATCGAAGAGCTCTACCAGGAAGTCATTCTCGATCATTCGCGCAGGCCTCGGAATTTTGGAGAGCTGGCCGACGCTGCGGTCCGCGTGCATGGCGATAATCCGGCCTGCGGGGATGAGATTCATCTCGGCGTAAAGTTCGACGGCAGCGGAGGCCTGGAGGATATCAAATTCACTGGGCACGGCTGCGCGATCAGCCAGGCGTCGGCGTCATTGATGACGATGAAGTTGAAAGGAAAAAGTCGGACGGAAGTGACGGACATGCTTCGCGCATTTCATGACCTCGTAACCGATGAGGCGAGCGAAGCGCCCAAAACATTGGGTGATCTTCGCGTGATGAAAGGCGTGCGAAATTTTCCGCAACGCGTTAAATGCGCGATGCTCGCCTGGCGCGCAGTCGAGCAGGCGATGGAGCAGAGGGCTGGCGAAGCGACCGTTTCAACCGAACCAGCGTAATCAGGGAGCGCTCGCTTCGAGCGTGCTCTACCCGTCATGCAGCCCGATGCTGGCGCCGACCCAGGTTTTGTCGATGTTGAAATCGACGCCCATCATTTTGCCCTGGCTCATCCGGATAAGATTATTAACCAGGGTGGGATCGCGGTCCTCGTCCGGCCAGACAAACATCATCCGGATTTCAGCCTTCGATTTCTGGCCATCAACCGTCGGCACGAACGCAGCGTAATCGACTTTTTTCTGCAAAATCCATTCGTGCGGATTTTTGAGCGTAGAGATTTTCTCGGGCGTCGGTTCGATGTCGACGCCATGGCCCGCAAATGAGTAAAGCGGTTTCAAAACATAATCGTCGATATCCTCTTCGGAGGGAAAATCGTCGGCAAAAAACGTTGGTGAAGTGTGCTCAGTCTTTAGAAATGGCAGCGAATGTTTGCTGATGCGGAAGTACCAGTTCGGATGGCCGACCCATGTGACATCGAGATCATCTTGAAGCCGAAATGGCAGATTCAGGTCGGGCCTGCGAATCAGTTCATCGAATATTACTCGATTATAAATCCGCTCGATCCGCACTTCGCGGCCGTCGCGATAATAAAATAATTGCCGCCCGCGCTTTTTGATTTCCGTCACGCAAACGGGGCGGATACCGAGCAATGTTTCCGTGGCGGCGAAATCGACCCGCGTCTTTTGTTTTTCCGGCTCGATCTCCAGCAGGATTACATTTTCCGGAGCCGAATCGGCGATGATTGTGCGCTGTAAGAGGTCGAGATAAGCCTCATCTTTGATTCCGCCGAATGACGAAGTCCAATTCTTGGGAATCGCCGGATACGCCTTGCGGATGCAATGCAGCAGCAGCAACTGAAAACCAAACAGGCTCGGGAAGGCTTGCAGTTCAATCAATCGCGGGACAAGCCGATCGCCTTCCGCACAAACTGCGAAATCGACTACGAGGAAATTCGGATGCGCCGATTCATTCGGAACCTCTAAAACCTTCGGGACTGCCGACGCCGCGTCGTGCGCGAATTCGGGCCTCCGAGTAAGATCGACAATCTCATTTGCGGCACCCGTT
>JBKOWV010000068.1:0-6901 GCA_046724585.1 Verrucomicrobiota bacterium
GCGTGCGCATACCCGCGATTCTCGATTAAATGGGCAAAAAAGCCCTGCGTCAGATCCTGCGCATCCTCACGTCCGTATCCTTGTTTGCGCAAGAAAACGTACACTGGGCGCCAATAAACTTGGCACAGTTCTGACAGGGCACTGAGTGCGTGAGCAGTAGTCGCCGCCGCATCACCCGCTTCGAGGATCATCGTCCAGCGGGTGGAGCAAAACAATTTATCGCGGCTTGCCGCGTCCCGACACACAATTAACGAGTATAAGTAAAGAGCGTATTGGTGGCAAGAAATTTTGCTCGCGACCGCGTCGCGTCACATTCTGGCGGAGAGGCGGATAAGGCTTCGCTCGCCGGAGCCGGCGGAAACAATCCTTTTTTATGCCGCCCGCGCGCGCGTGGAGATGTACTCGGTGAACCTTTGCTCGCCAAGCCGTCGACCGCCCCCCTGTGCTTCGATCCCCTTTTCATCCCCGTTTGCTTATCAAGAAAAGACTTCAAGCAACAAGGTTGGATATCGCCGGAAATCGGCCGACTTGTTCTGACCTCGTGTTCTGACAGCGCCAATTGCAACGGCTTTTCTGGGCTGTTTTGCCTATGAAAGAGGCTAGGGCTCCACAATCGAAATGCGGTTCGATTCCCGTTGCCCGCTATTGGTCCGGAACAATCAGTTCGCGGTTTCGCCAGGTGAAGCCTACACCGGAATAAACCGTTAGAGCCACGGTAATCCATACGAGCACAGGGCCAGCTTCGCTCCAGGCCCGCAACCACCATATCGATGTTTCATTCGCGTATCGCAGTTCGGACATCGAAAGAAGCCCGAGGAAAAAAATAACGGTAATAATCTGCCATGATGTTTTTTGCTTCCCGAGCTGTTCTGCCGGAAGAACTCTGCCCTTGGCGCTGGCCATAAGGCGCAGACCGGTAATCAAGAAGTCGCGCGCCACCACCGTTGTGGCTGCCCACGCCGGCACAGCCTTCAGGGGCACCAGCGAAATAAACGCCGCTGCCATCATGATCTTGTCCACCAGTGGATCCATTAATTTGCCAAAATTTGTGATGACCCCGTAGCGGCGGGCGATTTCTCCATCGATAAAGTCTGTCAGACCGGCGATGAGAAATATCACAAGGGCAGCCGTGCGCGCATATTGCCAGGAAGAATTTAACGCCAGAACAAAAAGAACCGTCAGCACAAGACGACTTAGCGTTAAACGGTTCGCCCAATTCATTTGCGCATTAAAGTTATTTGGTCGCGCTGATTGACGTGCTTTGGGTCGCCGCAGCGACCGAACGCGAGTCGACCTTGAATTGGGGTCGTTTCCAGATTGGCACTGTTTTCTTTAGCTCGTCCACGATCCACTTGCTCGCCTCGAAAGCAGCTGCGCGATGCTGCGCCCTGACTTGAAGAAATAATGATGGCTGGCCGGTGGGCACGAAACCGACCCGATGATGAACCATGATCTTCTGCAATTGAAACTTCTCCGTCGCGGCCCCGGCCACTAATTGCAGCTGATGTTCGGCCATTGCTGTGTGCGCTTCGTAATCGATACCCTCGATCTTGCGCTTATCCTCAAGCTCACGGACAACGCCCCAAAAAACAACGACCGCGCCGGCCGCAGGATCGCCCTCATTCTCTGGCGACTTAAGCGGCGCTTTCGTCAATAAAACCTCACAAACGGAGTTTGCCATTCGCTTCGAGTGGTCGTTACAGTGAGTCATTCTATTTCGAGCCGTCATCAAAAAGATACTAAAATGACAACGAATCAATGTGATATTGGGATAATCGGCATGGCTGTGATGGGCGAAAATCTCGCCCTCAACATGGAATCGAAAGAATTCTCTGTCGCCGTTTTTAACCGCACTACAGAAGTCACGGAGAAATTCGCCAGCGGCCAGGCTAAAGGAAAAAATATTCAGCCAGCGCGCACGATGGAGGAATTCGCCGGCGCGCTCAAAAAACCGCGCAAAGCGATGATCATGGTGAAAGCCGGCGCGCCGGTGGATGCGGTCATCGGACAGCTCGCGCCCCTGCTGGAGAAAGGTGACGTCATCATCGATGGCGGAAATTCTCTTTTTACCGACACGCAACGGCGCGGCAAAGAATTAGAGGACCACGGAATTCATTTTGTCGGCTGCGGCGTCTCCGGAGGTGAAGAAGGCGCGCTCAAAGGTCCGTCGCTGATGCCGGGTGGCTCGCGCGAGTCCTGGGAAATGATCGCACCCATTTTTCGCAAGATCGCCGCGCAAGTGGATGGCGAACCGTGCTGCCGTTACATGGGACCGGACGGCGCCGGTCATTACGTCAAGATGGTGCACAACGGCATCGAGTACGGTGACATTCAATTGATCTGCGAAGCCTATGCCATCCTCAAAGCCATCGTGGAGATGGACGCTGCACAACTTGCGGAGACTTTTGCAGAATGGAACAAAGGCGAACTCGACAGCTACCTGATCGAAATTACCTCTCAAATTTTTCTAAAGATCGACCCGGACACCGGCAAGCCGCTGGTCGATATGATCCTCGACAAAGCGGGTCAAAAAGGAACCGGCATCTGGACGCTGCAATCCGCCATCAAACAGTCGGTCGTCATTTCGACAATCAACGCCGCCGTCGAGGCGCGCGTTATCTCGTCACGGAAAGAGGAGCGCGTAGCTGCGTCGGAAATTCTTCCGCAACCGAAGGCACGAAAATTTAAAAGCGATCGGACGCGTTTCATCAATGCAGTGCGCGACGCGCTTTACGCGTCAAAAATCGTTTCCTACACGCAGGGAATGGAGCTGCTTCACGCGGCAAGCGCGGCATACAATTGGAATCTGAACCTAAGCGACATCGCCACCATCTGGCGCGGCGGCTGCATCATTCGCGCGAAGTTCTTGAACCGGATTGTCGAAGCGTACCAGCGCGACGCCGCGCTGGATAATCTTCTGCTCGATCGCTACTTTACGAGGATTATTCGGAAAGCGCAGCGCAACTGGCGGGTCGCGGTCTCGACAGCGATCAAATACGGGGTAGCTGTCCCAGCGTTTTCCGCGTCGCTCGCTTACTTCGACAGCTATCGCTCTGCTCGTCTTCCGGCAAACCTTCTCCAAGCGCAACGCGATTTCTTCGGCGCGCATACATACGAACGAATCGACAAGCCCGGCGTCTTCCACACCGAATGGATCGAGTCCGATCAAAAACCAGCCGAAAAACCGACGGAACCGAAAACGCCCGAGCCGCATCATGCGGGGGAGTGACAATCGTTAAAAGTAGCAGTTTTCGAGGTGAGCTCGCCAGCCATATCACCGCTTCGCGTCGGCCAAGTGCTTCAGATCAAATTCCCGACCTTCACGCCGCGTATTACTTTCAACTCCGAACGCGAGCTGACCGTGGAAATCGTGGCCGGTGATAACGTCGGCTTCTCCGATACTGTCGAATATGAGGCAGTCGCCGTTCGCGATGAGCTCGTTATTCTCTCGTGGCAGGAACACATCGGAAGCACGATCGTGCACGTGCTCGATTTCGCTTCTGGTAGGGCATACACCGCGGTAACGCCAGCGAAAGGCGGGTTTATGCGACTGACCGGTCGGATTGAAGTCGAATCTTGAACGTGTCCTATGGGCGCCGACCGGGAATCGCAGTACGATGTCCCTAACGAAAATCGTGCGACTCGCTGCCGATGAGTTGTTCGTGCGCGAGCGGTCTAATCTCGCGCGCTTTGATCAAAACCACGCCATCTGAGTTCTGGACTTCGCCTTCGATGAGCAGAAAGGCTTCTTCAGTAATAACAAGGCGAAATCGCTCGAACAACTCTGGCTCGACAATCGCATTTGAAACGCCGGTCTCGTCTTCCAGGCTGATAAACACGAATCCTTTTGCTGTGCCGGGACGCTGCCGGCAAATCACATTCCCGGCGACCTGCACAGTTGCGCCATGTCGCGCCTGCGCCAGATCGCTTGCGCGCCAGATATTCGGCAAACTTTCTCGTAAAAGTTTCATCGGATGCGGACCAGTCGTTAAGTTCATCGTTTCGTAATCCGCACGCACGCGCTCTGGCATTGTCATTCGCGCTAAGGGAGCGCGGGCGCCCCGCCCGCTCTTTTCGGCGCCTCCACCGAAAAGCTCCCGATGAGTGTCCGGCGAGGCGCGTGACACAGCGGACGAGGCGCCCGCGCTCCCCAGCAAATCGTCGTGCAGCGTTTCTTCCACCGCCCACATGGCGGCCCGACGATGATCGGCAACACAATTCAATGCTCCCAATTCCGCCAGTGTGCGTAGCTCATCTTTCGAAAGCGGCGCCCGCCGTTTGAAATCGTCCAATGACTCGAATTGTCGATCTTCGCGTTGCCGCACCAGTTCCTCGGCGTGTTCCTGCCGCAATCCGTTTACTACGCAAAACCCCAAACGCACTGTGTTGTCATCGACAACTGTGCAACGCCAATCGGATTGCGAAACGCAAACCGGTTTGATCTTCAGCCCGTGTCGCTGCGCATCTTTCACTATTGTTGCCGGGGTGTAAAAACCCATCGGCTGATTATTGAGCAGACTCGCGTAAAACTCTGGCGCGCGATGCACCTTCAAATACGCGCTTCCATAAGCGAGAATGGCGAAACTGATCGCGTGCGATTCCGGAAATCCGTACAGCGCAAATGACGTGATTGAGTGAATGATTTTGTCGATCTTGTCCGGCGCGACACCTTTGCGCTCCATCGCCGCGCGCAATTTCACGCTTACTTTCTGCATTCGTTCTTCGGAACGATGAAAACTGAGCGCCCGCCGCAGCTCCTCGGCTTCGTTACCGGAAAAATCGGCCATGATCATCGCGATCTTGAGCATTTGTTCCTGAAACAAGGGGACACCGAGCGTGCGTCCTAAAACTGGTTCGAGACGAGGATCGAAATATGTCACCGGCTCGCGTCGGGCTCGGCGCGCCAGATAGGGATGCACCATGTCGCCCTGGATCGGTCCTGGCCGGATGATCGCCACCTCAATCACCACGTCGTAAAAACATTTCGGCTTCATCCGCGGCAAGGTCGCCATTTGGGCACGACTCTCGATTTGAAACACGCCAATCGTGTCGGCGTTCTGCATAATGTCGAAAGTCGCCGCATCATCGTTTGGAATGTGAGCAAGATCGAGCGGCCGCCCGCGTTCCCGGCACAACTCAAATGCGTCTTGCATTACCGACATCATCCCAAGCCCGAGCAAATCCACTTTCACGATGCCGAGATCTTCACAATCATCCTTGTCCCATTGCGCGACGACCCGCCCCGGCATCGACGCATTTTCCAGCGGGACAAAGGAGCTGAGTTTGTTCTGGCAAATAATCATTCCGCCGGAATGCTGACCAAGATGTCGCGGCAAACCGTAGATAGATTGATACAGCCTGACGAATGCCGGCATCCGTGGATGTTCCTTGGACAAACCCGCCTGTTGGATTTGCGATTCGAGATCGAGCGTGTGTGGGAAATCGCCGTTCGCGAACAAATGCGAGAAGCGATCCAAAATGCTCGGCGAAAAATTTAACGCCTTGCCAATTTCCCGCGCGGCGCTGCGGCCGCGATAACTAATCACGTTGGCAGTCATGGCCGCGCCATGTTTGCCGTAACGGCGATAAATTTCCTGGATCACCGCTTCGCGGCGATCGCCGCTGGGAAGATCGAGATCAATATCCGGCCAGCCTTTGCGGTTTTCGTTTAAAAACCGCTCGAAGACCAAGTGATTACTCACCGGATCCACCGGTGTGATGCCGAGGCAATAACAAACTGCACTGTTGGCTGCGCTGCCCCGTCCTTGCACCATGATGTTGTGTTCGCGGCAAAAATTAACGATGTCCCAGACGATCAAAAAATATCCTGGGAACCCGAGCTTGCTAATGAGCGCAAGTTCTTCCTCGAGCTGTCGTTTCACCTTGGCGCTGATCGCGGCGTAACGCTGTTGTGCCCCGAACCAGACGATCGTCCGCAGAAACGAATCCATCGTGTGACCCGTCGGCACTGGATAATTTGGAAATTCATACCCCAGATTTTCGAGCGGAAAGGTAAGTCGCTCCGCGAGACGCGATGTGTTTTCGATCGCTTCCGGTAAATCGCGAAAGAGTTCGCGCATTTCGCGATCGCTTTTCAGATGTCGTCCGGCATTTTGCGTAAGCAATTTGCCCGCAGCATCGAGATGGGTGTGCTCGCGGATGCAGGTAAAAACATCCAGCACTTCGCGCCCGTACGGCTTTGCGTACTGCACTCCATTTGTGGCCAGAATGGATAATCGATTTGCGCGGGCAAGATCGACAAGTGGGCGATTGATGCACTCTTCTACGCGAAGTAAATGCCGCTGAATTTCAACGAAAATGTTTTCGTGCCCGAAAGTATCAATCAATAATTTGGCACGGTTCGCAAAACTCTGGGGACCGCACGCGTCTCGCCTGCTGGTTTCGGCGTCGCGCCGAAACGATCTTTTGTACAATTCCCAACTCGCTGTGGATTTATTGGGTTTAGAAAAGTTCGCGACGGCGAGGACGCCATCGCTAGCACGCGAGACGCATGCGCTACCCAGAAAAGCGACCAATCCTTCCGCAAATTGCGGCAGCTCATTCCATCGCACCGCGCACTTTCCTTTCTCGCTCCGCAAATGCGCCTGGGTGAGCAGCTCGCATAAATTTTTGTAGCCTGTTCGGTTTTCGACGAGCACCGGCAGAATACCCCCATCTTCCATCTCTAGTTCGCTGCCGACGATCGGGCGCACATTATTTTCCCGGGCCGCTACGGAGAACCGTTGCGCGCCGTAAACACCGTTGCGATCGAGCAACGCCAAGGCCGGCATTGATAATTCTGCTGAGACCTCGGCTAATTGCTCCGGAAACGAAGCGCCGTGAAGAAAACTGAACGCGCTGGACGCATGCAACTCGATATAGGGCATTGCTCGCAAAAAAT
>JBKOWV010000116.1:0-24334 GCA_046724585.1 Verrucomicrobiota bacterium
CGAGGACCGCACGCGGGCGGTATTTCTGCTTCGAATGGTCGAAGACCGCCGCGACCAATATCGGCTCGACGTCGTCGACGATCTGCGTTCAATCGCCCGAAAGCACGGATTTAAGACTGTCCTCGTCGGCAGCATTTACTATCTGCAAGGGCGTCTTGCGAAGCTGGTCGCTGAGAGCCTCGTGACCGGCCTTTTCTGGCTCAATCTCTTCTTCATCGGGATCGCGTGGATTGTTGCTCGTTCGGTCCGCGGGGCATTGGCGATGATCGCGAGCCTGACGATTGTGCCGCTGTGCATGCTTGGCGGCATCGGCTGGCTGCATGTGCCAATGGACGTTATCTCGGCCCCGGCCACGAATGTCTGCATCGGGATCGCGATCGATTCGATGATTCATCTTGTCTTTGGCGTCCGCCGCGCGCAACGCGCCGGAAAGAAAGGCTGGGCGGCATGGGTGGCCGGACGCGAAGAACAATGGCGCGGCATTGTCTATTCGGACATAATCTTCGCCGCCGGCTTCGCTATTTTCGCGCTCTCAGATTTTCCGCCGACGCAGCGTTTCGGGCTCGTCGTGCTTGGCGGGTTGATCATTGATATTTTGGCAAATCTCTTCGTATTGCCGTTACTCGGTGGCGCTCAGTGGAAAAAGAAATAGAGCCCGCGCAGTAAGATTCTCGTGCGGAATTTGATCTTCAACCGGCTTTGAAGGGAAAAATCTTGTGAAATTGGCTGAATGACACCGCGGAGCCTACGGGGCTCGAACCCGCAACCTCCGCCGTGACAGGGCGGCGCTCTAACCAATTGAGCTAAGGCTCCTCGCGAAGAACAAAGTGTAGAGGCGGCTGTCTGGAGCCGCAACTCTCTCGGCAGATTCGTTCTCCAAAGTTTTTCTGCAACACAAGATCGACATCACGGTTGAACATTTTGTGCATGCGCGGCGTCGAAGATTGCGGAATGCGCGTGATAAAGTTATACTGCCACTCGGTTCGGCGGATTGACCCAAACCATAAATGAGCGACGAGCGCAGCCAAGGACTTCAGGGCGGGGACTCGGGTCCGGGTAATCTCCTCGATTCACTTGATCAAGTGATCGCGTCATTGCCTCCGGGCGATCCGATTCGGCGCGACTTGCTGGAGTTGCGCCCGCAAATTTTCGATCAGCAAGAGACGATGATCGAAGCGCGCCGGATGATCGAGAAACTCGAGGAAGTCGTTAAGAAAGTAACCTCGCCCGCGAACCGGATCGGAACGTTTCTCGGCGCCACCTCGAGCGATACGGCGCACATCGTGGTGGGGGGCGCCGATTATTATTGCAATGTCGATCCGCGCATTCCGCTGGCGAAATTGAAAAAGGGAACACGCGTCCTGGTGAACGAGGCGTTCGTCATCGTTGGTGATCTCGGATTCGAGACGGCTGGCCCGGTGACAAAAATCACCGAAATTTTGGGAAAGGACCGGTTGCGCGTCGGCTCAGAGCATGGCCTCCAATCGATGGTTTTGCAGCGCTCGGCGGACCTGGCGAAATCAACCTTGAAATCTGGCGACGAAGTTCGGGTTGATTCCAATTACCGGATGGCGCTCGAAATGCTCTCGAGCACAAAATCGCACGAGCATTATCTCGATGATGTTCCGGAGCTGCCGTGGGAAAAAGTTGGCGGCCAGGAGGCGGCCCTCCAGGCAATCAAGGACGCGATCGAGCTTCCGCTTTTGCATGTCGATCTTTTCAAAAAATTTCAGCACGCCACGCCAAAAGGTTTCCTCCTTTACGGTCCCCCGGGTTGCGGGAAAACGCTGATCGGAAAAGCGACCGCCTACAACTTGACGAAGCAGCTTCGTGAAAAGACGAGCGTGGAAATGCGCGAATACTTCATGCACGTCAAAGGGCCGGAAATATTGAACATGTGGGTCGGCGAATCGGAACGAATGGTGCGCGAAATTTTTGCCACCGCTCGGGAAAAGCGCGGCGAAGGTTTTATGCCATTCCTGTTTATCGACGAGGCGGAATCGATTCTCGGCACGCGACGGGCCTCCCGTCATTCCAATATTCTTTCCACGCTTGTTCCTATGTTTTGCTCGGAAATGGATGGAATCGATTCGCTTAATGACGTGGTGATTATCCTTGCATCCAATCGCGCCGATCTGATCGACCCCGCCATTCTGCGCCCGGGCCGAATCGACCGAAAAATTAAGGTCAATCGCCCGGACAAGCAGGGCGCGCGTGAAATTTATCGGATCTACCTCACTGACGACCTTCCCTACGATGGTGTCCTGGCGAAGGAGGCCGATGGAATGGGCGCGTCGATTGAGCGCTTGATCGAACGCTTTGTCGAATGGCAATTTACGCGCCGTGATGAAAACAAGTTTCTCGAGGTGACGCTGCGCAGCGGACGCAAAGAGACCTTGTACCGTGGCGATCTTATTAGTGGCGCGATCATTGCCTCGATTGTCGAGCGCGCAAAAGCGATGGCCATTAAGCGGGCGATTGCCACGCAACAGGAGGAAGGAATTCGAGAAACCGATTTGCAGCTGGCGTTCAATGCCGAGTACGTCGAGAACGACATTTTCCCGACGACTGATATTACCGAAGACTGGCTCAAGCTGATCGATTACGATCCGGAAAACGTCGTCAAAATCTCGCCTGTCCGCCCATTGTCGGATTCGAGATCACGGGCACCTTCAGGGGTAATTTGACCGTGTTCGGTGAAGGCCGCAGATCATCACAGATCGGTTCCGCCGTTATCCGTGTTTTATCCAGCCCAACGTATGGGTAAAAAATATCGATGAAACGCGTCTTTGGGCTGGAGACGGAGTACGGGATCACTCTCAGTGGCACGGAGATGGTCGATGTGGTGGCCGAATCGATCGAACTTGTGCGCCGTTACACCGACCACGGCGCACTGATGAAGTGGGACTATGAATTGGAAGATCCACATCTTGATGCGCGTGGCTTTCGCGCGCGCCAATTACTTCAAGACACCGACGAATCGGCCTACTACGAGATCGATAAAAACCGACCGCTCAGCTTCGAGGAAATAAAAAGCGACCTCGTTCTTTCAAACGGCGCCCGCTTTTACAACGATCACGCCCATCCGGAATATTCCACCCCGGAATGCACGACCCTTCGGCAAATCGTGTCGCAGGATAAGGCCGGCGAACGCATTCTCGCGGAATGCGCGCGCCGACGAAACCAGACGTTGCCGCCCGGCTATGAAGTTCGGCTTTACAAGAACAACACCGACTTTGTCGGCCACAGTTACGGTTGTCACGACAATTACCTGATGCGTCGCGACATCGCATGGGACCGCATCGTCGCCGGTGTTCTGCCATTTCTCATCACCCGCCAAATCTTCGCCGGCGCTGGAAAAATGGGTGTCGAAGCGGAAAGCGCCTCGGGCGAGCCTGATGTTTTCCAAATTTCGCAGCGCGCGGATTTTTTCAGTGTCCTGGTGAGTATTGACACGATGAACCGCCGTCCGCTGGTCAACACGCGCGACGAGCCCCATGCCGACGCAACCCGCTATCGCCGGTTTCACGTCATCCTCGGCGACTCGAACATGAGCGAATGGGCAAGCGCCATGAAGATCGGTGCAACCTCGCTTGTTCTCGATCTGATCGAACGCGGAAAAGCTCCGCAACTCGAGATCGCCCAACCGATCAATGCCAACAAATCGATCAGCCGCGACCAAACTTATGATTGGATCATCGAACTAAAAGATGGCCGAAAGATTTCCGCGATTGATGTGCAACGGATTTATCTGAAAGCCGCGGCCGCGATCAATGGTGGCAGCGACGAAGATCGACAATGGATCTTGCGCGAGTGGGAAAATGTCCTCAACGATCTCGAACGGGACGTGATGCTGACCCGTGACCGTGTCGATTGGGCGGCAAAGAAACTCCTCCTTAATGCCTTGCAGGAAGAAGAAAAGCTTTCCTGGAGCGATCCGTGGCTGCAATCAATCGATCTGGAATATCACAATCTCGACTTTGAGCGCGGCTTGTACTATGAGCTGGTGCGACAGGGTGCAGTCCGCCGGGTTGTGCCGGAGGACGAAATCAAGACGTCGATCTTCAATCCTCCCGAAACCACGCGCGCGTTTTTTCGCGGCCGTTCTGTTGCGCGTTTTAATAATGAGATTTCGTCGATCCAGTGGGACGAGATTGTCTTTCAAAATCAATCGCAACTACGTCGGATTGTTTTGCCGGAAGCGGCCGCGGACGCGAGGCTCAGCGCCTTGAATCACGCTGCGCGCAACGGCAAAGACTTCGCCGATTTCATGAGCGTGGTCTCGCAAATTGATTGATTATCTTCTGGCGCGAAACTTCACGCCGGTTATTCGCTCGAGGTCTGCGTCACTGCGTCCAAATGATCGCGTTTTCTGCGCGCGCCGTTGCGAGAATGATGCTATCGGCAATCGGCAATCTTTCGGAATGACTGAGTGATGCGGCGGCAATTGCCAGTGTTGCTGTTAGGTCGATGATGTGTCCTTGGCGAAGCGCGGCGACGGTCTCCAATTGCGGCGCGTGCGTTCCGTTGCTGAAGAATCCGCTTGTAAACTTCAAGAATGACAACCGTCGGCACGATCAACTCTCGGCTCTTCTGAATAGCCGTCGCGAAAAACGAGGCGTTCGGCCCGTCGGCAAAATATTCAAGCCCTGCCGACGAATCGACCAGATTCATACGCGCGATCTTTGTCGCGCGAGACCGTAGTGTCGATCCCACGCAAAAATCCGCGCATCTCTCTTGCGGAGGGGACTGGCAACAGCTCGATGCGACCGTTGTTCTCGATCACATTGAACACGCTTCCCGGTCTAAGCTTAAGCGCCTGGCGCACCTCTTTTGGGATGACGATCGGGTATTTCGGGGAAAGCGTTGTTTCGGCTCATAGGTCGATCAATACTTCGTAAAACGATCTATGATCGATTAACATACGGAACCAAAGCGATCGGTGATTGACGTTTCGAAGCCAAACTCGCTCACTCCCACTCGATCGTGCTCGGCGGTTTGCTCGAGATATCGTAGCAGACGCGATTGACGCCTTTGACTTCGTTGCTGATGCGAGTCGAGATGCGGGCGAGCAGTTCGTATGGTAGCCGCACCCAATCCGCAGTCATGCCATCCTGGCTTTCCACGATACGGAGGACGATCGTGTTTTCGTAGGTCCGTTGATCCCCCATCACGCCGACCGAGCGGACCGGCAACAAGACGGCGAACGATTGCCAGACACGGTAATACCAATCGGAAGATTCCATCTCGCTCACCACGATCGTGTCTGCTTCGCGCAAGATCGACAATCGCTCGGGCGTGACTTCACCCAGGATGCGAACGGCGAGACCGGGTCCCGGGAAAGGTTGACGGTAAACAACTTCTTTCGGCAAACCGAGCTGCAAACCGGCCTGGCGCACTTCATCTTTGAATAATTGGCGCACCGGTTCGACCAGCTCGAAGTGCATTTTCTCGGGGAGTCCACCAACGTTATGATGACTCTTGATCACCTGCGCAGGATTGCCCTTGATCGACACGCTTTCTATCACATCCGGATAAAGCGTGCCTTGTGCGAGAAACTTGTAGCCGCCGTGTTTGCGCGCGTCATTCCTTCGGTCTTCCTCGAGCAACTCTTCGGTCGCGTGCTGAAACACTTTGATGAACTCGTTACCGATTCGCTTTCGTTTGGTTTCCGGATCGGTCACGCCTTTCAGCAGTGCGAGAAAACGATCGCTCGCGTCCACATATTTCAGACGGACATGAAAATTTTCACCGAAAACGCGCTGCACGATTTCTTCTTCGCGCGAGCGCAGGAGACCGTTATTGACAAAAATGCAGGTAAGCTGGTCGCCGATTGCCTTGTGCAAGAGCGCAGCCGTGACTGAAGAATCGACGCCGCCGCTCAAACCGAGCACGACTTTTTGATCGCCCACCTGTTTTCTGATGCGCGCGCAAGCTTCTTCGATGAAGGAGCCCATCGTCCAGTCCATCGCGCAGTGGCAAATCTGATAGACGAAATTTTGCAGAATCTCCTTTCCGCGCGGGGTATGCGACACTTCCGGGTGAAATAGCAGCCCGTAGAGCTTGCGTTGGGGATCTTCGATTGCGGCGAATTTTGAATTCTCAGTTCGGGCGGCTCCGCGGAAACCGGCAGGCAGCGTCGTCACCTTATCGCCGTGACTACTCCAGATGTCGATCTGTTCGCCGAGTCCAACGAATAATTGGGAGCTGTCGGTGATGTGCAGCATGCCTGGCCCGTACTCGCGGCGGGGGCTGAACTCCACCTCACCACCAAGATGATGCACCATTAATTGCATCCCGTAGCAAATGCCGAGCACGGGAATTCCGAGCGAAAAGATTTTTGGATCAAGATGCGGCGCGCCTTTGTCGTAAACGCTGGCCGGCCCCCCGGAAAGAATAAGGCCATTCGGTTTCAGTTCTGCTATTTCCGTCGCCGGCGTGTCAAAGGGAACAATTTCTGAATACACCTGGCACTCCCGCACCCGGCGGGCGATAACCTGGGTGTACTGCGAGCCGAAATCCAGAATCAGAATTTTCGAGTGCGCGGATGGAGCCACCGTCTTCACTGCGCTACGGATGAGTTTGCGGCACGCTGTGCTCGCCTGCCGGATCTTCGGGAGGCCGCTCGATGGGGCCGAGGGTCCCCTGCCCGGTTACGCCGCGCTCAAATTGCCCTTGTACTTCCCGCGCGGTCTGTTGTTCAAGCGGATCAGCGCAGCCGCCCGCGATCAGCCATGCGAGAATGAGCAGGACCGGCGTGCGTTTCATCTGTTCATTTTAGGAAGCGAGGGCGGCATTGCAAGAAGGTTGAAGAGTTGAAGCGGTAAACGGTTCGAGCGGTAGATTCTCGTTGCCGCTTTAACGCTTCAACGCTTTAACGCTTTAACGGCTATGATCGATCCGGAACTCCTGCTCCAAGGTTACCGGCTGGGTGTTTTTCCGATGGCCATGGAGGACGGCACGATCGAATGGTTTTCGCCGGATCCACGCGCAATCCTGCCCTTGGAAGATTTTCATGTGCCGCACGCGCTGCGGCGTGTCCTGCGCAAGAAAGTTTTTGAGATTAAGATTAACAATCGTTTCTCGGAAGTGATCGAAGCCTGCGCCAGACGCGAAGATACCTGGATCAATCGCGAGATCATTGAAAGCTACACCCTGATGCAAGAGCTAGGTTATGCGCATTCAGTGGAAACGTGGGCGAGCGGCAAGCTCGCCGGCGGGCTTTACGGAGTTGCGATCGGGGGCGCGTTCTTCGGCGAATCGATGTTTCATCGCGTGACCGACGCATCGAAGATTGCGTTGGTGGCGCTGGTCGAGCATTTGCGCGCCCGGAAATTCGCGCTGCTCGATACACAGTGGCTCACGCCGCATCTGCAGCAGTTCGGCGGCGTCGAGATTTCACGCAATCATTACCTGCGTCTCTTGCGCAGAGCGGTTGAATTGCCCAGGCAATTTTGAAGACGTTTGCGGTTTGATGTGTTCCAACTTCGATATGGGATGTTGAACGTTGAGCCTTGAGGGTTTTCTGCTTTAATGACAACCCGCAGCGCGACGTGGACGCAAGATCTGGCATTAGCGACGGCTGGGTAGCTCAGTTGGCAGAGCAGTGGACTGAAAATCCACGTGTCGGCGGTTCGATTCCGCCCCCAGCCAGATCTTTCAGACACGTTCAAATTTCATGAAGGATTGGACAGACGGCGGGGAGGAATGGTCGAAACCATGGGGAAATTCCGCAGCGCAATGGGCCGGTGTGATTTTCCCGCGGATTCGCGATTGCCTCCCTGCTGACACAATTCTCGAAATTGCCCCCGGTTTTGGCCGGTGGACGCATTACCTTAAGAACCATTGCGAGAATTTGTGGCTTGTGGAGAAAGCCGACCAATGTTTCCAAGCGTGCTGCCGCCGTTTCGGTAACGAGCCGCGCATCAAGATTTATCACAATGATGGGCACTCGCTGTCGATGTTACCGGACAACTCGGTTGACTTCGTTTTTAGTTTTGACTCGCTGGTCCACGACAGGCGCGGTTTCATCCAATCGTATCTACACCAACTGGGATCGAAATTGAAAGTTGGCGGAAAAGGTTTCTTACATCATTCGAACCTTGGCGCGTATGCGAATTCAGTTCGCGAGCGCCGCCCAACGCCCGTCGTCAAGTTGTTGGAGAAGGCCAGGGTTCTCGACTTGCAACACCATCGCACGCCGACCATGACTGCCGATTTGTTTCGTGCTTTGTGCGAGCAACACGGGCTGCATTGTGTGAGGCAAGAGTTGATCAACTGGCGTGCGCGTCGATTGATCGATTGCTTTTCTTTATTCGTGCGGGACCGATCTCAACAAACAAAGCCCACTGAGATAATCCGAAATCCGAACTTTATGTGGGAAGCGGCGCGAATTCGCCGCGCTATTACGTCTGCAGAGCAATGATCGGATTCACGTAGGGCGCGCGACGCGCCAGAGGAGCAGCCGACAAGCGCGGCTTAATCATAAGCGAAGGCTCATCTGTAGGAGAACTGGCCGGCGCTTCTCTTTAACTGGTTACTTCTCGATCTTAATCGGCATGACACCCTTTTTATACTTAAAGAGCCCGAGGCCTTTTTGCTCGATGGTGGATTCTTCTGATAAATTTTGGAGAACGAGTGCGATAATAATTAGCGGCGCGGTCGAATTGAAGAGGGGCTGGGTCAGCATATCTCGCTATTCGCTTTTGTCCGTTGCACCACGCAAAAACGGGTGCTCGAAGGAGAGATAAAAGAAAAGACCCCAGTCGGGTGAATCGGAGGTGAGACCGATGGGCGTGGCTGCACCGACGACAATCTGCAAATCATTCGGGCAATTGAAGGCGTAACGCGCACCAGGAGAAAGAAGCGCCGTGACGGTGCGATCAATCCTTCGTGTGGAATCGACATCTTCCTCCCAGACAGCGACTGCTTCGAGCATCAGGTTGAAATCCCTACTCACCGCGTAGATCGCGCTTCCGCCGAGATTGTAATTCCACAAGTCGCGATCGTTTACGTCGGGAAAAAGCCATCCTCCAGCGTTGAAGTTGAACGTTACACGGTCGCTGACAACTTTACTGAACGGTAAATTGATTTCGTAGCCCAGCCGCTCGTGTCCGAAACCTTTGCTGGCGTTGCCGGTCGGCGTGATGAGAGAAAAGCGTGGCGCGAAGGCCGGTGTGCGTTCGCCTTCCATCAGCGCTTGCAAACGGTAATTGAGCCGAATGTCGTCG
The DNA here is from genome assembly GCA_046724585.1 of Verrucomicrobiota bacterium. GTDB lineage: Bacteria > Verrucomicrobiota > Verrucomicrobiia > Chthoniobacterales > UBA10450 > Udaeobacter. The sequence goes on from JBKOWV010000116.1 coordinate 9,231, forward strand.
AAACCGTTCTCACTTTCAGTGAAGGTGTACGGAATTGTGTAGGAGAACTGGTGCGTCTGAATGAAGACGGGCCATTCCTGGGTGAAGATAAATGAAACCTCGTCGTTGCCGGGCGCGAAGAACGCCGGGACATTGATGATGTGCTGAACAACGCCGGGTTCCTGGTTATAAGCCTCCTCGACGAAGAAGGAGTTGTCTTGAATTCCTTTGGCTAGCGGCTCGTCGGCGAGCAGGGCGACGAGTGATGGCTGACAGATGACGAGCACAAGAATCGCGAACCAGCAAGGTGTCGATCTTGGATGACGAGAGTCACGGTTCAGAAGTTTCATTGCCCCCATCTAATCTCGCGGCACGCCGGAAACGCAAGCCGCGTCTCCCGAAATTGGCAGATCTGCCCAGATTGTCCTGGGGCTGAAATGGTTAACTAAGCGGGACCCAATTGCCGGGTTGGGACGGCGCTTTGTCTCCATTGAGACTGAGATAAGTATATTCCTGAAGAAGACGCTCGTAATCAGAGAGAAGCTTCATCGCGTCGCTCGGTTTGAGGAAATCGGTTTTGATGGCGGCATCTACTTGCGACTTGAGCAGCCGCATCAGTTCAACTTTGTCCCACTGGGTCATGGCAAGCACTTCGCCGATGGTGCTGCCTTCGATCACTTCCTCAATGTACCAGCCCGATTCTTCGTCGGGATCGAGGAAAACATGGACTTCCGTGACGCGGCCAAACAAATTGTGCAGGTCGCCCATGATATCCTGATAAGCGCCCACCATAAAAACGCCGATGTAATACATTTCCCCGGGCGGAAGGCGATGGAGGGGCAACGTTTCCTTTACGTCCTGAAGATCGATAAATTTCGAGATTTTGCCGTCTGAGTCGCAGGTGATATCTACGATCATGCCGTTGCGATCTGGCGGAGTGTCGAGTCGATGGATGGGCATGATCGGGAAAAGCTGGCCGAGTGCCCAGTGATCAAGCAACGACTGGAAAACAGAAAAGTTGCAGATGTATTGATCGCCGAGCGAAGTTTCGAGCTGCTTTACTTCCTCGGGCACAAAGCGCAGACCGCGATGCATATTCACGATCTGCTGCGCGAGCTGCCAGCAAACCGTTTCGATCTTCGCTTTGGATTCGAGATCGAGCAGCCCGAGATCGAACATCTGCTGCGCTTCTTCCTTGATGTGCTGGCTGTCGTGCAGGCTCTCGATGCGGTTGCCGCGCTTAAGCCGCTGTTTCACCTCAAGAATATCATGAACCAGCCTGTGATCTTTCTCGGTGGCCTCGACTTTGAGCTTCGGCGCCGTCCGTTCGATGGAGCTGAAAGCTTCCATCACGAGCACGGAATGGTGCGCGACAATGGCGCGTCCGCTCTCGCTAACAATGGCAGGATGGGCAACGCCTTCGGAATCGCACACGTCCATAATGTTCCAAACGACGTCATTGGCATATTCCTGAAGCGAATAATTTATAGAGCTGTCGAAGTCGCTGCGCGAACCGTCATAATCGACTCCAAGACCGCCCCCTACGTCGAGATAGCCGAGTTCGTGCCCGAGCTTGCACAGCTTTGCGTAATAGCGCGCCGCCTCGCGGACGGCGCGCTTGATCGTCGAAATGTCTGGCACCTGCGATCCGACGTGGAAATGAACGAGCTTGAAACAGTGTGCCAGCCCGGCCTCTTTCAACATCTGACTGGCAGTAACGAGGTTGGTTGTATCGAGACCGAATTTCGCGTTCTCGCCGCCGCTGGGAGACCATTTCCCAGACCCTTTGCTATGCAAGCGCACTCGAATGCCGATGTACGGCTCAACCCCGACTTCGTTCGAAGTGCGAATCGTCTCCTCGAGCTCTTCCAGCTTTTCAACAACAATGACGACCGATTTGCCAAGTTTACGCCCGAGAAGAGCAATGCGAATAAAAGCAGGATCTTTGTAGCCGTTACAGATGATCAAGCTCTCGGGGTCCTGGTGCATGGCGAGCGCAGCGACCAGTTCCGGTTTGCTCCCCGCTTCGAGACCAAAATGAAACGGCTGACCTGCATCGACGATTTCCTCAATTACTTCGCGCAACTGGTTGACCTTGATCGGAAAAACGCCCCGATATTCGTTGCGATAACCGAACTCCGTAATCGCCTCTTGAAAGACGCGGTTAATCGATTCGACCCGGTGCCGGAGCAAATCCTGAAATCGGATTACGAGCGGAAAGCCGAGGTGGCGCGCGCGCGCTTCATTTACGACCTCGAGCAGGTCGATGGAACCACCGTGATCCTGCAACGGCTTTGCCTCGACGTTGCCCGAACTATTGACCGTAAAGTAACCATTGCCCCATCCCTCCACGTTGTAGGTGGCGATGGCGGACTCAAGGTCCCACTCGGTTTTCATTTCGATTCATCACGCGGCCGCGAACCGCAAAGCGCATATTCAATCAGCGCGTCGAACATGCAAGCCTTCGGAACCAAAAATTTCGCGAAATTTGCTTCACCCGATTGCAGTCAGATTAACGTGACTCATGTCTCCGATGAGCCGGATGTGACTCAAGCAGCACACTGCTTGTCTTTCATGCTTGCGCGGGTACCGTTCGCGTGATGAACAAAACGGTGATTGAGGTGCAAGTGAGGGCAGTATTGCCGACGAGCGGCGGGTGCGCGGTGTTTATCGGAAATAACGACAAGGTGTTCATCATTTACGTCGATCAAACGGTGGGCAGCGCGATCACCATGTTCATGCGTCAGATTACCAAGGAACGTCCTCTTACCCACGATCTGATCGGACACTTGATGACGGCCCTCGGCGCAAAAGTCGACCGCGTGATTATCAACGATCTGAAAAATGCAACCTACTACGCGCGGGTCATCATTCGCGTCGAAAACGAGCTGCAGCAGAAAAAGATCGTCGAGCTGGATGGCCGGCCGAGCGACTGCATCGCGATGGCCACCCAGCAAAAGGCTCCCATTTATGTGAGTCAAGACGTCTGGGACGAAGTGGACGATATGAGCGATGTCTTGCGCAAGATGGAGGAAGAAGGGCTAAAGCCTGATCCGGAAACGGAAGAGTAAGGGATCGTTGAAGCCAAATGGTTGAAGCGATCTGAGTGGACAAGCGCCGAACCGCTTTAACGCTTTAACGGATCACTAGCCGAGCAGATCGCCGTAGCGCTTGTCCGCTAACTCGAGACAGCGCGCCAGAACCTCCGCCGGAGTATCGAGGTTGAGCGCAACTTCGACCAATTCCCGGCATTCGGGAATGGCGAGACTTTGGACCGCGCGCTTCACTCGCGGCACGAGCGTTGCACTCGCGCTCAACTCGTCCATGCCAAGCCCCAGCAAAAGCGGGACGAGCGCGACATCTCCAGCCATCTCTCCGCAAACGCCGACCCAGATTTTGTTCGCATGGGCCGCATCGGCGATCATTTTGAGCAAACGCAGGACAGCCGGATGAGTCGGTTCATAAAGATGCGCGATCTTCTCATTGACGCGATCGACGGCCAGTGCGTACTGAATCAGATCGTTCGTTCCGACGCTGAAAAAATCGGCCTCGCGAGCAAGCACATTCGCGGATATGGCGGCACTCGGGATTTCGATCATTGCGCCGACCTCGATTTCTTCGTCGATCGCGATTTTCGAGCTGCTCAACTCTTTTTTACACTCCTCGAACAGAGCGATGGCGCCGCGCAATTCATCCAGGCCGGAGATCATCGGAAACATGATTTTTACATTACCGACAGCACTGGCGCGCAGAATGGCGCGCAACTGCGTTTTGAAGATCTCGATGTTCTCGAGGCAAAAACGGATCGCCCGCCAGCCAAGGAATGGGTTTAGCTCATCGGCGATATCGACAGTGCCGGGAGCGAGCTTGTCACCGCCAAGATCAAATGTTCGAATAATCAGCGGATCAGGCCGCACCCGTTCCGCGACTTTTCGATAAATTGCATATTGTTCTTCCTCGGTCGGCAGGGTGTCACGATTCAAATATAGGAACTCGGTGCGATAAAGTCCGATTCCCTCGGCGCCATTGGCCGCGACTGCATCAACATCTTCCGGAAGCTCGATATTTGCAGAGAGGACAATGTGACGGCCATCGCGCGTGGTCGAACTTGTTTCGCGCAGTTCTTTCAGCCGCGCTACGATTCTGGCCCTTTTTGATTCGATGTCTGCGTAGTGGGCGAGCGTTTCCGGCACCGGATCGACAATGAGCAACCCATCCGTCCCATCCAGGAGCACGTACTGACCAGTCTCGAGTTTTGTGGTGATGTCGTGCAAACCGACTATCGCCGGAATATTAAGCGAACGCGCCATGATTGCCGTATGCGAGGTGCGGCTGCCAAGATCCGTCGCAATCCCGAGGACGTGCTCCCGCTTCATGCTGGCAGTGTCGGAAGGAGTGAGATTGTGGGCGACGAGAATGTGTGGCTCACTTAAGCCAAGAAATTTCTTGGGAGCTTTTCCCTGGAGGTTGCGGATCACTCGCTTGGTCACGTCCTGGATATCAAGCGCGCGCTCGCGCAAATAGGGATCATCGATTTTACTCAACGTTTCGGCGTAACGCGTGGCGACCTCCTGAAAAACCCATTCGACATTGCAAAGGTCCGTCTCCAATTTGCGCAACACTTCGTCGATGAGAGTGCGATCCTCGACTACGAGCAAATGGGCGTCGAAAATGGCGGCGTCTTTTGTTCCGATCGATTCCGCGATGCGCTGCTGCATCTCCAGAATCTGCATCCGCGTTTGGATGAGGGCGGCTTCGAAGCGCCCGATTTCGTCCTCGATCTGGGAAGGCGCGATGCGATAACGCGGCACGTCATCCATGTCGTCCCGAACGACATGGATCTTGCCATGCGCTGTTCCGGGTGAAACACCTGCTCCCTCAAATCGGATTTCCCGCCTCGCCTTGTCGCTCATTCGCCTGCCAGAGTAAAGCAGATGTCAAACGCTGCGAAACCCCCGTTGGAGCCCGGCGCATAAGTCATGTGAGTCGTGTAGGTCCTATCAGCCCATGAGGCCTGCTCAATCTTCGTTGAAGCGTGCATTGATCAGCTGCTCGAGCTCCTCCATCGCCCTGTCAGCATCGGGGCCTTCACAGCGAACCCGCAGTTTTGACCCCTGCCCCGCGGCCAACATCATCAGGCCCATGATGCTTTTGCCATTAACCTCTTCGCCTTCTTTCGACACCCAAATTTCCGAACGATAACGGCTCGCGATGCGCACAAACATCGCTGCCGGCCGCGCATGGAGGCCGAGCCGATTCACGATTGAAATCTCCTTCTCGACCTTCTGGCCGGACGCAGCGCGATTCGCTCTTCGATACAGCAAGCCCATTAAGTCACTCCCTTCTGATCCATCAAATTGAGCAGCTTCGTGTTGAACTCGACGGCGCTGTTTTCACCCAAATCCTTTAACTTTTGGTCCATCGCCGCGACTTCGATCAGTCGCGCCATGTCGCGACCCGGTCTCACGGGAATTGTCACATGCGGTACTTGAAGCCCAAGAATTTCGTAGAAGGACCGATCAAGCCCAATCCGATCGACCTCCTCCACTTCCTGCCAATCCTTGAGCGTGGCGACCAGATCGAGGCGCTTCTCGACTCGGATGCTGCCGATGCCGAAGACGGACGCCACGTTAATGATGCCAATTCCGCGAACCTCCATGTGATTGCGGGTCAGTTCCGGCGCTGTCGCCATCAGCTCGCGCCCTTCGAGCGAAGTGATCCGCGTCACGTCGTCGGCAACGAGGCTGTAACCACGCTCGATCAGCCCAAGGACGCATTCGCTCTTACCGATGCCGCTCGCGCCGCGAATCAAAACGCCGACCCCCAGGATATCCACCATGCTACCGAACTCGGTTACGGTGGGCGAAAAATCGACCTCCAGCGCGATAGTGGCCGCATTAATGAAGTTCATGGTGATCATCGGCGTGCGAAACACAGCAATCTGTGCTTCCCCCGTCACCGCCAGCAGCTCCGGTGCAAGATGAAACCCGCGCGACATCACCAGGCACGGGATCTTGCGCTCACATAATTTCCGAAATCGTTTTACGCGCGTTTTTGGAGTCAAACTTTTCAAATAGGAATGTTCAGCTGCACCCAGCACCTGAACTCGCTTCTCCGCGAAATAGGTGTAGAAGCCAGACAGCGCGAGCCCCGGACGGTTGATCGTGGGCTCGCGAATTTTCCGATGGAATCCGACCCGCGGCCCCTCCAGCTTCATCAGCAGCTTTTCAGCGTGAGAATTATAAAAGCTCTCGACCGTGACAACCGGGACGCTCTTCTGCTGGTCGCTTGTCGAAGTAATCGTCTGGGTCCCGCGTTTTTCCGGCATCAGGTCTAACTTCTAGCGTGGATAAGGGCAATTTCCAATGGCCATCACGGATGTGAGAACATTGACGCACTTTTAACCCATGAGTTGCGGATCTCTGCGGGAAAAAAGCCCGCGAAGATCGACATTAAACAAATGACGAAGCAATCACACCCTGCTTCGGGCTTCGTCATTCGTCATTCCCTTCACATCTTAAAGCGTTCCCCGAGATAAAGCTGACGGCTGATGGGATCGTTGATCAGAAAATCTTTTGTGCCCTCGCTTTCGACGCGGCCTTCGTAAATCAAATATGCGCGATCCACGATCGACAATGTCTCGCGGACATTGTGGTCGGTGATCATAATGGCGAGCCCTAATTTGCGGAGGTTTACGATGATTTGTTGCACGTCGTAAACGGCAATGGGATCGACACCGCTGAATGGTTCATCGAGCATCAACAATTTCGGTTGTGTCACCAGCGAACGCGCAATGGTCAGGCGCCGTTTCTCACCACCGCTCAGGGTAAGCGCGACATTTTTCGCAATTCGCTCGATCCCGAACTGGTGCAGTAGCTGATCGCAACGGTTCCGGCGCTCCGTTTTGCTCAAGGGAAGCGTCTCCAAAATCGCCATGATGTTTTGCTCCACCGTCATCCTCCGAAAGATCGATTCTTCCTGGGGCAAATATCCCATGCCTAGCCGCGCTCGTTTGTACATCGGATAGTTGGTAACGTCGGTATCCGAGAAAACGACGCGCCCGCTGTTGGGTCTGACGAGGCCGACAATCATGTAGAAGCTGGTCGTTTTACCTGCGCCGTTTGGGCCGAGCAGTCCGACGATCTCGCCCGCGCCGACATTCATGTTAATCCCGTCCACCACCGCCCGGCCGCCGTAAATCTTCACCAGTTGTTCGGTGATGAGGACAGTCTCTTTCTTTGCCGCCGGGGGCACGCCGACTTTCGGGACGGAAACAGGCGCGGTTTGGCTAATCATGGTTTCGGCGAAGGTGTTGGGGTCCTCTCGGCAGCAGAAGTCGTTTCGCCCTTTGTTTCTTGCTTCGGTTGCTGGCGAATCTCGGTGCGGCTCGGGCCGTGCGTGGTCAGTTGATTGTTCTGGTTAATGATCATGACCGTATCAGGGCTGGTCGCCACGTGCATGTTCATTCCTTCCTGCACACGCGGTGTCCCTGTCAATTCAACATCTCCAGTGGCAGCGGTATAGACCGCTTTATCTGCCCGGCCAACAGCGCGCGTTGGCGCTCCGCCATCCGGGTTGGGACGGTCCCGCACCAGCCCAACGTCCCCTTCTGCGACGGCCTTCTCCAGACCCTGGTTTTGCCCCTTCGTAATAAACACGGTCAGTTTGTTAGATTGAAGACTAAAGCGCGGGTCGGTTACCTTCACGCGACCGCTAAAGATGCCGATGTTCTTGGTTGAATCAAAAAACGCCTCATCCGCATAGATTTCCGTTGTGGTTGGTTCATTGGACTGCAGTAGCCCCGTGGCCGCTGGAGCAGGTAATTTGTCGCCGGATGATTTGTGCTCTTCTTCCGTCGCTGTTTTCTCCCGCTTCTTCGGCGGCTTGCCAGAGTCCGTCGGCGCAGCTGCAACCTGCCCATGCAATTGCGCAGTGATCAGGCTGGCCATCAGAACGAGCGACACCGCCACTTTTTTCATTCGCTTGTTTTCCCCGTCAGATGCGACCGATCGGTAATCACCATTTTTACATTTCCGATCAATCGTCCTGTCCTCGTATTGGTGTCGAACTGCACTGAATCACCGGCGATGTTGAAATCTGCCCGCTGGATCGTTGTTCGCTCCTGCGAGCTCAGGACCCGGGTTTTCAAGTCAAGCACCGACGTCTGCAGGTCGATCTGAAGATCGGGCTGACTCTCCGGGCTGTAGGTTGTAATTTTAAGATGTTGAAAGCCGATGTGCTGCTGGTCAATCCGGCGCGCCGTCCCGGCTTCAAATTTTCCCCGCAGATGACCTTCGCCATCGAAATCGGGTAGGACAAGACCTTTGGCTTCGTGGCCGATGGGCAACGGAATATTGGTCAGACTCTGCTGCGCCGGAGAATCCTTCGGGCTGACTCCGGCGCGAGCTTGTTTCTTCTTTTGGCCTTTGGACTCGGCAAACAGGTGACTCTCCGGCGCCGCAATCGACAATAGAAACGGCACCAGCCAAACGAACCAGCTCCAGTGTCTGGAGCGGCCGTTATGAAACAGCAGCATGAATAGCCATTAACATGCGCAAATGCTTCGGCAAATCCTTTAGCGGAATCTGATTCGGCCCATCTGACAACGCGCGCGCCGGATTTTCGTGCACCTCCATAAAGATGCCGTCGCAGCCCATGGCCAGCGCGGCCCGCGCCAGCGCCGGCGCAAGAACGCCATCGCCCGAAGTGAAATCCCCCGCTCCGCCCGGCCGTTGAACTGAATGGGTCGCATCAAAGATGACGCGATATCCGGCCTCGCGAATCCAATAAAGCGACCGCATGTCGGTCACGAGGTTGTTGTAACCAAACGTCGTGCCGCGCTCCGTGAAACAAAATTTCCGATTACCGAATGTGCTTAACTTTTCGGCGATGTTCTTCACATCCCATGGCGCAAGGAACTGACCTTTTTTAACATTGACTACCAGACCCGTTTCAGCGGCGGCGCGCAGCAGATCGGTTTGCCGGCAGAGAAATGCCGGAATTTGTAACATGTCGATCTTTTCGCCAGCGATCTTGGCTTCAGCCGGCGAATGAACGTCGGTTGTGACCGGGATTTTCAAGTCGCGGCCGATGGCGGAAAGAATCTCGCAGCCCTCGCGCACGCCAATTCCGCGAAACGAGCGCACTGAAGTCCGGTTGGCTTTGTCGTAGGAAGCTTTAAAAATAAAGTCGATATCTTCCGCCGCGCAGATTTTCGCAATCCTTTTTGCCATGCGCCAGACGAACTTCTCCGACTCGATCACGCAGGGGCCAAGAATAAACGCCGGCCGTTTACCGCCAATCGTGACTTTGCCGACCCGCAATGGCTTTGTTTTCACAATGATTGATTGTAGCGGCGGCCTATGACCGTCGCACTATTTTTGCGAGAGCCTCTTCTTTCTCACGAGATCGAAAATCGCAAACGGCGCATACAATCCAAGAAAGAAAAGCAACGCCACCCCGTGCATCTGCAAAAGGTAAAGCGGTCGTGAATCGGAGAGAAAACTCAAAATGGAAAACGCTTCCGGTTTGTGGAGCAGAAATCCGTAATTAAAACCCGTCAACTCGTCGGCAATTAGGGTGACCACAAAATAAAATTCCGACCACAGAAACACGCGCACGATCGACATCGGGTATGGCCGGTACCGGCGCGTCAACATCAGAAAAACCACACCGATAATGATAAAGGAATGCGAAGTAAAAAAGCTGATGAACCGCCAATCTGGAAAACCAAAACGTAAATTGGGCGTAAGCACCGCCTGGAGCGTACCACCAATCCCCCAGAAATACGCCACCTCGAACCAGCGCTGGCCACCAGTCCACATTGCGACGATGACCACGACCATGCCCCAGTCACACATTTGCAAAGGCAGCATTTCCCGCCAATCCACAACGCCGTGACTGCGGACAAAAATTAAGAAAACCACATAGTTCAGCACGAGGATTGCCGAGATGAGGAAAATAATCGTCCGTTCAACGCGCGGGGATTTTGTCCGACGCACAATCGCGCCAAGCGCAAAGGGCAGAGTGATTGTCAGAAAAATGACCACCAGGTGCGGCAGGCCATACGGCTGAAACAGGTGTTCGGGATTCATCGCAAAGGGTGGATCGGCTTTTCCGAAGACATGCCAAATAAGGCGCCTTCGGCGCGTGAAATTAGCATCCCGTTCGGAGAACGCGATCCAACTACCGAACTACCCAGAGATTGCAGGGAATCACATCGGTGATCCAGGCGATGTTACTCGGCAGTTGCTGGATCGCACCGTCAGTTTTCTGCATCGGCACTACCAGCAAGTCTGCTTTTACAGATTGAACAAAGTCCGAAGCAGCCAACCCGGTGTTGCCGCGAATGCAGCGCGTCTCAATCGGGACCTCGGTGGCGCCGGCTGACAAAACAAATCTTTCCAGTGCGTCTTCCTCCTCATCTTTTGTTTTGGATTTTTCGCCGTCGCGGGCATCCGCGCGCATGGACGCGCGCGCCTTGTCAAACGCAGTGATAATGCGAATCACATGGAGCCGCTCGCTCGATTCTGCCGAGGCGAGCGCTAGGGTCCTTTTTAACGCATACAATGCGTGCTCGGAATGGTCGGCAACGAAAACGATCTGCCGCAGTGGTTTCGGTTTCACATCGGGATGAGTGAAAAGCATGACCGCGCAGGCAGCTTCTCGCACAAGGCGGCGCGCGACATTGCCAAGAAATGGGTGCAACACGATTTCCTTTTCGAGCGCGCCGGCAACAACCATGTCGATCTTGTGGCGGTCGAGCGCGCGGAGAATGGCTTGCGCTGGATCGCCGTTTTCATAATGAATTGGGCAATCGGCCGGAAGCTGCAGTTGCGCGAGCGCATCGTTAAACTTTTTCGATGTCTCCTCATTCCGATCGCCCACATAAATCAAGTGAAGGTCGGCGGAAAACCGTTCCCGGATTCGCTTCGCTTCAGCGAGGACGTGCTTAAATCGAGGGGAAAAAGTGCTCGCGACGGCAATCGTGCGATATGGCGATGCATTGCGCATTTAGGGAAGGACATCAATCTCCCGCTTCCACGCCTTTCGGCAACCGCAGAAAACTTGAAGTTTGACGTTTGATGTTTGATTTTCCGGCGCAATTCCGCTTATGAGACGGGCGATTTATCCGGGCAGTTTTGATCCGGTGACGAATGGTCACCTCGATGTCGTCGAACGTGGACGAAAACTGTTCGACGAAGTGATTGTGGCCGTGGCGGATAACGACGAGAAACAACCGCTTTTCTCGCTAAGGGAACGTCTCGATTTGCTTCGAAGAACAGTCGGCAAGATCGAAAAGGTGCGGATTGCGCAATTCAAGGGATTGCTGGTCGAGTTCGCCAAAGCAGAAAAGGCCGGGGCGGTCATCCGCGGTTTGCGAGCCGTTTCCGACTTTGAATTTGAATTTCAAATGGCGCTGATGAACCGGAAATTAAATGCGGTGGTAGAAACAATTTTCCTCATGCCGAAGGAGGAATACACTTATCTTAGTTCTAGGATTGTGAAAGAAATCGCGCGCCTCGGTGGCGATGTCTCCAGTTTTGTCCCGACCTGTGTGGCCACGGCGCTGAACAGGAAATTTAATCGATGAACTCCGAAAGGTTTGGCGAGTGAAAGTTCATTTGCAACAAATTCCACCCGAAGGTCTCCATCTGGAGGGGGATGAGAAATGCCCGATTCTGGAACTGGAAACCGAGGGAATTCGTTGTGCTGGTCCGCTCCATTACCGGATCGACCTGGGTGTTACGGGCGGGGCGCTTTGGGCGAGTGGATCGCTGTCGCAGGCGGTAGAGTTGCGATGTGTTGCGTGTCTGGAAAAATTTGTGCACGAGATTCAGGTCCCGGCATTTGCAATCCACACCGAGTTGCGCGGGCCGGAGATGGTCGATCTTGCGCCATTCATACGAGAGGATCTGTTACTGAATCTGCCGGCCCACCCGCATTGCGACCGGGATGCCGGCCGGGTTTGCAAGCCGAAGCAAATCGAAACTTCCGAGGGAGATACAAAGCGCAAATCGGATTGGAGTGCGCTGGATCAGCTCAAGCTCAAGGGTTGAAGTGTCGAAGCGTTAGAAACGTTCTAGTTTCCCGCTTCAACGCTTCAACGTTGTTTTCCTCTTCAAACCATGCTTTCATAGCCGCCTGCCATGGGAGTTCCAAAACGCAAAACGTCGAAGAGGCGCTTGCGCATGCGCAAGGCCGCGAACCGCTGGCATGCGCCGCACCTGAATAAGTGCCCGCAATGTGGCAGCGCGGTGGCGTCGCATACTGCGTGCCCGTCGTGTGGTTACTACAAAGGCCGGCAAGTGCTGACCATGGAAGGAAAGTAGATGCGCGTTAAAGCGCAGCGTCGTAAATCGTCAAATCGGTTCTGGCTCACGAGTCTTGAATCTTGATTTGCGTCCCTCATTTTTGGTTTTGCAATTGGCTGCTAAAATTCGCAAAGTTTCCCACTGATGAAAATCGCCCTCGATGCCATGGGCGGTGACTTTGGCCCGCCTAATCTCGTGGCTGGCGCTGTGATGGCGCTGCGCGAGTATCGAGTCATCAATAAACTTTATCTCGTCGGCGATTCCGCGAAGATCGAAAGCGAACTCACGAAACACGGCTGTAACGACAGCCGGCTCGAGATCGTCCATGCGACGCAAGTGGTCGATATGAGCGACCGGGCATGGTCGGCGGTCAGGCGAAAGAAGGATTCATCAGTAAGCCGTGCGGTCGATCTCGTGAAGCGCGGCCAGGCAGATGCAATCGTAACCGCGGGTCACACCGGCGCGGCTGTCGCCGCGAGCACGATTAAGCTTCGCACGTTGCCAGGAATCGACCGACCAGGTATCGCCGCCGTGCTTCCGACTGAAACGAATGTCTTCGTTTTGATCGATGCAGGCGCGAATATCGATGCGCGCCCCGAACATCTTCTTCAATACGCTTTCATGGGCTCGGTCTACTCGCGTCATGTCCTCCATTACAAGAATCCGACCGTTGGTTTGGTCTCGCTCGGCGACGAGGATGTTAAGGGGAATGAGTTAACGAAGGAGGTTTTCAAGATGCTGAAAAAGAGCTCGCTCAATTTTAGCGGAAACATCGAGGGCCGTCATCTCTTTGAAGATCCGGTTGAAGTTGTCGTGTGCGACGGCTTCGTCGGCAACGTAATCTTGAAAACGTGTGAATCGATCGCGGTAGCAATGTTCCAATGGCTCAAGCACGAGCTCATGCGCACGACGATGCGAAAAGCCGGCGCATTCCTGGCGAAGAATGCCATTGGAACGATTAAAAACAAAACAAATTACGAAGAGTACGGCGGCAGTCCTCTTCTCGGCGTCAACGGCATCTGCATTATTGCGCATGGCGCAAGCACGCCGCTTGCAATCAAGAACGCATTGCGGGTGGCCGCAGAGTCGATTGAACAGCAGGTGAACCCGCATATCGTCGAGGAGATTCGCCGTTACAATGAAACAACAGCCTCGCTCGAGCCCGCGCTCCGCTAAACCGTTGCGCACGGTCTCAATCATCGGCACGGGTAGTTATGTGCCGGAAAAAATTCTGACTAACGCAGACCTCTCACGGATGGTCAATACCAGCGACGATTGGATCACCGCTCGCACAGGCATTAAGCAGCGCCGTATCGCGGCGAAGGACGAGACCACCAGCGACATGGCTGCCAAGGCGGCTCTAAAGGCGATCGGGCAAGCAAAGATTTCGCCAAAAGAGATCAATCTCATTCTCGTGGCAACGGCCACGCCCGATATGCTCTTTCCCGCAACGGCCTGTTTCGTTCAGAAGAAGATCGGAGCAACCAACGCCGCTTGTCTCGATATCTCCGCAGCCTGTGCCGGATTTCTTTTCGGCCTGGAGATCGCGCAGCAATTTATCACGTCACATACGCACGATACTGTCCTGGTGATCGGGGCCGAGAAATTGACATCGATTACTAATTGGACCGACCGGAACACCTGCGTGCTTTTCGGAGACGGCGCCGGCGCCGCCATCTTACGCCACCGCGGCAGCGCTCACGGCGTAATCAGCACCCACATTGGCAGTGACGGTCAGTACACCGATATTCTATTCATGCCCGGCGGCGGTTCGCGCTGCCCGATCACGCGCGAAAATGTCGATCTGAACTTGCAAACAATCCACATGATGGGGAAGGAAGTTTACAAGCAGGCAGTAACCGCGATGCTGAACGCAGCCAGGAAAGCCCTCGAGCAGGCCGGACTTTCGATCGACGACATTGCCTGTGTTATTCCGCACCAGGCGAATGTGCGGATCATCGAAGCAATCGCCGATCGGCTCGGCATCTCGCGCGATAAGATGTTTGTGAATCTCGATCGTTACGGGAACACTTCGGCCGCGGCGGTGGCCATCGCACTGGATGAAGCGAATCGCAGTGGGCGGATCAAGCCGGGAGATTACGTTCTCATGGTCGTGTTCGGCGGAGGGCTCACGTGGGCGAGTACGGTGCTCGAATGGTAAAACTGTAGGGCGTCTGTGTCAGACGCCGAACCCAGAAGTTGGCGTTTCACAGAAACGCCCTACAATCAACGAATGCTCATCGAAACCCACGCTCATCTCGATTACCCGGATTTTGCGACCGACTTCGATGATGTGCTGCGTCGGGCGAACGAAGCCGGGGTAACGCGCATCATCACAATCGGCACCTCAATCGAGAGCAGCCGGCGCGCAGTCGAGCTTGCCGAGAAGTATCCGAGCATCTACGCCGTAATCGGCGTTCATCCGACGAATGCCGAACAGGCCGGGGAAGACGTCATTACGCCGCTGCGGGAGCTGGCGAAAAGGCCGCGGGTCGTGGCGATCGGCGAGACCGGTCTTGATTATCATCACTTGCCGAGCGTCGAAGCAGCGAAACAGAAAAATGTGCAGGTGTTCAGCGCGTTGCAAAGCGGAACCGAAGAACAAATGAAAGCCAGCATCGAAGACGGCGCCTACAAATCGAAACAGGCCGATCTTTTTGAGCAACAACTCGATTTGGCGGTCGAGCTTCGCCTCAATGTCGTCATCCACCAGCGCGATGCTTGGGATGATACGCTGCAAATTTTGCGCGATTACGGTCGGGAAATCAGCGGCGTGTTTCATTGCTTCGGCGGCACGCTCGAACAGGCGGA
>JBKOWV010000176.1:0-34773 GCA_046724585.1 Verrucomicrobiota bacterium
TAGCGACATCGCGGATGTACGTCGTCGGGCCGTTGCCGACCCGGAGCGGCAAATCATTCAGTTGCGCGACAACCGGCACCATGCCGTTGGCGTTGATCTGATAATCGAGCGCGCCGAACTTCGCGTTGCCGGTCGGAATCACCACGTTGAAATCGCGCACGGCGTTGATCACATCGAGCGGCGACATCCCGCGCGCCTGCGCTTTGAGCGGATCGACATACGCGAGAATGCGCCGGAGCCGTCCGCCGTAAACCGCCGGCGCGATCACGCCCGTGATCGATTGCAGACGATTGCGCAAATCGAAATACGCGACGTCGTAAAGTTTCGTTTCATCAAACGTTGGACTCGACACACTGATAAGCGCGAGTGGGATCGACGCGGTCGGATCGAACGGCATCACCATCGGCGGGATTGTGCCGGGCGGCAGATAATAGAGGTCGCTCATCGCCAGCGAAGTCACCTGCGACATGGCCGTGTTTGGGTCGACATCTTCCCGGAAAAAATCTTTCACGATGCTCACGCCCACCATCGACTTGGCTTCCTGCCGGGCGATGCCGTTGGATTGCCCCGTCCAGCGTTCCAAGCGCGTGGTAATGTCTTTCTCCATCACCTCCGCTGGCATGCCGGGATAGAACGTGAGAATTTGCACGGCCGGCGTTTTAAACGTCGGCAAAATGTCGGTGGGCTGCTTCGAGATCGCCGTCAGCCCGATGACGAAGATCGCCAGTGCCAGCACAATAACGGCGTGTGGATTTTTGAGCGCGGCTTTAACCATCGGCTGTTGACCCAAATAAAGCCGTGGCGGTGGCGTTTTATTACAAAAGAATTACGACTTTGATTCTCAAGCCGCTCGCCTCATCATTGGGTTGGAATTAACGTTCTTCATGACTACGAAAGTCGCGACACGTATTTCTCTCCCTTACGACGAAATCGAGCAGTTCTGTCGGAAATGGAACATCACGCGGTTCGAGTTGTTCGGCTCGGTGCTGCGGGACGATTTTGATCCTAAGCGCAGCGACGTGGATGTCCTGGTGACCTTTGCGCCGGGGGCCGTCATCGGCTGGGATTTTTTCGGGTTGCCGGACGAGCTCGAACAGATATTTGGCCGGCCGGTCGATCTGTCGACGCGACGCAGCATCGAACAAAGTCCTAATCGGATTCGCAGACAAGCGATTCTGCAAGGCGCGCAGACGGTGTATGAAACGAGATGAAGAACTCTTAGTCGATCTGCTGAGCTACGCGAAGCTGGCTGTAAGACGAGCTGGCGGTCGAAGCCAGGATGAATTGATCGTGGACAAGGATCTTCAATCGCTGCTCATTCATCCACTGTTGGTTATTGGGGAAGCGGTAAAAAATCTCTCGCTAGAATTCCGTCAGGGCTCACAGGAAATACCGTGGGAAAGAATCGCTGGAATGCGTGATCGCCTCATCCACGCTTATGATCGCGTCGATTGGAAAATTGTTTGGGAAACGGTAACCCTGCAATTGCCAACGTTGATCAACTTTTTGGAAAGGAGAGGAGTTTCAGAATAAGCGCTGTCCTTACTCATCTGATTATCACTTCGCCGCACGCCCTTTAGCCATCCGCGCGGTGCACGGTTTTCAACAAATCCTCCAGCACCGGGCGCGGCGTATCGGCGACGACGCAGACCACATGATCATCCACACAGCGTGCTGCGAATTGATAACGGCCCGCGCGCCCGCACACGAGCGGATCGCCGGATTCGAGCTTTTGTTTCGTTCGTGGAAAATGGGTTAGCTCGCTTTTTTTGAGCACGATCATCGAGACAGGCGTCGGTCCGCTGTGACCGAGGATGAGCGCGACGGGCACGCCTTCGACGTGACACAGGCGCGCGCCGCCGGAGCTGAACGTCGTTCGTGAAGGAAGATAAGCGAAAGCCGCCACATCCAGTTGTCCAGCGAATTGTTGCGCGATTTTGTCCGGCACAGGGCCGCTGAACTCAGGCGCAGTCAGTCGATGGACATAAGCGCTGTGGCATTCTTCGACTGCATTCGCCAAATCGAGAGTCTGTGGTGTGGCGAAGAAAACGACGCCGGCACCGATGATGAGGCCAGCAGCAAGCACGGCCGACAGCGCGTTCCGGCGTGAGCTGATGAAATCGCAAGCCGCGCCGCAGACTTCTCCTGCATCGACAGCTGCTCCGTAACCTTCGCCTGCGTCTTCTCCGGCGACTACGCCGGTTCAGGCTTCACCGGGAGCGGGTTCTTCCGTCGCGCCAGATTCCGGCGCGGGCGTTTTGCCTGCTGGCAGCGCGCCGCCAGAGACCTCGCCATCGCCGAGTGCGGAAGGGACCGGGTTCGCCGACGTCCGTCGCACCCCGTCACAAGTCTCGCTGCGAAGGCAAAGCCGTAACGGTAGAGATCCTCCCTTTCGGGCAGGGGCGGTAAGCTAACTCCAAAACCCCCCTTCGCGAGTTGACCTCCAATCACCTCGTCGCGCGGTGCTGCGACGCACAGCTTCGACGGACGTCGCTACGATGATTGCGAGTTCACGCAATTGTTACTTTGCCGCCATACGCCTGTAACAATTGGTCTCCATTTTCGCAGCGAACAACGACAAGAAACGCGGCCTAATGCCGCATAAAAATAAGGAGAAACAATGCTTTTAAAAAGATTAACGTTCGCTGTTGTCGCCTTCTCTTTTGCGTTCACCGGAATCGCGGCCCATGCGCAAGAAGCAGGCGCCCTGCTCGATCTGCTCGTCCGTAAAAGGGTCATCACCGACCAGGAAGCAGAAGAAGTAAGGTCTGAGCTTTCAAAAGAGATGGCAGCGACCTCTGCCGGGAAATGGAAACTCTCGACGCCGATTAACGAAATCGAGCTCTACGGTGATGCGCGCGTGCGTTATGAATATCGCGGCGGCAGAACGGCTTCGAATGATCCGGATAACCCAAATGATTGGCTGGAACGCAGGCGCGCGCGCTACCGATTGCGCGTGGGTCTGCGCGGCACGCTACTTGACGATTGGTCTTTTGGACTCCGATTGGAAACCAGCGCCAGTAATCGCTCGACGAATGTCACGTTTGGGGGGGACAGCAGCAACGGCCCGTTTTCGAAAAACGACGACGGCATCTTCGTGGGCCAGGCCTATCTCGCTTACAAAGGCTTCCCCGACATCACGTTGACCGGAGGCAGGATGCCGAACCCCCTCGTGACTACGCCAATGTTGTGGGATGATGACATTAACCCGGAGGGCCTGGCCCAGCAGTGGAAGCATACGTTTAATATCGATTTTGGCGGCGGGGGCGGAGCGGTCGAATCCTACAGTAAGGAGGGCTACAGCAAGGAGGGCAAAGGCGTCGTAACCGCACCGGCGGCTGAACCGTTCAAGCTGAAGATCGATGTCTTCGCAAATTTCGCACAGTTCGTTTACGACGACACTAATCCTGAAAATCCAATCGGGCCTCCCCGAACGACAGACGACAACGGTTTTGAACAAAGAGTTCCAACAACGGACGCGTACCTGCTCGCGTGGCAGGTTGGAGCGCGGGTCACTTTTCCAAATAACATTTACTTCCAGCTCGCGCCCACCCTCTACAACTACACGGGCACCGGCGACACGTTTAATACTTTTTTCCAAGGCGATTCGCCCGACGACAACCAAACCGGGCTCAACAGCCTCCTCGTGTTGGATATACCGGTGGAATTTGGCTGGACACTATGGGAATTGCCGATGCGCATGTTCGGCGAATTCGCGGTCAATCTCGAGGCGGACGATCGCGCTAAAGCGGCAGGCCATCCAGGCAGCGGCGGTCAGCGCTACGCCTATCAAGCAGGTCTCGCCGTGGGCCAGCTAAAGGCAAAGAGCGACTGGGAGATCCGCAGTTGGTGGCAGCACACCGAACAATATTCGGTCGATCCCAATCTGGTTGATTCGGATATCTTCGACAGCCGGGTGAACATGCAAGGGGTAGCCGTGAAAGCCGGTTACGCTCTGGCCGATGCCATTATCTTTAACCTCACGTGGGCCTATGGTTGGCGCACTAACGGTAATTTCGGCACCGGCGGCACTGGCGATATCGGTATCAACCCACTCGACGAATATCAAATCTTTCAAGCTGATTTGAACGTGAAGTTCTAAGCATCGACTTTTATCACCGAACAATCCAAAACACCCAAATAACTATGAAAATCAAATATCTCGCGGCCGGTTTCGCGCTAGTGGCAACCGGCCTATCCAGCGCAAATGCTGATCGTCTTGTCATCAAAGGTTCCGACACGCTCGGGGCGAAACTCGTCCCACAATTGGCGGAGCAGTTCAAAGCGCAACATCCGGGCACGACCTTTGACATCGCCGCCGAAGGATCGACCACCGGAATTGCTGCAGTCATCGATGGCACCGCCGATATCGGAATGTCGAGCCGGCGTGCCAAGACTTCCGAAGTAGGCGCCGCCTCGTCCAAAGGCAAACACATGAAGCCGACGGTCGTCGCCTACGACGGCATCGCGGTGATCGTGAACTCGGCCAATCCGATCAAAGGCCTGACGAAAAAGCAGGTGGAACAAATTTTCACCGGCGATGTGACTGACTGGAGCGCAGTCGGCGGCTCGGGCGGAAAGGTCTCGATCTATACCCGCAATACTTCATCGGGGACGTATTCCGATTTCAAGGAACTGGCAATGAAGAAGCGCGACTACGCCGGCGGTTCGCAAAAAATGGCGGGCAACGAGCAGATCGCGGCTGAGGTCGGCAAAAATCCGAACGGGATTGGTTATGTTGGCTTGGCTTATACGAAGGCAGGCGGAGTGAAAGTGATGCCGATCGACGGCGTCATCCCATCAGCAAGTACGGTGCAAAACCATTCATATCCTTATGCACGACCAACGTTTTACTACACGAATGGAGAGCCGAGCGGCCTGGCCAAAGAGTTTCTCAATTTCACGATCGGCTCCGCCGGTCAGAAGATCGTCGCCCAAACAGGATTTGTTCCAATCAAGTAAAGGTATGACAGGTTAGGTTAGCGAAAGCCCGCCGGGAAAGCGCCCCGGCGGGCTTTTCGCCAAATAATGGCTTCGCCAGAGCGCTGATTTTTTGAAAGCACGATGCCGATCTTAACCGCACCCCGATTTTCGATCGAGGCACCGTTTGCGCGGGAATCAGATTCCGTTCGTCGCGTGCGCACGGCGTGGATCTCGGACGTGCATCTGGGCACGCGGGGCGCGAACGCGGGCGCGCTGCTCGATTTCCTGCGCGAGTACGAATTTGGAACGCTTTATGTCGTGGGCGACCTGATCGACATCTGGCAGTTGCGACGCGGCATTTACTGGCCGCAAGAGCATAACGACGTCATCCAGAAGATTCTGAGGAAAGCCCGCAAAGGCACTCGGACTGTTTACATCCCGGGTAACCACGACGAGCTGCTCTCCAAATTTTACGGCGCCTACGGCCGCATCACCGTGCAGAAACATGCCATTCATCGTCTGGCCGATGGGCGACGCATGCTTGTGATTCATGGACACGAACTCGACGCGGTGGTGCAAAACATGAAGTGGCTCGCGTTCGCGGGCGATGTTGGCTACCAGTTTTTGCTCTCGCTCAATCCCGTAATCAATTTCGCGCGCCGCCGGTTTGGCCTCGGTTACTGGTCGCTCAGCGCTTACGCTAAGAAACGAGTCAAGGACGCGGTAAGCTTCATCGGCCGGTTCGAGGAAGAAGTCGTTCGTTACGCGAAGAAATTCTCCGTGGATGCCGTGCTCTGCGGCCATATCCACAGCGCCGCGATCCGGGAATTTGGCGGCGTTACTTATTACAACTGCGGCGATTGGGTCGAAAGCTGTTCGGCGCTGATCGAACGCCAGGACGGCGTCATGGAGATAATAAACTTCCATCCATTCTCAGCTGCGCGTCCTGCTTTCAACCGGTCAACGGCGCTGACGCCGGCTTCTATCTCCAGCAGATGAAGAAAAAAAAGCGTCCGAAAAAGCGACAGAAAAAGCGTCCGAAAAAGCAGCGAGAAGCCACTCCCGTGACAATGCTGGCAGGAGAACTGGCCGTGCTTCGGCGTGACTTGCGGAAAACGATTCGAGCGTACGCGTCACGGCTCGAAGTTGCCCTGGCGGAAAGCGTGGCGGCCGTTTCCTCGAAAAGAGCAGAAGCTTTGTCGCGAGAGCAACTGCACGATATTCGCGACCTCACCATCATGGTGCGCAAGCGCAAACTGAAACCCGAAAAAGGCCGTCGCAAAGATGTGCGCAAGATTGATTCGCTCATCCACGACCTGCACTCGATCACTCATCCGGTTGGCTCCCAGAATAGCTCAAAATGAAGAGAACCTTTCCGCGCTCGGTGGCAGCATGGGCGTTTCTGTTTGTTCTTTTGGGCACATTTGCATGCCGTGCGTCGACCCTCAGCACCGAAGTAATTGTCAGCCTGCCCGATCAAGTTTTGGCGCTGGTCGACCGGGGACGTCTCATCGCGCGTTATCCGGTTTCGACCTCCAAATTTGGAATCGGCGATTCCGCCGGCAGTTACCGCACGCCTCTCGGCGCTTTGTTTGTTTCGGCGAAATTCGGCGATAACTTGCCGCCGGGCGCGGTCATCAAGAATCGAGTGCCTACGGGCGAACTCGTGACCGCGAACGCCCCGGGCCGGGACCCGATCGTTGCTCGCGTCATCTGGCTGCGCGGAATGGAGGCGCAAAACCGAGGCGCGCGAGATCGTTGCATTTACATCCACGGCACGCCTGAGGAGCGGCGGATCGGCAAACCGGCCAGCTTTGGCTGCATCCGGATGCGCTCGCGCGATGTGATCGCGCTTTATAGCTCAGTGCACATCGGCATGCACGTCAGCATCACCCGAAAACACATTAGCGATTTCATCCAGGCGGGCGAACCGAGCTTCCTCGCAGGATCGGATTAAGGTGCGAACCTTAACCGAACCGGCCGGTGATATAATCTTCGGTCTGCTTTTCGCTGGGGTTCGTGAAAATTTTCGCAGTCGATCCAAATTCGATCAGCCGCCCAAGATAAAAGAATGCCGTGTAATCGGAGATGCGGCCGGCCTGTTGCATATTGTGGGTCACCGTCACGATGGTGTACTGCATTTTGAGTTCGTGGATTAGTTCCTCGATTTTTGCCGTGGCGATTGGATCAAGCGCCGAACAGGGCTCATCCATCAGGATCACGTCCGGTTCAACCGCGAGCGCACGCGCGATGCAAAGCCTCTGCTGCTGACCGCCCGAGAGGCCAAAGGCGTTCGCATTCAGCCGGTCCTTCACTTCGTCCCACAGCGCCGCACCGCGTAAGCTTTTCTCGACCGCTTCGTCAATGAGCGAACGCTGGTTAACTCCTGCGATGCGGAGACCGTAGGAAATGTTTTCGTAAATCGATTTGGGAAATGGATTTGATTTTTGAAAGACCATCCCGACCCGCCGGCGAAGATCGACAACGTCCACCTCCGGCGCGTTGACGTCGACCCCGTCGAGTTGAATCGCGCCCTGGGTGATACGTGCCCCGTCAACCAGATCGTTCATCCGATTGATGCAGCGCAGGAGCGTAGTCTTGCCGCAGCCAGAAGGCCCGATGAACGCCGTTACCGCTCGCGCCGGCATTTCCAGCGCCACTTTATGAAGGACCTGATGAGTTCCGTAAGCAAAATCAAGATCGCGGACCGCGATCATGACCTTGACAGCTTCGGTCTCGTTTGCTGGTTGATCGGTCTGGGGTGGAAGTTGTTGTGGCATGGTTTGTGGCATGTCGATCGCGCTTACCATGATAAGCGCCTCCTTTGTTTCTCGCGCAACACGATGGAGGTCAAGGCGATCAGCATCACGAGGACAAGGAAAACGAACGCGGCGCCATATTGCACCCGTTCGGTGTACTCGTTCTGCGGAATTTTGGAGCTGACGACATAGATGTGGTAGGGCAAGGCCATCACGCCCTGGAAGAAGAAGTCGGTCCATTTGCTTACCTGCCAAGGCATTTCATCGCGCATCGCGTACGCGGCTGTGAACATGATCGGAGCGGTCTCGCCCGCGACCCGCGCGATGCCAAGAATCGATGAGGTCAAAATTCCCGGCATCGCATATGGCAAAACATTTTTGCGGATCGTCTGCCACTTGGTTGCGCCAAGGGCCAGCGAACCTTCGCGCAGTCCTTGCGGCACGGCGCGCAACGATTCTTCACTGGCAGTGATAATCGCAGGCAAAATCATCAGACCCAGCGTAAACCAGCCCGCCAAAAGCGAAACATTCCAGCCAAAGAAAATGACGAAGAGTCCAAAACCGAAAAGGCCGAAAACAATCGAGGGAACTCCGGCCAGATTTAAAATCGCGACGCGAATGAAGCGAATAAAACGAGTCTCCCGGCTGTATTCGCTCAGATAAATCGCCGCACTGATCCCGATGAATAGCGCCAGGATCATCGAACCAACGACGAGCAAGGCCGTGCCAACAATGCAGGGCCAGATTCCACCGGCCGAGTAGGCAATGCTCGTTGCGTCGACCTCTTCCCGGTGCGTTTCCTTCCATTGACGGAATTCGCGATCGCTCAGTTCCATTTTCTGCCCGTTAAAATCGAAGACGTAAAGGGTCTGGGGCGGCTGGGTGAGAAATGTCAGGTTAATAAAAGGCGCCCTAGTGGTGAATACGGTGCGGCTCCCTTTGATTCCGATATCGAGAAAAATGTAGGTCGCGCACGCCAGTACGAGATAGGTAGCGAGGCGAAAGGCCCAAAACATAAACCGTTGAAAGAAACGGCTCCGGAGGCGATGGGAAGGCGCGGCGATCATTTAACCGATACTCATGCGGTAACGCGTCACGAGCTTCTGAGCGCCATAATTGATCGCGAGGGTGATCGCGAAAAGGACAAGCCCAACCATGAAGAGGGCGCGGTAGTGAATGCTGCCCCGAACCACTTCGCCCATTTCCTGGGCAATGATTCCCGTCATCGTGTGCACCGGCTGAAAAAAAGCGCCGAGCCCCTCTGTGAAATCAGGGATCGCGATCCGGTTTCCAGCACAGAGGAGGACGACCATCGTCTCGCCAATTACGCGACCAAGCCCCAACAAAATCGCCG
Source organism: Verrucomicrobiota bacterium (assembly GCA_046724585.1). Classification (GTDB taxonomy): domain Bacteria; phylum Verrucomicrobiota; class Verrucomicrobiia; order Chthoniobacterales; family UBA10450; genus Udaeobacter. The sequence continues at coordinate 9,037 of JBKOWV010000176.1, forward strand.
ATACGATTCCGGAGAGCGACGCCGGCACCAGCACGCGCAGGATCGTTTGGAGACGATTCGCGCCGAGCGCATAGGAAGCTTCCTTGAAGCCGCGCGGCACGTTGCGAAGCGCATCCTCCGCCAGCGTAAAAATGGTCGGCACCGCCATTAGCGCGAGCAAGCAGCCGGCCGTGAAAACGTTGAGGCGCTCGCTGATTGGAAAGAAAGGCACCCACTTCATAAACGAAGCTTGGGATAAGGCGCGCACCGCCTGACCAAGGACCGCAATCCCGAAGAAGCCGAGGACTACGGATGGAATCGCCGAAATGAATTCTATGTACGGCTTGATCAGGCTTTTCTCTGCCGGCGCCGCGACTTCGCTTACGTAAATGGCGCCACAAACTCCCAGTGGAACGGCAATCAACAACGCGACGACTGCGACCATGATTGAGCCGACAAACAGCGGGATAATTCCGTACCAATCCTGCCAAAAACTTGCCGTGGTCCAGCTCATACCGAAAAGGAAGGAGGTAATGGCGCGATATGCCGGCACCGGTTTGTTCGGGTCCCACGCCCGAAGTTCTTGCGCGACGATCGGAAGCCGTTTCAGATAATCTTCCGTCTTGGTTTTCCATCGCTCGAAAGACCGACGCCCTGCCTCGCTGGTCAACGGCGGCGGCCGGGCCAGCAGGCTGTCGATTTTGGCCTTCATCGAAGCAATGATCTGCGCAAACGTGGTCTCGGCCGAACGGAGCGCGGCCATTCCTTGAATTGGATCGATTTGCGCCGCCACGGGCGCAGTTTCGTCAGATGTCTCATTATCGGTGTAAGAACTCGCAGAGTCGCCGCCGGAGCGCAGCAGCGCTTCGCGCAGCGCGACTGCTTGATCAGTGGCATCCGAAAGGAGTCCGTTTAAATCGGTGCCGGTATCGCTGAATGCCGCGGCAAACTGGTCGAACTTTTCGAGCACCGGCTGATCTGCTTGGGCGCGCACTTCTTGAAGCCGGATGTCGCTGAGCTCTCGCGAGAGGGCGGCATGGCCCTCAGCTTGGACGCGAATGATATCCACGTACTCCAGGCCAGCGCGCCGATAGAGTCGCAAATTGGCCAGGTTCTGGCCAAAAAACCCGAAGCCTTCGCGAAAAAGAAAAATTGTGATTAGTGCGAGTACCACGATTGCGACGAGTGCGTTGCTCCCGAAAAAGGCCTTGATGGCTGCTTCGGTGTTTACGCGCCGGCGTGAGGCGCTCTTTTCCCCCAAAATCGACAGCCGTGGCGCGACCGTTTCCATGTTGGCGACGATGCGAGACGGTCGCGCAACCAGCAATGCATTTAATGTTACGTTTCTGTGACAACAAGCTACGACCGCGCGGCAAAGAAAGTGCGTGGCATCTTGGCCAAATCTGGTGCGCTGTCACTGGATCGTCACCCGCTTTTGACAATTCGTAACCTGACGCGGCGTGCTTGCTGGTTTATCCAACGCTCACCTATGAGCGTGATTACACTGAAGAGGACCGTGATCCGAGGAACATCGTACCGGCGATCACTGGTTCTCAGGTCCTTCCGCGGATTAACTCGAAGTTATTTCGCGAGCGAAAAGAGTTGGGAATTTGCTGTTGAAGGGCTGCTCTTTGCCATCATCGCCGCGATTTCGGCCTGGCCGATCGCCACCGCGATCGATGCGTTGAACGAATTCCTCCAGCGCACGCCGAGTTAACGTGTCGAGCGCGCTCTCGCCGGAAATCAGCGAGATTCCAAAACCTCGCGAGATGCAAGGGAAGGCGCCCTGAGGGCTGGATTGTATTGCTGCGCTGTCCTCAGCGCATCCACGAATTCGGACCTAGCGTTCAGCAACGGTCCGCTCGCGGGAGCGCTTTTCTCCTCCGGGGCGCCAGGCGCGTTCCTGCCAGAAAGTTTCCAACGCACCTCGGGTCCCGTAGAAAATGTTGCGTTCCGCCTTGAGGATGTTGGCTATGCTTTTCGGATGAGTCGAACGCGGCAGCCGGCATTTGCCATCACCGGTGTACTGCCAAAGATGCCAGTAACTCCAAGGCCCAGTGGCCTGCGGTCGGGCGCTATAGTTGGCCAGCCACAACCAGCAATTCCCCAATACGCCCCTGTAAGCCGGACTTACCTTTGGGCTGCCTAGCGTCTTTTGCATATGATATTCGCCGGAGTAAATGCCCGGATACTTGCCAGTCCGCTCGCGAATTCGTTCGACGAATGCAATCGCTTGATCAACACGCATTGTGCCGCCGGGATAGTGACCATTTTTTTCGAAATCGAGCACGAGTAGGACGCCTTCCGGTCGCGATGTTGGATCGGCCTGGGCCCAGGCATTGGAAACGACGCGCAGAAAATGATCGGCCTGCCTGACAGGATCGGTTGCATTGGCATAGTGATAGGCACCCCAGAGCAACCCGGCCCGGGTCGCCGCCTGCTGCCTCAAAGCGTAGTGCGCATCGCGCGCGAATGGCGGGTAACTGGCTTCATGAATCACGCCGATGATGCCATCGGACTTCATCCCGGGAAAATCGACCCGCATTGTGTCGTAGTGCGATAAGTTGACTACCGCGTTAGTCGCAAGAGCTGAGACCGGCAAGGCCAGGAGGAGCAGCGGAATGCGACTGAGGAACAATTTCATCCGATCCAGCGAAAATCCCTTTTCCGTGAACGCCCACACGAAAGTCGGCATTTTAATGAATGCAAATGAAAATTGCACGAAAGATTTCGCTTTGCGGATTTGTTCAAAGGCCTAGCGCGCAGCATGGTTCCCGCGCGAATTTGAAACCTGCGAGCTGCACCCCACCAGGATCGACATCTTTTGCGAGCGCGAGTACTTGAAAAGCGCGGCCGAGCATTTCCGGATGGAGCAGTGTTTGCAACTCGCGCGTCATTTTAGAATCCAGGCCGGCAATATGAAGTCGACCGTCCGGCAGCTGTCGGACGGTCGAGCCTAACAAGTTGGGCTCTAGTACTTCCGGCCATTCGGAAATGATTCCGGTGAGGAAATGATGTTGATCGGTGAAGCCGGCTACATGGAGGCTGTTCGCCTGCGCGCGCCGGGCGATACTCCTCCAATCCACGTGCATCGTAATGTCCGCGTGACCGATTCGCTCGAAAGGCGAATCCAGATGCCGATGATGCGCGCGGACCTGAATGCTTGCATCAAATTCATTGCCCAAATGCCCGTAATCGACCGCGAGGACATAGCCGCGTCGCAATTTCGCCGCAACGCTGTCGATCCAATCGAGTGCAGCCTGATTAAAGGCCGCCTTTCTTCTCGACGGCTCGCCATGGGACGAGTGCGTCCGATTGGCGGACTTGAAAGTTGTCGCTTCCTTGGAAACCGGGCGTTCGACCAGCACAAACCCGTCGCCATCGAGATCGACAAGTTTTTCTTTACTGTGGCCAATCAAACGAACCGGCATGGAATCGAGCAACTCGTTGGAAAAATGGATCCCGATAAATGGATCGAGTGAATTGATCGACACACTCCAGTCGATCTTGTCCTCAAATTCAGCAAGCGTTTGCGATTGGCGATCCTGCAGGATCGGAAACGGCTCGACGATTCGGTATCGCAAAGCCGCAAAAAAGTCCGGCCAGCATTTGCGCGCCGAATCCAGCACGTCACGCGCAAAGTCACCATGGTGCGCGCCCTGCTCTACAATGACGAAGTTTTGTGGTTGAGCGAGCCGTTCCCAGATTTCCACAAATTGTGCCGTCAGCAGTCGCCCAAAAAGCGGACCGACACTCACATTCGTGAAGTAATCGCCGTGCCGCCCAATCGCGGACCGGCCCGAAGAATAGTATCCGTGCTCGGGATGATAGAGCGCCTGTTCCATAAACCAGGCAAACGATTGCGGGCCGCGGTCTTTGATTTCTGCGCGGATAATGTCGATCAAAGCCAGATTGCCAGGTTCAAGAGTCAACGTTCAACTTTCAACGTTTAACGCTCAACGTTCAATAGCTGGAAAATGCAGCCGGTAGGGGTTGAACGTTGAATGTTGAGCCTTAAGCGTTTTCCCTCTAAGTTGCGCGAGCGGTTTCTTCTGAAACTTGAGAACGCCCACGACATATCTCAGCCCTCCGCCGGGCTACCGCTTTCGTCCGCCCTGGTATGCGAGGCCGCAATTTTACGTCCCCGTGGCCATCTTGGCGGCGTTGGCGGTTGCCGTTGCGGTTTACACTTCCATTCTGGTCGCCGACTTGAAAGCCCAGGCCCAAACATTTGATCTGAACAAGCTCGAACAAATGGAATCAGCGAGCGTGATTCTCGATCGAAAGGGCAGGATATTCGGCCAAATCTACGTCGAGAACAGGGAAACGGTGCCGTACGATCAGTTGCCGCGCGATCTCATCAACGCGGTCGTCGCCGTCGAGGATGCAAAATTTTATCGGCATCAGGGATACGATTTGATGGGAATCGTCCGTGCGGCGTTGAAAAACTTCACGGCCGGCCACCTGCGCCAGGGCGCCAGCACGATTACCCAGCAACTGGCGCGCAACAGTTTTTCGCTCAAGCAAAAGACATTCCGGCGCAAGCTGCTCGAAGTCTTTCTGGCAAGCCGAATCGAGCGGCAGTTTGGCAAACAAAAAATCATGGAGCTTTACCTGAACCGGATTTATTTCGGCGGTGGTCTCTACGGAGCGGAGGCAGCGGCGCGCGGTTACTTCGGCAAGTCTGCGCGGGAAATGTCGCTGGCGGAATGCGCCACTCTCGCCGGTCTCATTAAAAGTCCGAACAGGCTGTCACCATGGAGCGATGGCGCCGCTTCGCGCGAGGCGCGCAATTACGCGCTGGATCGGATGCGCGATCTCGAGTTAATCAGTCGCGAGCAGTGCGCCAAGGCGCGCGCGGAACACATCGTTACCGGGAGCCGGCAAAACGCTCAGGGCCAAACCTACGCGGTCGACTACATTCGCCAGCAGGTGATCGCCGCAGTCGGATGGAACCGCGCGATGAACGAAGGTTTTCGCATTCAAACAACGATCGATGTCGATCTCCAGAAGGTGGCCGAGGATTCCCTCCGGGCGAATCTCGACCGGATTGAAAAGCATCCTGACTACAATCACCAAACGTATGCCGATTACGCAGCCACTTTTCGCAAAACAAAAGCAAACAGTCCATCAGCCGCCGGCTCCAGCCAGCCTGCGCCGGAATATCTTCAAGGCGCGGTAATCGGTCTGGATAACGCCACGGGTGACATCCTCGTCCTCGTTGGCGGACGCGATTTCGAGCACAATCAGTACGACCGGGCGCTTCAAGCCCGGCGGCCGGCCGGAACGGCAATGCTCCCGTTCGTTTATGCAGCGGCTTTTGAAAAAGGAATGTTCCCAGGAGCGCTCGTGGAAGATTCGCCGCTCGATAATCGCGCGGTCATGATCGGCGGCACAACCGGAATCCTCGGCGAATGGGGACCGGAAAGCGCTGAGAACCGCTATGAAGGCGCGATGACGGCGAGGCAGGCGCTAGCCAAATCAAAAGATGGCGCAGCCGTCCGCATCGGAATGAGTGCGGGGATTGATTCGGTCTTGCAGCTTTGTTCTACAGCAGGGATTCGGTCGCCCCTTCGCCCCTATCCGGCGACATTTCTCGGCAGCAGCGAGATTACGCTCGCCGAGCTTGCGCTTGCTTACACGATATTTCCAAACGGCGGGTGGCGTCCAAATGCGCCCCACATCTTGGAACGGATCGAGGAAAAGGACGGAACACTGGTTTGGGACGCGAAACACGACCGCACACGGCAAACCGTGATTAAACCTGAAACGGCCTACCAAGTGCACTCGTGTCTTGTCGATGCGCTCCAAGCAGGAACCGGGAAAGCCGCCTGCTCGGAATTTGGTCTGAAAAAAATGCCGGCAGCGGGCAAAACCGGCACGGCCTACGATTTTACCGATGCTCTTTTTGCCGGATACGATTCCAATTTTACCTGTGCCGTCTGGACGGGATTCGACAAACCGCAAAAGATTTATCGCGGCGCGTTCGGACGCGAGCTCGCCCTGCCGGTTTGGGTGGACATTATGAACGCGGCGGCACAGGAGTACCCGTCGAGCGAAATTAGACAACCGCCGACTCTAAACCAGGTCGAGATCTGCTGGAGATCCGGCTTGCTCGCCACCGACAAGTGTTACGACGCGGTGAAATCGGAGGCTGGCGACACCGTTCAACGGCGCACGACCTACATGGAGCTGGCGACCTCTGCGCAGACGCCCACCGAACCTTGTAACGTTCACGGCGAACCGCGCGCTCGCCTCGTTCGAGACCTTCCTCCCAGCGATTTGCCACGCGCCGCGCCTGCCGTGGATCTTAGCGAAGTCACACCGGTGCCGGTGAGAAACCCAACATTGCTGGCGGATAAAGATCCCTATAACTCTCTCAAGCCAACGTTAAAAGCGGAACCAACGCCGGGACCGGAAATGCAGATAGCCGAAAGCCAAAAGGTTGAGAATGGAACCGACGGCAGTCCGGCAATGCCGGCGCCGGCAGGAGCGATTGATCTCAATCGCCCTCCCGCGAACACCGGCGAACCGGCAGGAGAACGGCTTAATCAAACACCGGAATCCAGCGCGCCGATCAGGAAAGCGATCCCGGTTCAGCCGCAAGATAAGGCAGAGATTCGGCGAGCGCTGCCGGTTAAACCGCTCGATCAAGAGAGCGCGGAGGAGACGCTATTGAAATCAGCGACGCCTCCTCCAAGCGATCTTTATCAATAAGTACGGCGCCTTCTCGGTTTTAGTCTCGCAACCGCTCCGGGATCAAGTGACGAATAGCGAATGGCTTCGTCACGTTGAAGCGTTAAAGCGTTACAAACAGTCTTCCATTGTGACGGTGTAACGATGTAACATCCTAACGAATGACGCAGGGCGGTCCCATGATGACATCCCAAAAAGCAGACGATTTTCGGTTGACCGTTCTTAATCCAGGCGGTCGGGACCCGGAACAGCGCTTTCACGGTGCACTCGCGCCGGGCGAGGGAGAACATCCACCCATCAATTTCCACGCTTACGCAGCCTGCACGCGCGGAGTTTTTCATTACGATACTCGGCGTGCGATCGCCGAGGAAACGCCGGTTCTTCTTCTCTTGCGCGGCGAGTTCCGGGCTTCCGAGCGGGCATTTGCCGAACTCAAAAAACACCAGCGCAAGGTCGTTGTCTCCCTGAAGGAAACGGGTCTCCACCAGATCGCGCAACAGTTATGCGACCGCGGCAGATTATCGCGTTTCATGAGGATTCTGGCGCAAGCCGACGGGTGCGTTGCCAGTACACCGGAAGCCGCAGAAATTTATCGGCGCGCCCGTTGGGAACACGATCCCGCCACGGTCGCATTTATTCCCACGCCCTATCCGGTCGAAGATCAGCAATGGAATTTTTCTGCGCCGCCTGACGAACAAGCGGGGATTTTTGTCGGCACACGTGAATGTGATGTCCCATCACGCAATCATTTCGCGGCGCTGCTGGTCGCCCGACAGCTTTGTGAAGCGACCGGTGAACCGGTCACCCTCGTCAATCTGGATGGATACAAAGCGCGGCGATTGCTTTGGGAGCTAAAGTTTGCCGAAGAAAAATTCTGTCTGATTGAAGAAGAAAAATCGTATCCGGATTATTTGCGCCTGGTTGCCCGGCATAAGCTTGTTTTGCAGCTGGACCGCAGCCAGGTGCCCGGCCAGGTCGCAGGCGACGCGCTCCTGTGCCGGACCGTTTGCGTCGGCGGCGACGGCGCGATTGAAAGGATCGCCTTCCCCAAAACCTGCGGCGAGGGGCGGGGGATCGACGAAATCGCGTCCCTCGCGCTGGACCTGCTGAGAAACGCCGAGTCACGCGCCGCAATTGTGTCTGAATCGCAAGAGCTGGCACTGGAGCGGCTCTCCTTTCAAGCGGTGCGTTTGCAGCTCGCAAACTTTTTCGCCCAATTCGCGAACGCAAATAATGGTAGGGGCGATTTACCCGAACCGCCCAATCAGTAAAGATTTTTACGGCAAAGCTTGCCCGCGAATTGACGCAGTAAGCTGGATAGCGAGCATTCGCGCCTACGGCGCCGCTTTAGCAGACGCAGGTTGGCTTGATTCGCGGGGCAGCATCATCTTTCTTAACGCTGCGCTACAAAATCGTCTTTAAATAAGCATCTTCGAGCCGTCCCGCTTGCAGGCGCAGCTCGAAGTTTTCTCCAACGACCTCGGCACCACCGCGCGCCACGCGTGCAAGAAAACGTTGATCTTCCACCGCGTTGAGCAACGTCCATGCCAGCTCCTCCTCATCGCGCTCAGGCACGAGCACGCCGCTTACGCCGTGCTTGATCGCTTCGGGAATCCCGCCATGCTCGGTGGCGAACACCGGCAGCCCGCTGGCCATGGCTTCTAGCATTGAGTTTGGAATACCCTCCTGATTTCCGTCGGGGCCGGTTTCGCTCGGATGCAGGAAAACGTGCGATCCATAATAAAGGTCCCGCAGTTCCTTCTGCGAAATCAAACCCGTAAATGAAACGCGATTGTCGATCTTGAGTTCGCGTGCCAGCTCCTGAAGATGGCCGAGCAACGGACCTTCTCCGGCAATCGTCAGCGTTGCCTTCGGATATCGCTTCAGAAAACTCGCAAAAGCGCGGAGCGTAACAGGCAGACCCTTTTTCTCGATCAAACGGCCAGCCTGGACGAATCGCCATTCGCCATCGCTGCCCGGAAAATTGCGCTCGCGAAACGGGAATTCATCAAGCGGAATCCCGGTCCGCTGGACTTCGATTTTTTTTTGGTCGCAACCAAGATCGGCGACTGCGCGGCGCAACGATTCCGAGCGAACCAGCACCAGTTTCACGACGTCGAGCATCTGCCGCGTGGTCTCTCGATACGCCGGCTTGTTCATGTCAACCATCACATCGGCGCCGTGAAAGGACACGATCGATGGTCTTGGCCACGCTCGAATCAGCGGCAGGAGATGCACGGCGATATGACCAAAGTAAATGTGCAAAAGGCGCGCTCTCCTTCTTTCCAGAACTTTCATTAGCGCGCGCAATTCGCCGCTCGAGATCTGCCACGGCTTATCGCGCACCTGGCGAAACCAGAAGCGGCGGAAAAAATGCTGCGCCGGTTTTGGGACGATGTCAATCCTATCGAATGGAAAGCGGCCCGAATTTTCGCGTTTCTGAGCGATGACAACAGGAGAGACGCGCTCAAGCGCGCTGATTTGCCGGTAGATGTGCCACATCTCCGGTTTCAGAAACGTCGCGCAATAACAGGCGACGACGGGACTTCTTGTCATGTCGAGCGGAGTCGAGACATCTCTCACTGTTGCCTTTTAACAATAAGAGATTCCTCCACTTCGGTCGGTATGACAAAAATGGCTAAAAGAGGATCTCGAAAAACTTAATGCCCTTCCACTTCCCCGGGATGTCTGGATCGAACGAGGTGCTTTCCACCCAGGTGCCGTATCGCGCCGGCGCCCAAGGATTCAACATCTGGAGTGGATTACGGCCGGGACCGAACGCTCGCGGAACCACGCCCCGAACCGCCGGGCGCACGGTGATTGGTGGCGGTGTCGGCATTGCTCTGACCGGCTTTTGCGGCCCGATCGGCGCGGTGAATGTTTGGGCCGAAGCGGTTGTAACCAGCCCGGCCAGGAATGCGATCAGTAATGTTTTCATGTTTTTCCTTTCTTGCGCGGGCGTGCAAGTTCTTGCCCGTCACTACGCCTGCCCACATTATATAGTTCGATGGACTACCTTGAAAAGGCCGCACGTGTTCTGGATATAGAAATTTTTGAGCTCAAACGACTCCGGGAACGCCTGGGCGAAAATTTCTCCCGCGCCGTTGAACTGATTAGGGAAACAGTGGATGCGCGCGGAAAAGTGGTCGTGCTCGGGGTGGGCAAATCCGAACACATCGGCGCAAAGATCGCCGCCACCATGACCAGCACAGGATCGCCTGCCGTCGTGCTCGATTCCTCAAACGCTTTGCACGGCGATCTCGGCATGATCGCCGATGGGGATATCGTGCTTGTATTAAGCTCGAGCGGGGAGACGGAGGAATTGCTCCGGATCTTACCCGCGATCGCCCGGTTCCAGGTCAGGATCATCGCCATGTGTGGCGATCCCAGATCCACTCTCGCCCAAAACGTGCATCTGCTTCTCGATGTAAACATCGAACAGGAAGCATGTCCGCTGAATCTGGCGCCGACTTCAAGCACGACGGTGATGCTGGCGTTGGGCGACGCGCTGGCCATGGTGCTGCTCGAAGCGCGCGGGTTTAACAAAGAAGATTTCGCAAAGTTTCATCCCGCCGGAGTGATCGGCCGCAGCCTCCTCATGCGTGTGCATCAAATCATGCGACCGCCAGAAGCGATGGCGATTGTCTCAACCGATACGCCGGTGCGCGATGTGCTCAAAGCCATGACCAGCGTGCGTGCCGGTGCTGCGGTCGTAGCGGGCGAAGATCGACAATTGCTTGGCATTTTTACGCATGGCGATTTCGTGCGGCATTTTCAATCCGATTCAAAGGTCGGTGAACGGCTGGTGGCCGACCTGATGACGTTTAATCCGGTCACGGTGCACAAAGACAAACTCGCGGTCGAAGTCCTGAACCTGCTCGAACGCCATCGCATCGACGACCTGGTCGTGATCGATGATAACAACGTGCCGGTTGGGATTGTTGATTCGCAGGACCTCACGCGCTTGAAGTTGCTGTAGGGCAAGCGCCTCGCTTGCCGATACGCGGCAGGCGGCGCGCCTGCCCTCCAATTGCAAAATCGCCGAGCCCGTGTAAACTCCGCGCTCCCCCGCTTTAACGCTTTAACGCTTCAACGTCTTCAACCATGCCCGCGGCAAACGATCTTCGCAGAGGAATGGCGATCAAATACAATGGCAATCCAGCCATTGTCTTGGAAGTCCATCATCGCACGCCTGGAAATTTGCGCGCATTCGTCCAGGCGATCATCCGCTATATCAACACGGGGAAGAGCGCCGATGTTCGCTTCGGCTCGACCGACAAGGTCGAGCTGGTCGAGATCGAGCGAAAAGCGCTTGAATTCAGTTACAAGGACCGGAACGGATACCATTTCATGGACCCGGAGACGTACGACACGATCACGCTCCGGGAAAACCTGATCGGAGACGCCAAAGATTATCTGGTGGAAAATCTTTCCGTGCAGGTCCTCTACGCGGAGGGCAAGCCAGTGCAGGTTGAGCTGCCTGCGTCGGTCGGCCTCAAGGTGATTGAATCTCCGGAAGGTGTGCGCGGCGATACCGCCAGCAACGTGACCAAGCCGGCAGTCCTCGAAACGGGAAAGACAATCAACGTTCCGTTGTTCATCAAGGAAGGCGAAACGATCAAGATCGATACCCGCACCGGCGCCTACGTGGGCCGGGCGTGATTGTGTATTTCTGGGGAGCACAGGCCGCTGGCCTGTTGGTTTCGGCGCCCCGCCGAAACAGTGTTTATTCCGCGCGCGTTTTCTGGCGACGAGCATGACGTGCTCATGGTACAATTATTCACGTTGACGGATTCGACTTTCGCTCAGCGCGGCGTCCGCGTAGTCTTCGGCTAACTTGGCTGCGACGAAGCGAAGATCGACAAACCCTCGCGGAAGGCGTAATCCCCCACGGGACCGGAAGGTCGTCCGAAATATCGCGCGCGCCCCGAATGCGTTCGGGGTTCCTGCATCTTATCCGCTGGTGGTCCCGACACGATGGGTGAAGTTTGTCGTTGCGATCTTTTTGCTGCCGGTCTGCGTAGTTCTCAGCCAGACATTTTTCACTGTCTTTGCGCGCGCGACTGTGACCCAGCGGCTTTGGGCAGGCGAAGAATTTTGGTTCTTCTCGTTGGGCGCGGTCCTCTGGCTAATCGCGTTTCTCGGTTTGCCTCGCCCGATTGTCCTCTATGTGTTTGGACACGAGCTCACTCATGCGCTCTGGGTTCTGCTAATGGGCGGACGCGTTAGCCGGTTTCGTGTTGGCCATGACGGCGGCCATGTGGTGACGAACAAGAATAATTTCTGGATCGCGTTGGCGCCTTATTTCTTCCCACTCTACAGCATCCTGGCGATCGCCACTTATGGCGTGCTTGGTCTCTTTATGAATGTGCAGCCGTATGGACGATTGCTTTATGCCGTGATCGGCGCGACCTGGGCATTCCATTTCACGTTCACCTGCTGGATGATCCCGAAAAATCAGACCGACCTCAGCGATCAAGGCACATTTTTTTCGCTCATCGTCATCTATCTTATGAACCTGCTCCTGCTCAGCGTAATGCTCGTGCTTGCGTCGCCGGAAATTACATTTGCTGATTTCGGCGCGGATTTGCTAACGAATATTAGCGACTTCGCGCGGTGGCTTGTCGATTTGCTGAAGCGGCTGTCAATGTAGCTCGTGCCTCTGGCTGGAGCGTCTCAAGGAGAGCGCACGCGGGCACTCTACAGATTCGTCACCACCGCAAAGGGCAAAGTGGACATCGCGTCGCTGATCAAAACTTTTCGACCCTCATGATGAATCGCGCGGCAGGTAAAGAGGTCGTGCGCGTTCTCCAGCGAAAACGTTTCGGGCAATTCAATTGACGTGTCTTTCCACCGTTCGCCAACTGGCGGAAAGCCAATACGGGAAGTGAGCCGCGGCGCGATCACAACAATCCATTTGCCTGCCAATTCGCGGCCGAGACTGACACAACATTCCGCGAATGTGCCGCTCGCCCTCACTGGCGAATATTCTCCGCGCTGGAAAAGATCGGCATGCTCGCGGCGAAATTGCAGCACTCGCTGGGTCAAAAACATTTTGATCCGGCCATCAGGCCAGTTGCGCATCGACTCCTCGGGAGCCGCAGCCGACAATGCTGCGAGCATTTCGCAGCGCCGTTGGTAATCGACCGGGCGTCGATTGTCAGGATCGACCAGACCGTAATCCCAAATCTCATTGCCTTGATAAATGTCGGGGACTCCCGGCGAGGTCAGCTTTAGCGCCACTTGCATGAGTGAATTGATCGCTCCGAGGCGCGCAATTTCCTGCGCAACCGGGAGGAAAGCCGGGAGAAACTTGTTTCGCGGTGACGAATCCAGGATTTTCGCGACGAAGTCGTGCATCGCCGCGTCCCATTCTTCGTTCGGCTGGATCCAACTCGTATTTAGCTTCGCCTCGTGAAGCGCCTTGGCCATGTACGCTTGAATCCGCTCGATGTACTCCGGTTTTGCCGATGCTTCTGGTTCGCCCGAGTTCTGGATTGGCCAGGTTCCAAGCAAGGTCTGGTAAAGCAGGTATTCCTCATTTGCATCCGGCGCTTCCGCGTCATTGATTGTCCGCTTCCAGCGCCGATTGGCGAGGCGCCACCGTTGCAGAGAACGTCGCCAAATCTCCGGGATTTCGGAGATGGCAACGATCCGCGCCCGCACATCTTCGCTGCGTTTGGTGTCGTGGGTTGAGGTCGCGAGCAAGGCCGCGGGCCAATTGCGTTGTCGATCGATATTACATTCGTGAAAGGCGTCAACGCTCAATCCGAACTGCTGCGGCTCGCCGCCAACTTCATTGAGCGCGGCCAGCCGGTTGTAAATGTAAAACACAGTGTCCTCCAAGCCCTTGGCCATGATTGGTCCGGTGGTTTGCTGAAACTTGAGGACGAAATGGGTGTGGTCAGAGCGCGCTTCGGCGCCGAGGTTTTCCGGAAATCGGAAGATCAGGACGTCGCGGAGAAAATTGAAGATCGATTCTTCGATTGCCGGGTTTCGACGTTTGGCCGCAGCAATAGCGCGCTCGACAATTTGCCGATCTTCCTCACTGACCGGCCGGCTAGGTGCGAGATAAGTTCGGTATACCGGAAAACAGGCGATCGTCTCGCGCACGGCCCGGGCCAGCGCTTCGAGAGTGAAATCGCGATACCATCGGTTTTGCTCGGAGAGCCGATCGACCATGTTGCCCAGAACATCGACGTCGTTGGCGAGCGACAATTTCATCACCTGCAGTTTTTTCGCATACAGCAGATGCCCAAACGGCAGGGAATGGCCGATGAAGCGATGGAATGTTTTTGTGATCGCCGCCTCGGCAGAGGAATCGACCAGCAACTGCGCGACCTGATTCGCAAAATCGTAGCCGGTGGTGCCATGCACCAGCCAATCCTTTCGCAATGTTTCCGGGGCAGTGAGGATTTTCTCCGCGACCATGTAAATGGCGCGCCCATCCTTGGGAAGCGGAATTGCCAGCGCCTTTGCGCAGCGCTGCTGGAGTTTTTCGAAATACTCGCGCGGCAGGTAAAGACCATCCGGATGATCGATGCGGATACCGGTGACGGCGCGAGTGCGCACCAGATCCAGGACCAGCCGGTGAACAGCGTCGAAAACTTTTGCCAATTCAACCCGGATCGCTGCCAGATCGTTAACGTCGAAAAAGCGGCGATAATTAATCTCTTCGGCGGCGACCCGCCAATAGGCCAGACGGTAAGACTGTGCGTTGAGCAACTCATCCAGCGCGTCAAAGCTCCGCGGGTCGCCCGGCTCTCCATTGATTTGGGCCAATGCCTTTTCGATTGCCTGCTGCACTTGTGGCGCTTCCGCGCAACGGCGTTCGAGACGTCGCTTGATGATTTCCTTTTCTCGAACCCGCTCCGCGACGCGCTTCGGGTCGGTTTCGGTGCGCTTTGGCAAATATTCGAGTGCGGTCAGAATGCTTTGCAATTCCGCATAAAAATCCTCGTCCTTGTATTCGGCAAGATTTTGTAACGCAATGTCCAAAACATGGCGATAGGTGCCCGGCGCGATCGGCAGTTTGCGCTGGCCGTAGAGCAGATAAAAGGTGCCCTCCTCGAAAATTACTCGCAGCTCACCGCGCTCGAGGACGCGCCCATATTGGTCGCTCAGGATTGGCAGCAAAACTTTGTCGCGCAGATCCGATTTCAACGGACACCAGTCAATATCAAAATAGGGCGCAAATCTGGAGCTGGGCCCGTTTTCGAGCACATCCATCCACCACTCATTGAGCGGCTCTGAGATGCCCACGTGATTGGGGACGAAATCGAGCACCTGGCCCATCGAATGCGCGTGCAGTTCCGCAATCCAGGAGTCGTATTCCTCCCGCGAGCCGATCACCGGATTGAGCTTGTTATGGTCCGTGATGTCGTAACCGTGCAGGCTTTCCGCGCCTGCCTGGAAATAGGGCGACGCGTAAGCATCGGTCACGCCGAGCGCATGCAGGTACGGCACGATTTCGCGCGCCTGGGCAAAGGTGAACCAGCGATTGAACTGCAATCGGTAGGTGCAGTTGGGAATTCGCGGATGTTTTTCTGTCATGTGGAGTAGAGTCGAGACATCTCTCATTGTTCCCGTTCCTTCTGCCGGTCAACAGTAAGAGATTCCTCGACTTCGCTCGGAATGACAAAGGTTACATCTTTTCGGGCACTTTGATTCCAAGAAGCTCGAGACCGCGCTGCAAAACTCGCCCGGCGAGATCGCACAGCGCCAGACGCGAACTGCGCGCGGGCTCTTCCGATTTCAAGACCGGACAGGTCTCATAAAATGCGTGGAAGCTGTTCGCCAGCTCGAATAGATAATTTGCCAGAATGTTCGGGCGAAAGTCGTTCAACACTTGCGGGACGACTTCCGCGAACTGACAGAGACGTTTTCCGAGATTAATTTCGGCGGGCGACTCAAGGATTAAATTGCCGATCTTCGGCGCCGACTCGCCTGCTTTCCGAAAAATGGAGCGAATCCTCACGTAAGCATTCTGCAGATATGGCGCCGTGTTTCCCTGGAGGGAGAGCATCTTCTCCCAGGAAAAAACATAATCGGTCATCCGATATTGTGAGAGATCGAAGTACTTGATCGCTCCGATCCCGATCTTCTGCGCGATGTCGATCTTATCCGTCTCGCTCAAGTCGGGATTCTTCTCCTCGATAACCTTGCGCGCACGCTTGCATGCTTCCTCGAGAAGATCGCGCAACGGGACGTTTTCTCCTGAGCGCGTTTTCATTAGTTTGCGGTTCTCACCCAGGATGCTGCCAAACGGGATATGGCGAAAATCGGCGGTGTAACCCTCCCGTCGGGCGATTTCGAAAATTTGTTTGAAATGCAAAATCTGCGGCGCACCGACCACGTACCAAATCCCATCGGCCTTCAAATCTTTGATGCGATAATCAACTGTTGCCAGATCTGTGGTTGCGTAATTGAAACCGCCGTCGCGCTTGCGGATGATGCAGGGTTTGTCAGCCAGCTCGGGAATATCGCGAAAGAAAACGACCGCCGCGCCTTCGCTGATTTCAGCTATGCCGGATTTGAGCAAACGCTCAACCACGCCCGGCAGACGATCGTTGTAAAAACTTTCACCGCACTGGATGTCGTAATGGATATCGAGCAGTTTGTAAACGTGATCGAAATCCTGCATTGAGAAGGCGACGCATTCGTTCCAGATATCGACGTTTTCCCGGTCGCCCGCCTGCAGCTTGACCAATTCTCGGCGACAGGCTTCGCGAACCTGCGGATCCTTTGTCGATCTTTCATTTGTCTCCTTGTAAATACGAACGATCTCGGCGAGCGGATCGCGCTGCAGAGCTTCTCGATCGAGCAGATTTTTCCAGCCGTAAATGACCATGCCAAACTGCGTCCCCCAATCGCCAACGTGATTGTCGCGGATGACTTCATGCCCAAGGAACTGAGCGATCCGCGCCAGCGCGTCGCCGAGCACGGTGCTGCGGATGTGACCGGCGTGCATCGGTTTGGCTACGTTGGGCGATCCAAAATCAATCACGATCCTCCTCGTCGATTTTGCTTTTGCGACACCGAGCCGTTCGTCTCGCAAAGTCTCCCCCGCTTTTCTTGCGATGGCATCGGCGCGCAATGTGAAGTTGATGAAGCCTGCGCCAGCGACGGTGGGCGGTTCACAAAGATCGCCAACATCAAGTTGGGCTAGAATTCTCGCCGCTAGAGTTTTCGGGTTTTCACTGCGCTCTTTTCCGAGGACCAGAGCGGCATTGGTCTGATAATCGCCGAAACGCGGATCGGTCGCCGGCGTCAGTTCGCCGGCATTCGGAAGGCCCGTCTTTGCCAGCGCATCGGCAAGTTTCGTTGCGAGAAGTGCCTGGAATGTCTCCATGGTAGAAACCCTCGTGCCGCGTCGTCCAGATCGACGGCTACAAGTTACGAGCGGTCGCGAAAGATCGACAATATTTCGCCTGCCGATTTCGCTTCGGCCAGACTCTCGCGGACGCTGCGATCGTTCAGAAATTTGGCAATCGATGCAAGCGTCCGCAGATGTGTCTGAAATTGATTCTTAGGCACAATGAAAAGAACGACGAACTTCACCGGCGCGTTGTCGAGGGCATCGAATTCAATCCCGCCGGACGATCGTCCAAATGCAGCGACGACTTCGTCGAGGCGGTCGGAGGAGCAATGGGGAATGGCGATCCCGAATCCGATGCCGGTGCTCATGGTTTCCTCGCGCTGTTTGAGCGAAGCCAGAATGCTGTCGCGATCCCCGGCCTTAATTTTGCCGAGACTAACGAGGAGATCGATCAGCTCGACAATGGCCGGCCAACGGTCGGTCGCCCTCATCTCAGGGATGATTTGCTCGGCGGAAAGTAAGCTGGCCAGCGACATGCAGATTTCCCCTTGTACGGGAGCGCAAGCTTAGCGGGGCCGTCTGGCTTGACAAGTGCGTTTTGGGAAGGCCGAAATGGGTCGAATCGGTCCCATTCGTCACGTCTGCTCGCGAATTTTGTAATTCAGCCGCCGCGCAAGCAGCCAGCGCACGCCGAACATGTCGACCGTGGCGCGAAGGGCGCGATTACCCAGGCCATACTTGCTTTGACCGAAGCGACGCGGACGATGGTTCACGGGGATTTCGACCAGCCGATAACCTGCGCCCTTGATGAGCGCGGGAATGAAACGGTGCATGCCTTTAAAGGGAACTAATGCGGTCACGCATTCGCGCCGCATCGCCTTCAGCGTGCAACCCGTGTCGCGCACGCCGTCTTTCGTGAAACGGCTGCGAACGGCGTTGGCGATCCGGCTTGTTAGTCGTTTCAGCACCGTGTCTTTGCGTTTCACGCGATAACCACAGACGACATCGGCGCCACGCCCGATCTCCGCAAGAAGCCTGGGAATGTCCGCGGGATCATTTTGCAAATCGCCATCGATCAGAACTGCGGTCGCGCCGCGCGCGGCCTGGAGACCGGCGTAAATAGCGGCGCTTTGGCCGATATTTTTTTCGAAACGAATCACGCGAATATTTGGCGCAGTTTCGATTTGTTCGACGGTGCGATCGACTGATCCGTCGTCAACAAAGACGATTTCGTGATCGAATCCGCTCAGCGCTACGCGCAGCTCGGATTGCAAGATCGGCACGCTCTCCTCCTCGTTAAAAAGAGGCACGACCACAGAGATTTCTGGAGAGGCTGCGGTCTGCGTCATTGGCGTCTCGGACTGTAATCGCGGCTGCGTAAGACGCGCGCAGTTCCGTTATTTGCGAGACAGCTTCTCATAACGGAAGCGTGCGATAGTCTCTGCAAAGAAACACCTGCCACGTGCGTATTACCCTTCCGTAGCGCTGCACTTCAATGGTCGCCACTGGTTCCACCGATTGGAAGGCGGTTCGGATATTATGGGGCGCTCGTTCTTTTTCGCCCTGGCGAATGAAAAGCGCGCTGCGCCCGACGAAAGGATTGATGCCGTTCTCCTCGGTGTAAACTTCGTCCTCCGGGCGCCGCGTGCCCGGCTTTATTTCGACAAACTCATCGTAGCGCGGCCAAAAAGAAAACTGGTTTACGAGGTCCTGTGACTCGACGATGTAAACGGGCGGATGCCCCGGACCCTCCGGTCGTTTGTCGCGCAGATAAAACGAAATTTCCGACGCGCGATCGCGGGCGTCGGCAATGAGAAATAATTTTTCTCTCAGTTTCGCTTCGAGATCGTTACGGATTTTCTCGACTGCGCCGGTTGCACTTCTCCATCCACGCATTCGATCGCTCGGGTCACGTCGCCATAATTCGTACCCCGCGGTCCGGAGCACGTCCGTGTTCAGTGCGATGAGGCTCATGATTAATCCGACGAGCAACGCTACGCTGGCGCAGAGTTGCAACAGAACGCTTGCCTCGACGCGTTTCCACCAGAAATAAATTGCCAACAAACCAAACCCGAAGAAGGCGAGTCCGTCCCAGTTTGGAGCAGCGCTTTTGTTAATCGACAGGAGAAGATAAAAAACGAACACCGGCAGTCCAAACCACATCAGGAACAACACCTTGAATTGCTGGTTTACGCGTCGCCAGCTTCCAATGACGCCCCATGCCAGCGCCAGGAACAGAAATGGCGAGTAGGCCAGAAAATGCCCGCCGAGGAACTCGAGAATCTCGCCGGGATGGAACCCAAAGCCCTGCTCGACGCCCCCACGCGAGCGCAGATGCGCCAGCGTAATCCAGGCATGCTGTGCGTTCCAGATAATCGGCGGGACGGTGCAAAGAGCGAACATGAAGAGCAACGAATACAAACCGGCCCGCCCAAACTCCTGTCTGAGCCTGGGCGCCAGGGCGAGCACGAGCAGAATCGAAACAAGCTCGAATGCATTCGTGTATTTGGAAAGAAATCCAAACCCAATCAGCAATCCAGTGAGCGGCCAATACAACGAGAAACGCGGACTCTTTTCCAGCGCCAACCAGAATGTGAACATCGCCGCCAACCAGAAAAAAACCGACAACGCATCGATCGTCATCAGGAACGCGCCAAGATTGAAGATCGGGGTGACATTCAATGCGATGACCGCCCAAAAACCGGCGGTCGCGCTGAATAATCGCCGCGCAAAGTAAAACAAGAGCAGGCTCGTGGCTGCGCCGAGCACGGGACTGAAAAAGCGCACACCGAATTCATTTGCGCCAAAAAGAGCGGTGCTCGCGCGCATGGCAAAAGCGACGCCCGGCCCTTTGCTGAAATATGCCGGTGCAAGGCGCTCCGACCACATCCAGTAATGCGCTTCGTCGAATTCGAGGTCGGTCGTCGCAAGCATCGACAATCGAATTGCCGTCAGAGCGAGAGCGAAAAACCAGACCGCGCGCGTGGTGTTCATGAAGAGTGGTGCGACGCCGCCAGCGGTTGCGGTCTGCCATTCAAATCACCAATCAAACTCGGGTGCCGTGCGTAAACGGTCGGCGCCCATTTCCGCGCCACTGTTCTCCAAATCCACTCGAACAATCCCAGCATGAGTAATGCCTCCCCAATGGCCAGAAACAGCGTCGCAATGATGTCGCTCGGCCAATGCGCACCGAGATAAATTCGCGAGTAACCGATGGCTGCAGCGACGATCCAGTAGAGCCAGCCGCGCCTCCGATAAAAAAGGGTGCAATATACGGCAATTATCGTGTTGCTCGTCATATGGCCCGATGGAAATGCCGGGCCCGATCGGTTCCGATCGGATTGATCGGAAAAACGAATCGTAGTTTTTTTGAACAAGGTCATGAATCTCGGGTGTGTCCTTTGCATTTCGACCATCCGCACACTTTCTACTTGCTTGGGCCGATGCCGATCGATCGCCGTCTTCAATATGCCTGTAAACTGCGACGCAATCAGCAGGGACAAGACCAGACATACCACGAAAGCTCGGGCCTTAAATCCGCCAAACAAGAGAGCGCTCAGCCCAATCGCAATGAGCAACGGCCTCCAAATCCCGCTGTTGCTGAGCGCCGCCATGAACAAGTCGAGCGTCGGGCTCGTCCATCGTTCGTTGATGAGATGAAACAGGGCCTGGTCCATGTGTTGGAATGAAACGGCGCTTAACGTTTAATGGCTACTTTCTAATAAACAAATGCGGTATAATGACGAAGCACGAATGACGAATGACGAAGAAAGGTCGAATGTTCAAATGATGAAGAAGCAAATGGCGCTCTCTTCGCCATTCGGATTTCGTCATTCCT
This sequence comes from Verrucomicrobiota bacterium, assembly GCA_046724585.1. GTDB lineage: Bacteria > Verrucomicrobiota > Verrucomicrobiia > Chthoniobacterales > UBA10450 > Udaeobacter. The sequence goes on from JBKOWV010000176.1 coordinate 29,868, forward strand.
TCGTCATTAGACATCCGTCATTCGTCATTTTCTGATCTAAAGCTTCTCATGATCCGAAAAACAACGCTGCTCTATTTCCTCTCCGCGTTGTCGATCTTCGGCCAGCCTCCGCCTTCCGCGAGGGACATTCTCGCCTCGGTTCGCATGATCGAGGCGCAACAGCAAATCGATCTGCAGGGTCAGCTTCGCGAAAACGATATCATTGTTCCATTTCGCCTGACGCAAAACGGCCCGCTGATTCGCTATTCATTCCTTAACCCCGACGAGGTTTTACAATTGCGCCTTGGGGAAAAGAGCTCGCGCCTTGATCTTGTGACTGGTGCGGGCGCAGAGAAATTTACAGCTTCGACACTCAACCAAAAGATCCGCGGCACCAGCCTTAGCTACGAGGACCTCGCGTTCAAATTTCTTTACTGGCCGACGGCGCGCGTCCTGGGTGAGGAAAATGTTCGCACTCGCAGTTGCTGGAAGCTGCAACTGCGCGCGCCTTCACGCGAGTCACAGTATTCTAACATTCTCCTATGGGTCGATAAGGCGAGCGGGGCGCTCATGCGGATGGAGGGCTACGATTGGAACGTCCAACTTGCGAAACGCTTCGAAGTGGTTTCCGCCCAAAAGATCGACAACCGCTGGTTCTTAAAACAAATGCGCATCGAAGAATTCCAGCCCGGTACAAATCACGTGCAAGCGCGCACCTACCTGGAGATCAAAAAATAACGTGAACGATCGCCATGGTATCGTGGGAAGGTGGATCGGCAGTCGTCGCCGCGGCGACCTCGATGGTAAATTAATGCCGGCGAAGCCGCACTTTGAGCACCGCCCGAGAGAGCGGCCGATCCACGCTGCTACTCTTCTCGCGCGGCCTTCACGATCTCGGCGAAGCTGCGCGGATCGAGGCTCGCGCCCCCGACTAGCGCGCCGTCAATGTCCGGCTGGCTCATAAGCTCGCGCGCGTTCTCCGGTTTAACACTGCCGCCGTACTGAATGCGGACGCGCTCGGCCGTCGTGTCGTTGGCCATTTCGCGCAAGGTGTCACGAATAAACGTGTGCGCTTCCTGCGCTTGCTCAGGCGTGGCGTTGCGGCCGGTGCCGATTGCCCATACCGGTTCGTAGGCGATCACTGTTTCCTGAAGTTCTTTTTCGCTCAGATTCTTGAGGCTGCCCCGCAGTTGGATCGACAATATTTTTTCGATATTGCCCTTGTCGCGCTGCTCGAGCGTTTCCCCGATGCAAACAATCGGGCGCAGGCTCGCTTCGTGGGCGGCACGCACTTTGCGGTTCACTATCTCATTGGTCTCACAAAACAGGATGCGACGCTCGCTGTGCCCAAGGACGACGTAATGCACAAATAAATCGCGCAACAGCGCCGCGCTAATCTCGCCCGTGAAAGGGCCGTTCCGCTCCCAATGCATGTTTTGTGCGCCAACCTTGATGTTTTGCGCTTTGCCAAGAGCCTCCATCACTTTCGCAATCGCGGTGAACGGAGGTACGATTACCACTTCAACATCGGTGATATCTCCCAGATCGATCAGCAGCGACTCGACAAATCGCGCAGACTCAGCCTGAGTCATGTTCATCTTCCAATTGGCAGCGACTATTTTCTTACGCATAGATCTTTCTGACAGAATGAACAGAATTTACAAAAGCGATTTCAGCAGAACCAATTCTGCCCATTTTGTTAATTCTGTCTAAGCTTTGTCGCTCAGCGCTGCCACGCCGGGGAGTTCTTTGCCTTCGAGCAATTCCAAGGAAGCGCCGCCGCCGGTGGAGATGAATGTCATTTTATCGGCAAGTCCGGCCTGTTTTACCGCGGTCACGGAATCGCCGCCGCCGATGATCGTGGTCGCTCCCGATTGCGCCAGCGCTTCGGCGATCGCGATCGTGCCCTCCGCGAAATCGGGAATCTCGAAAATGCCAACGGGCCCGTTCCAAAAAATCGTCTCCCCTTTTGCAATTTCGTCCTGGTAAAGAGCAATCGTCGCAGCGCCAATGTCCACCGCCTGCCAACCATCGGTGATCCCGTGCTGCGGCGAGAGCCGGCTCGTGTTTCGAATAGGCGTGCCCGCACGAATCTCCTCCGCTTCCACCGCGTCAATCGGAAGCAAAAATTTTACTCCGCGTTTCTTCGCCAAGTCGAGAATTTCACCCGCCAGATCGACCTTATCCGATTCCACACGGCTTGCGCCCACCGGGATTTCCTGCGCCTTGAGAAAGGTGTTCGCCATCGCGCCGCCGATCAGGATGGTGTCGGCCTTTTCCATCAGCGCTTTCAAAACGCCGATCTTGTCGGAAACCTTCGCTCCACCCAAAATGACCACGAACGGCTTGGCTGGTTTCTCGAGTCCTTCGCGCAAATACTTGAGCTCTTTCTCGATCAGAAAACCCATTGCCGATTTCGGCACGAATTTTGTGATACCGGCTGTGGATGCATGGGCGCGATGCGCCGCGCCGAATGCATCGTTGACGTAGAGATCGCCGAGTTTAGCCAACGTTTCCGCGAATTTCGGATCGTTCGCTTCTTCCTCCGGCTGGAAGCGGACGTTCTCGAGCAAAGCGACATCGCCGTCCTCCATATGCGCAATGATTTTTTCCGGAACCTCGCCAATAGTGTCGTGACTGAAAATGACCGGCTGATGGATGAGCGAATGCAAATGTTCGCCGATCGGACGAAGGGAATATTTTGGCACGGGCTTTCCCTTCGGCCGGCCAAGATGCGCCATCAAAATTGTTTTGGCGCCGTGTTTACGCAGGTAGTTGATCGTCGGCAAGCTTTCTCGAATTCGCGTGTCATCGGTAATGCGGACTTTTCCACCGCGGGTTTCGGTCGGCACGTTGAAGTCCACCCGCACCAGCACGCGTTTCCCGCCTACATCCAGATCGCGCAGCGTAAGTTTTGCCATCGTACTCCTGCTGCTGCTGGTTACTTGCCGATCAGTTCCAGCAATTCTACGCAACGGTTGCTGTAGCCCCATTCGTTGTCGTACCAACCGACGATTTTCACGAAGCGGTTGCCAAGCATAAGCGTCAATTGGCTGTCGAAAATGCAGGAATGGGGATTTCCGACGACGTCCTCGGAAACGAGCGGCTCATCGCTGTATTCGACGACGCCCTTGTAGCTTTTGTCCGACGCAGCTTCTTTAAAAGCGGCGTTGACGGTCTCGACCGTCGCATCCTTTTCGAGCACAGCGGTGAAATCGGTGACCGAACCATCCGGAGTTGGCACACGGAAAGCGCCGCCATTCAGTTTCCCTTTCAATTCTGGAATGACTTCGCCGATTGCTTTGGCCGCGCCGGTGGTGGATGGGATGATGTTGATCGCCGCGGCCCGTGCCCGCCTCAAATCTTTATGCGGGAAATCGAGAATGCGCTGGTCGTTGGTGTAGCTGTGGATGGTGCTCATGAATCCACGCGCGATCCCGAATTTGTTGGTCAAGACCTTCGCCATCGGCGCGAGACAATTGGTGGTGCAACTCGCGTTTGAAACAATCACGTGCTTGGCCGGATCGAAGAGATCGTCGTTGACACCCATGCAAATCGTCACGTCTGGATCTTTCGCTGGCGCGCTGATCAGCACTCGTTTCGCGCCGGCCTTGCTCAGGTGCAGCTCGGCTTTATCGCGACTCGTGAAAAAGCCGGTTGACTCGAGCACAACATCCACATCCAATTTTTTCCACGGCAGATTCGCCGGGTCGCGCTCCTTCAAAATCTTAATTTTGTGGCCCCGGACAATAATGTTCTCCTCGTCGTAACCGATCTCGCCGTCGAATTTGCCGTGGACTGAATCCCATTTGAGCAGATGGGCCAGGGTGCGGGTGTCAGTGAGGTCGTTTATCGCGCGAACGCGCTCGACTTGTTTTTGCGTCATCGCGCGAAGCACGTTGCGCCCGATGCGACCGAATCCATTGATAGCGTAATTTGCCATAGAAAAATTGAATAGTTGAAGAGTTCAATCGTTAAACCGTTAAACGTCGAACATCAAACATCAAACTCGGGATTGCAGTGATGAAAAGCGCTCTCACTCTGGTTTGCCTCGCAGGTTCGATCCTGTTTGGGCAGTTCGCCTCGAGCTCGCCACTCAAGCCAGGAGAGGTGAAAAAGATCCTCGTGTTGGGCGACAGCCTCTCAGGCGGATTTGGCCTCAAACCTAGCGAAGCTTATCCAGCCTTATTGGCAAACAAGTTGCGCGCTGCCGGCCTGAACTTTCAAGTGACTAATGCCAGCCAAACTGGCGGCACCACCGATGGCGGCTTGGAACGGCTCCCCGGCCATTTGAAGGGCAAGATCGACATCTTCATTCTGGAGCTTGGAATCAACGATGTCTTTCACGGTGTGCCGGTCGATCAAATCCAAAGCAATCTTCAGCAGATTATCGATAAAGTGAAAGCCCGAAACCCAGCTGTGCGTGTGGTGATCGTCGGAATGGCAGCTTCGAAAGTTGTCGGGGCCGATGACTACGTCTCTGCGTTCGGCAAAATGTTCACTGGGCTCTCGAGCAGGAATGGCGCCCTGCTCGTGCCGTATCTTCTGGAGGGCGTGGCCGGCGATCCGGCACTGAACTTGCCCGACGGCATTCATCCAAACGCCGCCGGGCAGAGAGTTCTGGCGGAAAACGTCTGGCGCGTGCTCAAGCCGCTTGCACGCGAGACAGCCACAGAGCCACCCTCGCACGTTAGATAAAGAGACAATGGACCCTGCACGACCCAACGATCCCGATCCGAGCGATCCATTTAATCCCGAGCGGGCCGATCACGCGATCCTGGAAACAATCGAGATTGCAACCGAAGGCGAAGACTGCGATGAATGCGTGCGCAAGCTGCGCCCCATCTTGATGAAAATCAACGGGGTGCAGGATGTGATGGTCGACCTCGCGCATGAGCGCGTCATCGTCACATTTGATGCGCGCAAG
>JBKOWV010000087.1:0-2634 GCA_046724585.1 Verrucomicrobiota bacterium
TGGATCGACCAGGCGCTGGAGAAGAACCCAGACGCCTACTTCATGCACTACAAGAAGGCGCAGATTCAGGCGAAGCTTGGCAACAAGAAAGAAGCCACCGCCTCGGCGCAAAAGGCGATCGACATCCTGAAGAAAGACAAAGCGCCGGACGAATCCGCGATCAACAGCGCGCAGCAGATCATCGACAGCTCGAAGTGAGGATCGAGGCCGCCTGGCCTCATCCGGACCATCCTCGCTCATGTTATCGTACTCCCGCTGTGCTTTGGCCGCGCTGCTGATGACCGCTGCCAGCTTGCGCGCCGCCGAAGCGCCGCCGCCGATGCATGCGGCTGAGATCCGGCTCGCGCTGGAGAAACTAAATGTGCTCGGCCGCGCGCTCTACATCGCGGCGCATCCGGACGACGAGAACACGGGACTGATTGCTTATTGGGCGAACGGCGCGCTTTATGACACTGCTTACCTGTCCTTGACGCGCGGCGATGGCGGCCAAAATTTGATCGGCCCGGAACTCGGAGATCAGCTCGGCGTGATCCGCACGCAGGAACTGCTGGCCGCGCGGCGGATCGATCACGGTAAGCAGTTTTTCACGCGCGCGAACGATTTCGGGTTCTCAAAATCGTCTGCAGAAACGCTGCGCATCTGGGATCGCGAGAAAATTCTGGGCGACTCGGTCTGGGCGATTCGCAAATTCCGGCCCGACATCATCGTCACGCGCTTCCCAGTCGATGACGACAAGACGCATGGCCATCACACCGCCTCCGCGCAGCTCGCGGCGGAAGCTTTCAAAACCGCGGGCGACCCGAAACGGTTTCCCGAGCAGCTGAAGTTCGTTCGGCCGTGGCAGGCGACGCGCCTCCTCTGGAACGCTTCCTCCTTCTTCTTCCGCGCACGCAACATTCCATTCGATCCCGCGGGCCTGATCCTGCTCGAAGCGGGTGGCTATCAGCCGATCCTCGGGAAGTCCTTCGCGGAGATCGACGCCGCGAGTCGCACCATGCACAAAAGCCAGGGCTTCGGCGTGAGCATCGAGCGCGGCGAACAGAAGGAGTATTTCAAATTCCTCGAAGGCAAGCCGGTTGAAGGTGGCGACCTGTTCAGCGGCATCGACACGACTTGGGGGCGCGTGCCGAAAGCGGCCGAGCTGAGCGGGAAGATCCGCGTGCTGGTCGCCGGCTACGACATGAAGGAACCGTCCAAATCCGTGGCTGGCCTGCTCGACGTTAGGAAATCATTGCAGAAGCTGGGCGATGATTTTTGGGCGAAAGAAAAGCTGGCGGAGGTTGATGTCCTGATTGCCGCCTGTCTCGGATTGCACCTGGAAGCCGTGAGCGAGAAACTCGCGGCCCAGCCGGGTGAAACGCTGGCTGTGCAGATCGAAGCCATCAATCGTTCTCCCGTGCCTGTGAAATGGAAGAGCCTGCATCTGCTCGCGAGTGGCGAAGTCACCGCCGTCGACGCGGCGTTACCCAACGGTGAGCTCATCACAAAAAAGGCGAGCGTGAAGTTGCCCGCGACGCTGCCGTTTTCGCAACCGTATTGGCTCCGCGAACCGGGGACGCCCGGCACGTTTGCGGTCGCGGATCAGGCGCTGATCGGCCGACCGGAAAATCCACCGGCCTTTCCGGTGGAGCTCACTTTCGAAATCGGCGGCGAAGAGATCGCTTACCACGTGGAGCCCCGCTTTCGAAAGGTCGATCGCGTGGAAGGAGAGACGAATCAGCCGCTCGTTATCGCGCCCCCCGTGTTCGTCGAGCTCCCCCGCCCGGTCTTCGTCTTTGGCAACGCCGCTCCAAAGACGCTAAATGTCCGCGTCGTTTCTCAAGTCGAGAAAGCGATGGGCAGCGTCGCTTTGGAAGCTCCGGCCGGGTGGAAAGTGGAACCGGCCTCCGCTCCGATCGAACTCCATGGTGCCGAGAGCGAGATGACATGCGTCTTCCAAGTCACTCCGCCCTCGGGCGCAGGTGAAGAAACGCTTCGCGCCGTTCTCGTCTCACCATCAGGTGAACGCGCGCCGGCCTATGGCAGGCAGCGCATCGAATATCCGCACATCGAACCGCAGACGTTGATCTCGCCGGCTCGAGCCAAGCTGGTGCGTGCGGGGATCGAAAATAAAGCGGCACATGTCGGCTATTTGCCTGGCGCGGGTGACGCGGTTCCTGAGAGCCTGCGCGAGATCGGCTCGGAGGTGAAGGTGCTGGAAGACCAGGAAGTAAAAGCGGACAACCTCGCGCGCTTCGATGCCGTGATAATCGGAGTGCGCGCCTCGAACGCGCATCCATCACGCGTCAGCGCGTGGTTTCCGGAGCTGCTTGCCTACGCAAAAAGAGGCGGCGTGGTCATCATGCAATACACCACCATGCCCGGGCCGAAACCGGAGCACCTGCCGTATGCGGTTAAGGTTTCACGCGACCGCGTGTCAGATGAGACCGCCGAGGTGCGCCTGCTCGTGCCGGATCATCCGGTCCTGAACTTCCCGAACAAAATCGCGACGAGCGATTTCAGCCGCTGGGTGCAAGAGCGCGGACTTTATTTTCCTAACGAATGGGACCGCGCCTGGACAGCAATCCTCTCGTCGAACGATCCCGGCGAAAAACCGCTCGATGGTGGGTTGCTCGTCGCGCGCTGCGAGAAGGG
>JBKOWV010000202.1:0-8775 GCA_046724585.1 Verrucomicrobiota bacterium
CAAGAGCGACATTCAAGACCTGGATGCCTTTGCAAATGCCGAGAATCGGCAGACCGCGCGCGAGCGATTTCGAAACCGCGTCGAACTCCCAGCGGTCCCGCGCTGGATCCACCTCCTTATCGATCAAGCCTGGATTGAGAATTTTCTGGCGGAGAAATTCCGGCGCGATATCCGAGCCGCCCGTCAGGAGCAATCCGTCCATCTGGTCCATCGAAACATCGTCCTTGCCCGCATCGAAAACATGAACGTCAGGATGCCTCGCAAAAAATGGTTGAAACCATTTTTCATCCTTCCGGCGGATCCATGTGGCAAGATTAGACATTGATAAATCTTGCGTCAGATGCCGCTAAAGCAAACATGGATCGGCTTCTCCGAAGACAATGACAAAATTGGGCGGCGAACGTGCGCCATTCGTGCCAGCGCGTTGAACACAACGCGTTCCACCTACAATCCCATCAGCTCGCGAACGTACTTCACTGGCGGACTGCCGTAGGAGATGACTTGATCGTTATATTTTTTCTGATCGAACGCTGGGCCTGCTTTAGCCTTCGCCCGATCACGAAGATCGAGGTGCTCGCTTACACCGACGAAATAAGTGGAAAGCTGAGCTGAGGTGAGTCGAGCACGTTTCCATTTTGCGACCGCTTCGCCTTCCTGCTGGTAGCCTTCTTTCATCATCAAATCCAGCGCCTCCTGCTCGCTCATGTTTCCAGCGTGAATGCTCTGGTCGAGGATCGAGTTGCAGATGGCACGCAGTCGCATCTTGAGTTGCTGCATCTTCACTTCCGGACCGCCGTAGCCGGCCTCGGCCATGAGTTGTTCGGTGTAGACGGCCCAGCCCTCCACGAATGTGCCGCTCCAAAAAATCGCGCGAACCAGTGTGGGTGCGCGGAATTCATTGGCGTGAGCCACCTGCAAGAAATGGCCGGGCATCGCCTCATGCACCGTCAAATCGCGAATCATGTAGTTGTTGTATTCGCGAAAGAACGATTCTCTCCGCTCCTTTGACCAGTCCTTCGGCGTCGGCGCGACTGCGTAAAATGTTTTGCCGTTCCTCTCGAGCGGTCCGGGCGAATCGCAATAGGCTATGGCGACGCCGCGTTTGAACTCCGGCATTGCGATTACGTCGAGCGGCACTTTCGGGACTGTGACCAGATCGTGTTGCTTTACGAAATCGGTCGCTCCACCAACAATTTTTTTTGCGTAGCCGACAACAGTGGCATCGTCGGGATGTTGCTCGGCAAGTTTATCGAGCACCCCAGCCGTGACCTTATGTTTATCCGCGAGCGTCTTCTCGTCGGCGTTCGGAAAATATTTTTTGTAGAGGGGCAGCGCGGTCTCGTAGATCGCAGTTTGCGTTTGTTGCAGGTCGGCCTTTGCCCGTTTCATGATTTCTTCCATCGACAAATCCGACGCAAGCGCGAACCGCAGTTTCTTTCGAAACTTTTCTGCGCCAAGGCGGAAATCGCCATCGGATCGCGGCAGCAGATCGTTCTGGAGCCATTTTTTGTAATCCTCCAGAGCGGCCGCAGTTTTTTCCTGCAATGGTGCAAGCTCCTTTTTCAGTTGTGGAGCCTGATCGAGCAGCGGCGCGAGTCCTTCGCGCACGAGACTGACTGCGCCTTGTGTCTGCTCAATTGCTGTCTCCGTGTGAACGCGCGGCGGATGTTGCAGGTTGGCTTTCGCCTGTGCGATCACGCGCGGAATTTTCTCCATGCGCTGGCGCAAATTCGGAATCCGTTTTTCGGGCGGCGCGAAATCGCGCGCAACCAAAAGATAAAGGCTATTGGCCAGGCTCTGCATGTAAACCAGAGGATTCCAGTCCGCCTCCTTCAGCTCTTGCGCCTGGAAGATCTTGTAATCGATGTTCTCCTTGAGAATCCGAAAATCGATGTTGTTGGCGCCGGTGAGCCTCGATCCGTCGATGCCGTCTAGCTTGTCGCGAAAGGCTTTTTGCGCCGTGAGTTCTTTCGCCCGCGCTTCTGGCGAGTAATCGGTTAGTTGGCCGTCAAACCGATGATCACCGAGCTCGGTCGCATTCTCAGAGTTTGCCTGTAACTCCCGCTCGATGTAATCACGCGCAAGCTTTTGAAATTCTTCATCCTCCGGCGTGGCGCGAACTTTTGTCAGCGGGAAAACGAGGGACAGCGCGAGTGTGATTGTGATCGCTTTCATTTTATGATCAAGTCGGCGTGCCGCCGGCGAGAAGCGGTTCGGTCACGCGCTCGTCCGGCGTCGGTTCCTGACTTTGCAAATACGTGCGCTCGCGGTAGTGACGCGACACATAAACGTAAAAGATTGAGGTCACGAGCATGAGAAAAGTGAAGAAACGGAAATAGTTGGCGCCTTCGAGATTCATGCCCATCGATTTGAGTTTCGGGATGAGGAAACTGATGATCGACGGTATTTGATTTCCGAGCGCGACCGAAAGCAACCACATGGCCATGAGCAAACTCTTCATTCGATTCGGCGCCTGGGTGTAGGAAAATTCCAACCCGGTAATCGAAACCATCACTTCACCGGCGGAGAGGATCACGTAGGCGATGAGTTGCCAGCCGACATTCGGACGCCCGCCGTGGTCGATCTGAACTTGAATCCACCAGATGACGACAAAAGAGAGCGCCGTGAGGAAAAGGCCGATCCCGATTTTACGCAACGGAGTGAGCGGGAAGAATCGACTGATCGCAGGATATAGCCAGTAATTGAACAGAGGAATCATGGCGAGGATGAGAATTCCGTTTACGACCTGAACTTGCTCCGGCAGGAATACGAGTCCCAGAAAATTCAAGTCGAGCTTCTGGCATTGAATCGTCCATTCGCCGCCGCTGCTTTGATCCCAAAGCGCCCAAAAGATCATGGTAAAGACGTAAATCGTCCAAACGCGTGCCAGGACGCTGCGACCTTCCTTGCTTTTCAGGTCGCGCAGAAAACCAAGGCCGCCCGGCTTGATGTGCACCATCTTGTTGCGACCGAGCCAGAAAATAAGCGTGGCGATAAACATCAAAACGCCCGGCAGGCCGAAGGCATACTTCGGACCGTAGTCTGGATTACGCAGAAGAATCGGGCACATCCAGATGGAAAAGGACGACCCGAGGTTGATCGAGAAGTAGAACCAGCCAAAAACCCGCGAGAGCAAGTGTTGATTCGATTCGCCGAACTGGTCGCCGACATTTGCCGAAACGCACGGCTTAATCCCGCCCGCACCGATAGCGATGAGAATCAGGCCGATGGCAAGGACCCATTTTTGTCCGAACTCGATTCCAAGGGGTGTATCCATCAGGGCGAGGGTGAAATGGCCCAGGCAGTAAGCCATCGAGAGGTAAAAAATGGTGCGGTATTTGCCTAACCAACCATCAGCCAGGATGGCGCCGAAAAACGGCATCCAGTAAACGGAGGAAACGAATTGGTGAAACCATCCCTGGGCCTCATGCTGGGGCATGCCTTCCAGAACGCCGGAGTTGTTGACGAGAAACTGCGTCATGAACCCGACCAGGATGGCGCGCATGCCGTAAAAGCTGAACCGCTCCGCGCCTTCGTTGCCGATGATGTAGGGAACGCCCGGCGGCATTCCCTTGATGTTGGGCGGTGAGGTTAAGTATTTGGCCATGGCAGGTTTTGGTTAGGGATGCGGATTCGCCGGGACAGATTCGGCTGGGGTTGGCGAGGACAAAGATTCCTCAGACTCCATTCTGCTCGGCTCGTGTGAGGCTTTTTCCGGAGCGACCTGTTCCGCTTGGAGGTGACGCTCTTCCGGAAGAGGATGTTTTTCGCAAGAACAAATGACCATCACAGCAGCGGCGCTGAGAATACATACAGACTTCCCAACCGAAATTCGCATAACGCGCGGCACAGTAACCGTCCTCCAGCCTCGCGTGCAAGATGAAAGCGCCAGAGAGGAAGAGCCTGAGAGGCAACGGCCGCTACAAATGATTGAAAGAAGCGCCCATAGGATTACTATCAGACGCGGTGGCTCGCACGGACAGACACAGCGCTTGGAACGAAGTCTTCGCTCTCGTTCTGCTTTTCGTCGGCACGTTGCTCTTTTTTGCGTTGATCTCCTATACGCCCAAAGATGTGCCGTCCTGGGTCCCGTTCAGCCACAGTGCACCGGCGAATCAACCGGCGCAGAATTTCATCGGACCCGTAGGCGCGATTATCGCGGGGATTTGCTATCAGGTAATGGGCGCGGCAGCCTACCTTTTAGCTGCGATTTTGCTCGGATTTGGAGCCGCGAAATTATTTCATCCGAGGCTGCGCGTGACGCGGCGATTGGGGTGGATCGTTCTTTTTATCTGGTCGGGCGCTTGCTTAGTGCATCTGCAACCGTACTATTTGCGCGGCTGGCACGCCGCCTTCAATATCCAGGGGCCGGGCGGTTGGATCGGATACACCTTCGCCGATGAGCGTCACGGTTTCCTCCGCAGCGCGCTTGGCCCGTTCGGTTCGCTTATTCTCTTGATTGGAGTTTATGCGACGACCCTGGTTCTAGTGACTGGCCTGCGTCCGATCCATCTTGTCCGCGAGACGGTCGCGGCTACGAGACGATGGGGTATAAGACTGCAGGAATGGCGATTGCGCCGGCGACTCCGAAGAGCCGATCTCAAAGAGAAAATCGAAATCAGCGAGAGACAGCTCGCCAAGCGGAGACGGACATACGAAAAGGAGCTGAGGAAGAAAGGCATATCTGTGCCTCAACCGGCTGGAGCGGTTACTTTGCCGGATGAGCTCGCAGATCGACCAAAGCCGAAAGTGGTCGATACGACCGCGTTGCCGAGCGAGCAGGAACCTTCCCGCCGAAAACCTTCTCTTGCCGAGTTGCGCGCCAGCGGGGAGAAAGCCAGGCTGGCACCTGACCTGACGAGTCGAGCGTGGAAATCTGAAAATTATGTGCTGCCCGGAGTGGATCTACTGGACGAACATGATCTGGAGGGGCGCACGGCGGCGGATCCCTCGGAACTGGAACACGTCCAGCAAATCCTGATTGATACCTTGGCGCAGTTCGGCATTGCCGTGGCGCCGGGCGACATCACAAAAGGCCCTACCATTACGCGATACGAAGTGTATCCGGCGAAAGGCGTTCGCGTGGACAAGATCGTGAGCCTCGAGCGGGACCTCGCACGAGCAACACGTGCCGAACGAATTAATATTCTCGCGCCAATTCCCGGAAAAGACACGGTAGGCATCGAGCTTGCGAATACCCGGAAGGTGACGGTGAAACTGCGCGAACTCTTGCAGTCACCGGACTGGGAGGAGGCGAAAGGACACGCAAAAATTCCGCTCGCGCTTGGGAAAGACGTTTATGGCAAGGCGATCATTACCGATCTGGCGCAAATGCCGCATTTGCTGGTGGCCGGCACCACCGGCAGCGGAAAAAGCGTTTGTGTCAATGCGCTCATCGCCAGCATGCTCTTTCGGTTTACGCCAGAAGAGCTGCGTTTCATCATGATCGATCCGAAAGTAGTTGAGATGCAGTTTTATAATTCTCTGCCGCATCTAGCCTTCCCAATCGTGACCGATCCAAAGAAGGTGCTGCTCGCTTTGCGCTGGCTGATTGATCAGATGGAACGCCGGTACAAGATTTTTGCCCGCGCCGGGGTGCGTAACATCGTCGGGTTCAATGCCCGTCCGAAAAAATCTGTAGCTGCGGACGCTGACCGCGTCGGCGAAGATGAAACTGCCACGGAGGGGCCAGGGTCAACGTCCCCGCCTACAAAAGACGAGCTGCAAATTCCCGACAAAATTCCCTACATCGTGGTCATCATCGACGAGTTGGCTGATTTAATGCAGACCGCCCCGGCCGACGTTGAGAGTGCGATCGCGCGTATCACGCAAATGGCTCGTGCGGCCGGCATTCATCTAATAGTTGCCACTCAAACGCCTCGCGCGGATGTCGTCACGGGCGTAATCAAAGCGAATATTCCCAGCCGCATTGCGTTCCAAGTTGCCTCCAAGATCGATAGCCGGGTGATTCTCGACGAAAATGGCGCCGATCGTTTGCTCGGACAGGGCGACATGCTCTATCTGCCGCCGAGCGCTTCGCGTCTCATTCGTGCCCAGGGCGTGCTGGTGACCGACGATGAAATTCATCGCCTGGTTGAATTTGTTTCTGCGCAAAGCCCACCCGCTTTCGATGCGGCGATGCATGAGAAGCTTCAAGCCGCCGCCGCGCCAGAAGAAGAAGTGACCGAAGAAGACGAAGAGCTCGTCGAAAAATGTCTCGAAATCATCCGGCAGGAAAAACGCGCTTCCACCTCGCTGCTTCAGCGCCGGTTGCGTCTTGGCTACACGCGTGCTGCGCGCATCGTTGATATTCTCGAGCAGCGCGGTATTTTGGGTCCCGGCGAAGGCGCCAAGCCACGCGAGATTCTGGTCGATCTCGATGCCGCCGTCTAGCCGGCGTTGATGCCATGACGATCGAAGGTTTGGGAAAAAAATTTCAGGAGGCGAGGCGCGCAAGGGACCTAACGCTCGACGAAGCAGCCCGGATGACGAAGATCCGTCCGGCTCGGCTGGCGGAAATTGAGGCCGATGATTTCTCTCAATTTCCCAGTCTGGCGTATGCGAAGGGTTTCCTGCTCATCTACGGGAAATTTTTGGATGTCGATGTGACGCCATATCTAGACGCCTTTGAAGATTCTGAGCGCATCACGGTTGATGGTTATTCGTACCTCCAAGATAGCCCTCCTCCCAAACCCGTCAGTGCGCCGGTCGTTAGGCGTCGTGCCGCTCGTAGTCGCGACCGCATCTCGCCGATGCCGCTCATTGTTGGCGTCCTCGTGTTGGTAATCGGCTTTTCGCTAATGAAACTGATTCTCACTTTGCAGCGGATTGCGCCGGGGCGAGGAGAGCCTGCCGCCCAAGTTTCGCCGGCCGCCGCGTCCAGCCCAGGTTTCACAACCGCACCACCGGCGGTCGCCGAAACCCCGGCAAGCAATGTGGCCTCGGCTCCCACGAGTCCTCCTCCTGCGACTGCGCCAGCGGTTTCGCCCGTGCCGACAATTCCGAAAGCGGTCGGGGCTGCTGTTTCGGCGGCTCGCCCAGTGCCAGGTGAACCGGAAGTGCGGAAAGCCAAGCCTGTGCTTCCCGAGGATCTCGCCAAGGCGCAAGAGCAACCGAATGCATCGCCGGCGGAATCAAGTGCGCAAAATCGCATCGCGATTCGTCCACTAAAGCGAACCTATCTGAGGGTTACAGTGGACGATCAAAGCGAAAATCCCTCCTTCGAACGCTGGGTTTCGCCAGCCGACGGCACAGTGGAATTCCGCGGTAACCATGTCTCGATTCGTGTTCTCGAACGTGACGCTGTTGAGATCATGAAAAATGGTAAGCCGCTCGAAGAGGACGACGAAGACGTAACGGTTGACTGACGCCGGTCATGAATTCGCCAGCTGTAGTGGCGGCAGCGTCCGCCGCAAATGAAGAGCGCGCGTTAAAGCCGCTGCCGCGTCGCGCCAAGGTGGGCATGATCAGCCTTGGTTGTGCCAAAAACCTTGTCGATGCGGAGATCATGCTCGGCAGCGTCTTAGGGCTTGGGATGGAAATCACAGCGCGAGCAGAGGATGCCGATGTTCTGGTAGTTAATACGTGTGCCTTCATCGACTCAGCCAAGGAAGAATCGATTGAGGCGATTCTGGAGGCACATAAGCAGCGCGGTTTAAACAGGCGGCCAAATCAGAAGTTGATCGTAAGCGGGTGCATGGCGCAGCGGTTCGCCAAAGAGCTGCGCCAGGAAATGCCGGAGGTGGATGCGTTTATTGGGCTGGACCAGGTCGCGGATCTCGGGTCGATCATCGAGGAAGTCTTGGGAAAACCTCTAGCGTTCAATGGAGAAAACGACGATGTCGACCTTGCGTTTGCGGACAAGAGGCCTACTTACATCCCCGATTACGATACACCGCGGTTCAGGCTTACGCCGGCGCACTCCGCTTACGTAAAGATTGCCGAAGGCTGCAATCACCCGTGCAGCTTTTGCGTGATTCCGCAAATGCGAGGAAAACATCGCAGCCGTCCTCTCCAATCAGTCCTCGCGGAAATCCGCGGACTCGTCGCTGAAGGTGTGCGCGAGATCAATTTGATCAGCCAGGACACAACCTACTACGGGATGGATTTGTGGCTGAAGAAGGCGGGGCCGCGTCAGCCGATTGACTCAGCGCGAGGACCGACTCTGGCTGGGTTACTTCGCGAGATTCAAAAGATCGAGGGCGAATTCTGGGTGCGTCTCCTTTATACGCATCCGGCACACTGGAGTGATGAATTGATTAAGACCATCGCGGAATGCAGCAAGGTGGCGCGCTACATCGATATTCCGTTACAGCACATCGACGACTCGATGCTGGAGCGCATGCGAAGGGAAACATCGCGTGGACACATCGAGGATTTGATTCACAAGCTCCGCTCCGGAATTCCTGGAGTTGCCTTACGCACGACTTTCATTGTCGGATTTCCTGGGGAAACCGAAGAGGGATTTGAAACGCTGCTCGATTTTATTCGGAAGACTCGATTTGAACGCCTCGGCATCTTCAAATATTCGCAGGAGGAGGGTTCGCGCGCAGCGAAAATGCCGCACCAAATCCCCCTGAAGGTCAAAAACGCTCGCTACCGGACGGCGATGTCGATGCAACAACAGATCGCGCATGAAATTGCCCGCGAAAGAGTTGGAAGCGAACTCAAATTACTGGTCGATCAGCCGCATATCGCCCGGAGCGAAGGCGACGCCCCGGATGTCGATGCGCGCGTTGTCCTGTCCAAAGCGGCCTCCGTCGGTGAATTCGTTTG
>JBKOWV010000102.1:0-3165 GCA_046724585.1 Verrucomicrobiota bacterium
CTATAGGGTTTTCCTTCCTGGTCGCGCACCACGAGCTCAGGATTCACCTTCTGCACTTCCTCAGCCACGAGCCCAAACTGCAATGTGCCTGCCGGATCGATGTCCTTCTTGTAGCGGAAGGTGACCGGTTTCAACGCTAGAAGCGCTTCGCTGGCCTTGTCCATCGCTTTAATCTCCTCCTTAAAGCGCTTTGAGGAAGTGGTCGTGCCGAGCTTATTGTTTGAGTTAATGACAACCGCGATCCCGCTGGCGGACGTTTGACCAAAGATGCTCCGAATGTAGCAGGCGTTGCTCTCGCCAGCGACACCCAGCATCCCTGTGCCAATGTAGACGTTGCCGGAACCGGTGCTTTGATTGGCGCCAGCCAAATTGCCAATGGCCGTGTTGTCGTGGCCCGTCGTGTTTCCCCCGAGCGCAGAAGCACCTGTAGCCGTGTTGCCCATGCCCGTCGTGTTGGCCAGGAGGACACCGAGACCCGTAGCCGTGTTGGCGGTGCCCTCCCTGTTGTTAAAAAGGGCTGCCGTTCCAACGGCTGTGTTTGCTTCGCCGGTGGTGTTGCGGTAGAGCGCAGCATAACCAGTGGCCGTGTTTTGCTCGCCTTCGGTGTTGAAATAGAGCGCTGAATAACCGCTGGCGGTATTTCGGTTGCCAATGGTGTTGTGCGCGAGCGAATAAGCGCCAGTGGCACCGTTAAAAAACCCGGTGGTGTTGCTAAAGAGCGAATAAACGCCCGTGGCGGTGTTGAAGCCGCCGTTGATATCGCTAAACAAGGCGCGAAGACCGGTCGCCGTATTTTGGTTGCCACTGGTGAGATGGTTTAACGCCTCGAACCCAGTGCCGGTGTTCCAGATTCCAGTAGTGCGGCTCACGAGCACGCCAATGCCTTCCCCATTGTTGGAGCCGAGTATGGCACCGTCCGTGTCGGGTCCCAGTGCTTGCACGATCGGGGCAAGACCAAAACAGATCAACGCCGCCGCCGAAACAATAAACGTTGCGAGGTTTTTTGACCGAATTAACTGATTCATATGGTGATCTCTTTTTTCTCACGGTTGGTTGACCCTTAGACTGAAGATCTGATTCGGTGTTTATGAATTTGCACGGAGCCCTGCACCCGCCTCTCCACACCGGCGCATCCCGCAGTCGCTGTCAAACAACATCCTTTGAAACAACCATTCCGGCCCGATGTTGCGGCTTTCCCAAAACAATTGTGGGCAGGCACCCGACCCTGCCCGTCAAGTAATCTCGCCTCAAGCATGAATCGGCGATTCCAGTTTCAGAAACGCAGTCAACTTTCATCCGCGCGGACAGTAAAGCGTTTCGCCGTCGTCGCGCTGGATGGATTCCTGGAAGAATTAGCTTTGGGGCCGGTTGTCAAAGATGGCGCACTGACGCGCGAGCGTTCTCGTATCACCCCGCAATACTTCGTGGCGAACAATTCTGGTCAGGCCGCACGATTTTCGTCAATGCTCGTTTGATCGTGCTTTGCTTCCGATTGCGACTTTGATGGCGGTCTCCGGCGAATCGACTGGCGGGATTTCGAGTACAGCCATCGTCTTGTTTTGATTGCCGTCCCGGTAGCTCCAAGCGTAAGCGCGTTTCGCTTGGAGATGACCGATAAGATCGAAAACTTCAACGATTCCTTCCCATGTAGTTTGGTCCTCGAAAACTTCTTTCACAGGAACCGATTCGACGTGGAGCGATTCGCAAGCATGCGTCGCTCGAATGGCGTCTTTGAATTCCGTAATCTCTCTTGGTGGCATTCGAGTGTTCGCTATCTCCGATGTCCTCCCATTTAACTGAATCCGGAATCTGCGGGATGAAGTTCTCGAAAATCCGCGCGCCGACCCGTTGCTCCGATCCGATGGAGCGGCGTCAATCTAATTTCCGATGTGCTGCACTTTGGCCGCTTGTGGTATGCCGAGCCGAATGCGATTTCGCGAGGTCTGGCAGCCGACTGCGGTGCCAGGAATTAAACGGGGACTATCCTGGTCCGGTGTTTATAGATCAGCACGGTACCACCAGCCGCCTCTCCGCACCGTAGCTCCCGCAGTCGCTGCCAATCAACACATCGTGAAACAACGGTTGCAGTCCGCGGTTGCAGAAAACTTCAAAATTCGGCCTGACTCGAAACTTTTCGCATGGTTCGCTAGGATTTCGACCTAGGGCGACTCGAGCAAAATGCTGGATTTTGCCTGAGTTATCTCCCATTCGAGTTCCAGAAACGCACAACTTTTCATCGGCGTGTACAACGAACCGATTTCCATTGTCGCGATGTGCGTCAGCAATCCAGATTGTTCGCCCGTTGGAATCAATCGCTGAGACGCAGCCCCAACTCCAACCGGCTTTGCTCAGACCGCTTGCTCATCGGAGCGTTTGCCGCGTGAGCGTGATTCGGTGGTGTCCATAAAATACAAACGAAAAGTTTCCAAGCGGCTGTCGGGCAGCCCCGTACGCGGAAGCTGTCCCCATCAGTCCATTCGTCGGGTTCCAACACGCAACCGTCGAAACGCTCGAACGGTTTAGATGGTGGTGCTTTCTGCGCAATCGCCGCCGCACTGAGGCAGACGAGCACGATCAAGAGAGGAAATATTGACCTTTGAATGCGAATACGTTCAGTTGAACAGAATGCGCTCACGGCAGCTTCACGACGCTTTAGAGAAGCTTACCAAGGCGATTCGTGAAGTGGAAGCGGTTGTCGAAACCATGCGCGCTGAGCACGATCCGCTGGCGTCACACATTCCGTCTCTCGCCGCCACTACCAGAACTTATCCGATACAAAGTGCGGGAAGCGGCGCGCGATGTCGGCGCACTTAAGCTGGCAAACCGCCTGCGAACTCGGGTTTCGCGGCAATCTGGACGAATGGGAGCGGTTAATGGGTGCGGCGACGAAGCGGTAACCTTAACGTAGGGGACTTTCTCGAAACTCTACATGCGCGCGGGGCACGACGAAAAAAGGAGCTGTTTCTGCCTTGGCCCCGTTTCGAAGCTACCCACCCTCGCCAGACGGTGAAGCAACGCGGTACGGCGGATACGGAGGCGGCAGTGCTTCGCGCTTCTCCGCGTCATTTCTAATCAAGTTCGAAACGTACGAGCTCGGCTGAGAGATTTTGTAGTGCAGCATGCCCCGCAGAACGTCGCACCAAACCGCACGCGGCATAGAGAGGC
>JBKOWV010000128.1:0-19703 GCA_046724585.1 Verrucomicrobiota bacterium
ACAACCAGAATGATGTTGTCGCGCGCGGGGGTCATTTTGCCGTAAAACAGAATTGCTTCGTTCTCAGCGGGGTAGAATCGCAAGTTATCGTAAAACTGAAGAGCGCGGTTCTCTTTTCGGATCTTGTTTAACCGCGCGATCCAGTCCTTGATGTTTCCGGGCGCATTCCAGTCGCGCTCTTTGAATTGGTATTTCTCGGAGTCGAGGTACTCCTCACGACCTGGCAAAGGCTCGTTCTCACATAGCTCATATCCGCTGTAAACGCCGTAGAGGGTTGAAAGTGTTGCGGCCATGGCCACACGAATCATGAACGCAGGTCGCCCGCCATCCTGAAGGGCAAAGGGCAGGATGTCGGGCGTGTTCGGCCAAAGATTAGGACGAAAATATTCCTTCATCTCGGTTTGCGTGAGCTCCGTGAAATATTCGATGAGCTCACGCTTGGAATTTCGCCATGTGAAATAGGTGTAGCTCTGACTGAAGCCGGCTTTAGCCAGCGCTTTCATCATTTTCGGCCTGGTAAAAGCTTCCGAGAGAAAGACCACGTCAGGATATTTCTCCTGGACACCTTTGATCAAATATTCCCAGAACGCGACCGGCTTGGTGTGTTGATTATCCACGCGAAAGATGCGCACACCGCGCTCGGCCCAGAAAAGAACGATGCTCTTGATCTCTGCCCATAGCTCGCGCCAGTTTTCGCACCGAAAGTTCAGCGGATAAATGTCCTCGTACTTTTTCGGTGGGTTCTCGGCGTACTTGATCGTCCCATCCGGACGCTTGTAGAACCAGTCTGGATGCTCTTTGACGTAGGGGTGATCGGGTGAACAATTGAGAGCGAAGTCGAGCGCGATTTCCATTCCGCGTTTTCGAACCTGTTTTTGAAGCCAGTCGAAATCGGCCAGCGTCCCGAGTGAAGGCTCGACAGTTTTGTGTCCGCCCGCCTCACTACCGATTGCCCACGGGACGCCCGGGTCGCCTGGCTCACAAACGATCGAGTTATTGCGTCCTTTGCGATTCGTGTGACCAATGGGATGAATCGGCGGGAAATAAATGACATCGAACCCCATTGCTTTGGCGTCATCGATCCGTGGCAAACAATCGCGGAAAGTCGATCCCCGATCACCGCGGCCTTCTGCTGAGCGCGGGAAAAATTCATACCATGCGCCAATCAACGCCGCCGGACATTCGACAACAACGCTTGGAACTGGATCGTATTGTGTCGCGTTGGAGCGGTCCGGATAAGTCGCCATTAACACCTCCAGCTCGCCGGATTGCGCGATTGCGTTAATTTCAGAATTGGCCGCCGAGGAGATTTGTTCGGCGAATTCCAGTAACCGGGCTGCATCCGCCGGTTCGTGCGCTCGCCGGGCGGCGGCCCTGACCAAGGCAGCACCCTCCATCGCTTCGCTCCGCAGCGCAGAAATGCCGCCCACAAATTTCGCGGTGAACTCGAGCTGCCAACTGCGGAAAGTATCTGTCCAAGCTTCCACCGTGTATTCGTGGATCGCGTTATCGTAAAGAGTGCAAGCGCCGCGCCAGCGGTCGTTATCAACAAAGGTCATGGGTGTTTCCCGCCATGCGCGCTTGCCGAGAACGCGCCATTTCAAGACGGCCGCCACGACATCGTGTCCATCCTTAAAAATGTCCGCTTCGACGACGAGATCCTCGCCAACAACGCGCTTAACCGGATAACGCCCGCCGTCGATCAATGGCTGCAACTTCTCGATGACCACGGAAGAAAAGGCCCGAGGCATGGGCCATGAATCAACCGAGATTCGCCGCCTGCGAAAGGAAAAATCGCGGTGAATCCGAAGAAGGTAGCTAGCAGTGTTACACCGCGAAATAAAACGCGCACTCGTAAAGCCCCGAGTTGCGAATCATTTGCCGGCGCACACGAGTCCCGAGGACGGCTTCGAACATGTCCTGCTCAAGGCGCCCAATGATCGGGTAACGATCAATCAAATTCATGATTGGCGAGTGACACTCGACAATCCGGGGTCCGCCCTCGGCTCCGTTGGTAAACTGGGCCATGTAGCCCTCCCCATCCCGGACATGGGCGAGCCATTTGGCGCGTTCCGCGACTGTCGTCCCCTTCGCCTTGGCTTTGAGCGCCGCGGTCTTTTTTTCAAAGATATTGTAAAGAAGTTTCTCCGGCGCGTTTGGTCCGTAAATTTCCTGGACCGATTTCAACAGATCGAGTGTGAACTGGTGGCTATCGGCCTGAAAAAGATCATGGCTGCGGCGGGTAAGTCGGTAAACCATTTCTGGGCGACCCATTCTTTGTGGCCGGCGCCACGTATCGAGATAGCCATCGCGCTGAAGGGTCAGACAATGCTGCTTGATACCCATGTAGCTCATGCCCATTTTTTCCACCAGCTCGTTAACAGACAATCCACGAGTGCGCTTGAGAGAGTTAATAATTTGGAGCCGCTGGGTGCGGCCAATTTCCGCGATTAAACGTTGATTCATAAAAGCAATAATTGAGTGACAGAAAAAAGCTGAAGGCGGACTTTACACGTCGTGATCTTTAAAACGCAAGTTCAAATTTTACGCAACTGCCGAAAACAAAAGAAATTATAGAGAGAAGATTTGCTACCTCGCTCGGCAAATCGAGGGAAAATGTTCCACTGAGAATGGGCACAGGCGTCTCCGCCTGCGGGCCCGATGGCTGTGTATTCCCAGTCAGATAAACGG
Organism: Verrucomicrobiota bacterium; assembly: GCA_046724585.1. Taxonomy (GTDB): domain Bacteria; phylum Verrucomicrobiota; class Verrucomicrobiia; order Chthoniobacterales; family UBA10450; genus Udaeobacter. The sequence goes on from JBKOWV010000128.1 coordinate 2,692, forward strand.
AAGCGACATCACCTGCACTGGAATTGCCGCCACCGCGCCGGAACTATCCGGCGCGAGCGCATCCAGTCTGACGCCGGGATTGTTGAAGCCGCGTTTTACATAACCGAGCGCGATTTCCTTTTCAATTTTCTGACTGCGCGTTGCGCTCGTGATCCAGCCTGCTTCCTTGCCTTTCTCCGCCGTGGAGGCGAGTCTCATCCCAGCCTGAAGCGGGACATCACCCAACGAAATCAGGCCGCGTAACCGCTTGTTCGTTTGGCCTGACATCTTAATGCGCGAGATCACCTCCTGGCCAATGTAGCAACCTTTTTCATAATCGACGGTGCGCTCTTCCAGATTCGCCTCAATTGGAATAATCTGGTCTGTCAGCTCGCGGCCCCAGCCGGGAATACCCTGTTCGATTCGCATGATCTCCGCGGCGGCAGAATCGACCAGGTCGAATGTTGACGATAACTGTTGCGAAACATCGTCATGCCTCGCGGCATCGGCCCATATGTCCCATCCACGATCGGCGAAGCGGCGTGCGGAAACAATTTTGTAGTCACTTAAGTTTGGCGCAGTCCCGGACAGGACGTGAAAGATCGACCATCGATCCGTGACGTCTTCAATCTGAACGTCGTCGGCGATCACATACTTCTCAAGTCTGGCCGGGAATGCTTCTCGAAGCTCAGAATCGGCATCAATCCAAAAGCATTCCGGTGCGGCGGAAACGAAAATGTGCGCGTTCATTTTGCCCTTCGCGTTGAGCACGCAAGCTTCAACCGCCACTGCTTCGCCGGCCTTGCGCACATCATTTGTAATCTGCCCATTCAGAAAACGAAGGCGATCATTCCCCGTAACCCGCAGCGTTGTGCGTCCGGAGAAATCAAAAAAGGCGCCCTGCTCTACGTGAAGCCGCTCCGTCATTCCTCTTTGGACGAGTCAGGCCCCGAACTCTTTCGGGGTTGCCGTCCGCGGCGCAACAGATGGGTGAGAAAGCCGCGACGCAATGGCCTTGCCTCCTCACCTTCCGCGTTGCCACCCGAGTCCACGGTCGCCCCGGCGCCCGGAGGTGGGGACGACATTTGGGTCGACAGGGGCGCAGCCTCCAGCGCTGGTGCGCTTGCCTCTGCAGCCGCTTGCTCTTCCTGCTCTGGCAGTTGAGGCTCCTCGTAATCAGGCGATTCGGTTTCGGGCAAATATTTTCGGGCGACCGCAGAAAAATCATCGTCTCCACGACCCCACTGCATTTGCTCCAGCAGCTGATCGCGCGCAGCGGCTGTCACTCCCAAGTCGAGGTAGTGCGACAAACCGAGCTGGTTGGCGATCTGCATATCCTTGAGCATATGCTTAACGGAAAAATGCGGCTCAAAATCGCGCTTGATCATTTTCGGCATTTTCATTGCGAGCGTTGTGGAGTGGCTCGCGTTGGCCTGCATCGCATCGACGAACTTTTCCAAGGGTACACCTAGAGCTCGAACGAGAGCCAAAGCCTCCGCAGTGGCCTGGACACTCGCAGCCGTCACCATGTTGGTTGCGACTTTGATCACCGCCGCCTGGCCAACCTCGCCGATTTCCACGATCTCTTTGCTACTCGCCTCGAGAATGGGACGCGCCTGCCGCAATGTTTTCTCTTCGCCCCCAGTGTAATAGACCAGCTCACCTTTTTCCGCTGCAACCCTGCTGCCGGTGAACGGCGCCTCGACAAAGCGTGCGCCGCGCCCTCCGACAATTTCCGCTGCCGCCCGCATGGAATCCGGAGCCACAGTCGAATGCCCAATAACGATGTGCCGCGGTGCGAGCTTTTCACTGAGCTGACGGACGGTATGCAGCAAAGCCTCGTCGTCGGAAACAAAGATCTGGATGCAATCGCAAAGCTCGGCCAACTCAGCAGGTGAACCGACAAAATTTGGAACGGGACGCGGTGTCCGGTTCCAAACGAAAACCTGAAATCCTTTCCTGCGCAGATGCTCGCTGATCCCGCGACCGATGATCCCGAGGCCGATTACTCCAATCTTTTGGTGGTGTGACTGGGACATAAATGTCTGGCGCCCCGTGGGGTGGAACTTCTTTCAAGACTGCGGGCAAAACCGCCAACAAGCAATGTAGAAATTAAAAGCATTTCGCTCTTCCAGCCGGAACAAATCGAAATTACGAAAATGCATGTCCGAAAATCCGCGATTATTTTAGCGCAAATTCAGACAAATAATATGCAGCGACGGAACCGACGATCCGGAGACTTTCCGCGTTGACCTTGTCGATCGTATCATCGGCCGTATGCCACCAGGGAAAATCAAAATCAATCACATCAATAGTCGGAATCCCGATCGCGTTGAGCGGTGTGTGGTCGTCGATCAATTCCCGGCCCAGGTAGGTGAAATAACGTCGCAATTTCAGCGCCTCTGCCGACGCAAATAAATCGCGCGCCATTTCCGCAGGCGAATCCGGTGGGAACGTGATCGTGAGAGAACGGTCGCCCACCATGTCGAACAAAATTCCACCGCGAAATTGTTTCGCTCCATTGCTCCCCAGCTGCCTGGCAAAATAACGGCTTCCGTAAAGCCCATCCTTCTCCGAAAAGTGTTCATACGCTTCTTCGCCGTCAAAAAACACCAGCTCAATCTTTACGGCCAGATTTGGATGCTGCCCAAGCACCCGACCCAATTCCAACAGCAAACCCGTGCTCGACCCGGCATCGTTGGCTCCGACAAACCGGAAGGTGTCGAAAGTCTTCGTATCATAGTGGGAGCACAACAAAAAAGACGGCGCGCTGTTCCGTCGCGTGGGAAATCGTGCAATCAGATTGACAAATCGGACTTTGCCAAGCGGCGTGTCATCCGTGAACGCCTGTCGCGTTACCTGCCAACCTGACAGACGGAGCTGATTTTCGATGTAGTCCCGGGACTTTTCGATCGCCTCAGATCCCGGCGGACGCGGACCCAAGTCAACCAACCGCCGGATATGAGCCAGAGCTTTCTCGCCGGAAAATTCTTCCCAAACCCTGGGTTGGGAGGCGCGCGACGGCACCGCATCAACCAATGAGACGAGTAAAACAAGTAGGAAGAAAACGAAAGCGGGCGGATGCATGGGTTTCACCCTACAATAGGAAGGACCAATACTATCTGGAGATTCTTGAGGCGAAGAAATAAAGTGGACGGGCACGGCTTTATAATATAAACAATGAAACTTCCTGACGGTGCAATAACGCCATGAAACGAGCAAAAAAGCGGTGGATCAAACCCGCACTAAAAACATTGCCGATTTTTTTCGAGTGCACCTGCTACGCGGGCGCGATTTGATTGAACCGAAATAATTGATTCGGATTCGGATTCTCGGCAGCGCAGCGGGCGGCGGCTTGCCACAATGGAATTGCGCATGCCCAAACTGCATCGCGGCACGCGCTGGAAAAATTGCGCGGCAGACGCAATCAAGCGTTGCCATTAGCGGCGATGATAATCGCTGGTTTTTGATCAACGCTTCGCCCGATCTCGCGCAACAAATCGAACGCACGCCGGAACTGCAGCCACGACCCGATTCGCTGCGAAACACTCCGATTGCAGGCGTTCTCCTCACCAATGCCGATCTCGATCATGGGCTGGGTTTGTTGCTATTGCGGCAACAGGAAACGCCGCTTGTTGTTTGTGCGACCGACGAAACGCGGGCGGCACTGGATTGGATCGACATGATTCTGAAACCATTTCGCGGAGTTGAATGGCGCCCGGTTTCTCGCGGTTTCAACTCATTGAGCAAGAGCGTCGCATTCCGTGCGATTTCATTGCCCAACAGCATCGCGTTGCAGTTCCGCGACCAAACCTCGAATGCGTCCGCCCTGATCGCGCCCGCCGTCGGCAATTTGACCGATGAATTGCACGATTCAGTCAGAACGTCCGACGTCGTTTTGTTCGACGGCACGTTCTGGAAGGATGATGAACTCCTCGCTTTTCGGCCAGGCGCTCGCAGGGCGCGCGAGATGAATCACCTGCCCATCGCCGATGGCAGCCTTGATTTCTTGCGCCACTCGCCAGCACGCCGGAAGATTTACACTCACATCAACAACACGAACCCGATCCTTATGCCCGGCTCGCGCGAGCGCGCTCAAGTTGAGCGCGCTGGCATCGAGATCGGCTGCGATGGGCTAGAAATTGCCTTATGACTGCCGGACTTTGGGATCGCGAGATTTTTGTCGAGAAACTACGCGCGGTTGGCGCATGTGTTTACCACGACAAGCATCCGTTCCATGTCGCGATGAACGAAGGCCGGCTTTCGCCTGAAGCGGTGCGCGCCTGGGTTGCGAATCGATTCTATTATCAGCGCAGCATTCCCCTCAAAGACGCCGCGATTTTATCCAATTGTCCTCTGCCCGAAGTGCGACGGATCTGGATTCATCGGATTGCCGATCACGATGGTACCGCGGAAAATGAAGGCGGCATCGAGGCATGGTTGCGGCTGGGTGAAGCGTGCGGTTTGTCGCGAGACGAACTGATGCAAGATAGAAATCTACAGCCCGGAGTCCGTTTCGCCGTGGATGCCTACGTGAATTTCGCTCGCAACCGCCCATGGCCGGTCGCTATCGCCTCATCGCTCACCGAACTTTTTGCCCCCGATTTGATGGCGGCGCGGCTGGCGGCTTTCGAAAAATTTTATCCCTTGATCGACTCGCACGGTCTCGATTATTTCCGTCGCAGAGTCACTCAAGCCCGGCGCGATTCGAGCGAGGCACTTGAAATCACAGTCGAGCACTGCAATACGCCCGAGCTGCAGGATGCCGCGGTTCGTGCGCTTCAGTTCAAATGCGATGTTCTTTGGTGCATGCTCGACGCAATTCATCATGCTTATGCCGACATCAAGGAAGGCCTTCCCAAACCCCGCAGTCTTTCGAAGCTGGGAGCCGCCGCTGCTTATCTAAGTGCGCACGACTATGATTCCTGATCACGCCCAGCCGAGGCTCGCGGGTGGAGTCCGGTTGGAAATCGACCGGACGACTGGCAAAGGCGTCCTGCTTTTTCCGGAGGGCATCCTCGAGTTAAACGAAACCGCCCAGGAAATTGTCACCCGCTGTGACGGACGCCCTCTAAACGAGATCGTACTCGGGTTAGCCCAGGAGTACGATGCCGATCTTGAAATGCTGGCCGTCGACGTCCGCGAAACGCTTGCCGATTTGCAACGTCGCAAACTTATCGAGTTCGCATGATCGCGTTGTCCCGATGGCTTCCGTTTTGGTCTCGGCAAAGCGCAAATGTTGTAGCCGGGATCGGTGATCCCGGCAGAACGAATCACCACAAGAACCGGCATCACCGATGCCGGCTACAAGAGTTCGCATGACCGCGCCGCGTCCATACGCACTCCTCGCCGAGGTAACTTATCGGTGTCCTCTGCACTGCCCCTACTGCTCCAATCCGACCCGGGTACGAAATGACCGTGAGCTGGCGACCGGTGAGTGGGGCCGGGTGATTCGCGAAGCCGCCGGACTTGGCATGCTGCAAATTGGTTTCTCCGGAGGCGAGCCGCTCGTGCGGCGCGATCTGGCCGAACTCGTTCACAGCGCGCGCGAGGCGAGACTTTACACCAATCTAATTACAAGCGGAGTCGGTTTAGCTGAGAATCGCGCGCGCGAGCTGCGCGACGCGGGTCTTGATTCGGTCCAGCTGAGTTTTCAATCCGACCACGCCGACCTTGCCGATGAAATCGCGGGCACACACGCGCATCAGCGGAAGCTTGATGCCGCTGCGATCATTCGCGCAGCCGGAATTTCGCTCAGCCTCAATTTCGTCATTCACCGGCGCAACATCGATCGCCTCCCGCAAATAATTGAACTGACTGAAACTCTCAACGCTGGGCGGGTCGAGCTCGCCAACGTGCAGTTTTATGGCTGGGCCTTTCTTAACCGTGCCGCGTTGCTTCCGACCCGCGAACAAGTTGCGCGCGCACGAGAAGTCGCAACGGCCGCGAAAACGCGTCTCGCCGGCAAAATCGACATCTTTTATGTCCTCCCGGATTATTATGAGACGCGACCAAAGCCGTGTCTGAATGGTTGGGGACAGCGTTATCTCACCGTCAATTCGATTGGCGACGCGCTTCCATGCCCGACCGCTTCGTCTGCAATTCCCGATTTGCGTTTTGAAAACGTCCGAAGGCGCTCGCTCGATTGGATTTGGCGCGAGTCGGAAAGTTTCAATCGGTTTCGCGGAACGGAATGGATGCCGGAGCCGTGCCGGAGTTGCCCGCAAAAGGAAATCGATTTTGGCGGCTGCCGCTGTCAGGCAGCGTTGCTCACCGGAAACGCCGCAAGCACCGACCCGGTCTGCACGTTGTCGCCCAATCGGGCAAGCGTGGACGCGGTATTGGACGATCTCAATCGATCGAGTGACCGTTCACACGACTGGACGCTTCGCGTCAATCCGGAGAGAGCTCTGATCGATTTATGCGCCGGCTAAGTTGAAATTAGCCGGGCGAAATTTTCCTGAACAGTTCGGGTCATCCCGTTGTTAAAGGACGGGAGTCAATTCAAGCGGTTGGCACAGACGGCGAGCGCCAGGCTCATGGCCACGGCGGAGTTAATCGTGAAAAGGTTAAATTTCATGCGCAGCCAGATACATCTCGTCCATCCGGCAGGCAACGCCTTTCGCGCTGCCGCTGTAGCCGGGATCGGTGAGCCCGGTCCGGACCGGGCTCGATTACGGATTCAAGCTGGCCAGCTCACCGATGCCAGCTACAAATGAACGAGTGCACAAACATCTGCGCCGACTCGAACGCGTCTGGATCGATTGGCCGATTTATTTCATCACGACGTGCACCTTCGGGCGACGAGCGATTCTGGCGTCAAACGAAGTTGTAGCGATACTTGTGGAGGAATGGCGCAATGCACGTAGTCGCCGTAGATGGGCGATTGGGCGCTACGTCATCATGCCTGATCATGTGCATTTCTTTTGCCGGACGGAACTGGATGCCAAAGCGCTGCCAATCTTCATGCAGAGATGGAAGGAGTGGAGCAGTAAACGAATGGCGCGCGAGCTGAATGTTACTGGAAGAGTTTGGCAGGAGGAGTTCTTTGACCATGTTCTGCGCTCAAACGAGAGCTACAGTCAGAAATGGGAGTATGTGAAGGAAGATCCCGTGCGGGCTGGATTGGTCAAGAAATCCGAGGACTGGCCATTCCAGGGCGAGATCGAGTCGTTGGCACTGTAGCCGGGATCGGCGATCCCGGCCGGGGGTTGCATATTTGCGACACCGGGATCACCGATCCCGGCTACAACAGCTTGCTCGTTCATGACAAGCGTTGGACTTTTCCCGATGGAACCGCATGACAAGCTCTTTATCCCGGGTCCGGTCGAGGTTTCGCCGAAAACCTGGGCGGCGTTTTCACGCCCGATGATCGGACATCGCGGCGAAGATTTTAAAAACCTTTACCGCTCAGTTCATCCAAAGCTTCAGACTTTGTTCGGAACAACGCAGCCTGTGTTTCTTTCGACTTCCTCTGCTTGGGGCGTAATGGAAGCCTCGATCCGTAACCTGGTCGATCGCGGGGTTCTTTGCTGCATGTGCGGCGCGTTCTCTGACAAGTGGTTTGATGTCGCCCGGCGGTGCGGAAAGAACGCTGAGTGGCTCCAGGTCGATTGGGGAAAGCATATCGATCACAAAGCGATCGATCGGCAATTAGCGACCGGAAAATTCGATACCGTTACCCTGATTCACAACGAGACCTCAACCGGCGTAACGAACCCGCTCGGCGAAATCTGTTGCATTCTCGCGAAATACCCCGAAGTCGCGCTCATCGTCGATACCGTCTCATCTTTTTCCGGCGTGAAGATCGACATGGACCCGCTCGGTCTCGACGTGATGCTGACCGGCGCGCAAAAGGCGCTCGCGCTCCCTCCGGGCTTTTCATTGTTTTCCGTCTCGGAAAAGGCATTCGCACGCGCCGAGAAGATTCCGAACCGCGGCTTTTATTTCGATTTCCTCGAATTCAAAAAGCAGCAGGCCCAGTGGATGACACCCAGCACACCGAGTATCGCGCACATTCACGCCCTGCAATCCAAGCTCGACGAAATTTTTGAGGAGGGCCTCGACGAGCGCTTTGATCGACACGAGCACACGAACGCACTCGTGCACGATTGGGTTCGTCGCGCTGGCTTCGATTTCTTTGCCGAAGAAGGATTCCGCTCAAAAACGCTCACCTGCGTGAAAAATAATCGAGAGATCGACGTACTAAAACTCGCGAGCGATTTGCGATCCAAGCATCATCTCGTCATCGACCCCGGCTATGGCAAGATCCGGGGCAAAACCTTTCGCCTCTCTAACATGGGCGACGAAACTGAGGAAACCGTTTCCCATCTGCTCACATGCCTTGACGACGTTCTGTAGCGGCGGTCTGCCTGCCACGCCCGAAGCTCGGCGGTGGCGATGACGGTCGAAGCAGAGAATGCACCCGGGTTTTGCCCGCGCCCTTGTCACAGCGTAGCTTCCCGATATAACTCGCCTTTCATCTTTGCTTTATGTCAGTAATCGAAGCCTCTGGCCTGACCAAAGTCTATCGTACCTACCGCAAGGAGCGTGGTCTCTGGGGCTCGATCAAGGGCCTGCTCTGGCGACGTTACGATGAGACGCGGGCGGCCGATCATGTCTCCTTCAAGATCGAGGAGGGCGAGTTTGTCGGCTTTCTCGGCCCGAACGGTGCGGGCAAAACCACCGTGCTCAAGATGCTATCCGGCTTGTTGAATCCGACCTCGGGTGATGCGCGCGTGCTCGGCTTTGTTCCGTGGGAACGGAAGAATGAAATGAAACGGCACTTTAGCCTGCTCATGGGACAAAAGAACGCCCTCTGGTGGGACCTGCCCGCGCAGGAGTCACTCGAGCTCAATCGCGCCATTTACGGGATCGATCGCGGCCGATTCAAAAAGGTTGTCGATGGATTATCGGAGCTTCTCGAAGTGGAGGACAAAATGAACGTGATGGTCCGCGAGCTCTCGTTAGGCGAGCGGATGAAAATGGAGCTCATCTCCGCGCTCATTCACGAGCCACGCGTGCTTTTTCTCGACGAACCAACTATTGGGTTGGATGTCGTCAGTCAAAAACGTGTCCGCGAGTTTTTGCGCATTTACAACGAGGAACATCGGATCGTGACCCTGCTGACGAGCCATTATATGCAGGATATCGAAGAGCTCTGCCATCGCGTTCTCGTGATTGATCACGGTAAAATCTTCTTCGACGGTCCCCTTGCCCAGATCATCGATCGATTTTCCGGGCATAAAATTCTCAGTCTCACTTTCGCGAAAGAGGCGACGCGCGATCTTTCCGAGTTCGGTGAAGTGACTGAGCAAACACCTGTTTCAGTGCAACTGAAAGTTCCACGCGCAAAAGTCACCGAGACCTGCCGGCGACTGCTTGAAGCATGCGACGTCAGCGACATCAACGTCCAGGAAGTGCCGGTCGAAGAAGTGATTCGCCAACTTTTCGGCGAACGGCGCGAGAATCATCGCGCTGCCAATCTGGCCGGCGCAGAAGCCGCACAGGTCAGCTATTGAGGAGCTCGTGCAATAGGGACTGGCAGTGGTGGATTGAGCAGTCCCATGCTGGATGCTACATTAGTGCGGCGAAGCCGCACGCTTATGGCATCGTCCGACGGAGCGGCCGATCCACCTTCCCTAGGGGGGCATCCGATAACTGGCAACCGATTAGTGAGATCGCATCGAAATAACCTGTGCGAAGCTTGGCAGAATGCTTTTCTCCATCCCTTCGGCAAATGACGGATATCGCGGCGTCCAACCGATGCCACGCAATTTGGCGTTGCTCACACGCTTGTTGGTCGCGCCACGTTTGGAAGTCGAAGTCGACGTTCCAAGCGACGGAACCGGACGATCCAGTTTCTCCGCCAACCAGCGATAACATTCGCTTTGCAACATCGGCTGATCATCAACCACATTGTAGATTTCACGCGCCGGTGATGGTCGATTGAGCAAGAGAAAAAGTGCCGCTGCGATGTCGTCCCGATGGATTTGGTTAACAAATCGATCCTTCCTCGGATCAATTATCGCTTCGCCGGCCAGAAATTTGCTCAGTAGGGCTGAGCGTCCTGGTCCATAAATCCCGGCAAGCCGCGCAACGATGCCGCCGTGGCCGAGCACGAGTCGTTCTGTCTCAAGCAGTATTCGACCCGTTTCGCGCGCCGGTTTGGTCTGGCTTTCTTCGGTGACCCACGAACCATCGCGTTGCGCATAAACGCTGGTGCTACTCGTAAACAGCATTCTCGATCCACCAAATCGATTCAGAAGATTGCGCGCCCCGTTCAAGTAGATTTGCCGGTAAGTATCGGCATCACCGCCGCCGGAGCTGGCGCAGTGGATTATCGCGTCAAACACTCCCGCGTGCGTAGAAATCCGAGCCTGGTCTGTGATGTCGACCCCGTAAACGGGATACGGTTTAGCGGCTAACTTCGCTGCAGATTCCGCGGACTGCGTCCAGCCTTCTACTGCCCAGCCGGCAGCGTGGAACAAATCGGCGGTTGCTTGCCCGACGTAACCGCACCCGGCGATCAGAATCCGCCGCATGTCGTTGTAGTCCCGACCAAGTCGGGATGTCGAGACGCTCCCTGCATGTTGCATCCGGCACGGCGACACCGCGCCGTGGCTACAACTGTGGCGCACATGATTGCTGGTCTTTCACTCGGCTGCGGCCGCGATTTCAATGTCTGCAAAGATGTTTTTCTGAAGGGCACGGACCTGTTTGAGACGAATCAGTTCCAGGAGCGCAAGAAAAGTTACGACTACCTCCAGACGCGATACGGCGGCCCCGAACAAATCGGAAAAACGGATGGGAACGCCAGTCGCCACGCGCCGCAAAATCGTGTCGATCTTCTCCGAAACACTAAAACGTTCGCCGAAAATCTCCTGTACGTCCTGTCGCGCTTCTATCTTTTTGATCACCGCTTGGAACGCGTTGATCAGTTGAAAGATTCCAACCTCTCCTAAACGAAGAGATTCCTGTGAAGTTGGAGATGGGCCTCCTTCTCGCGCGAAAATGCGCTCTTGTTCCAGTTCACGCTGATGCAATTCCGCGGCCGCCTCCTTGAATTTTTTGTACTCGATTAGTTGGCGGATCAAATCCCAACGCGGATCATCTTCCTCAGCGTCTTCTCCGGGCGGTTGCTGATCAACAGGCAGCAGGCTGCGGCTCTTGAGGTAAATGAGATTTGCCGCCATCACGATGAATTCGCCGGCCAGCTCGATATTGAGCTCCTTGAAAGCCTGAAGATATTCGAGGTACTGGCGAGTGATGCGCTCGATCGAAATATCGTAGATGTCGATCTCGTCCTGTTTAATCAGGTAAAGCAAAAGGTCGAGCGGCCCTTCGAAGACCTCGAGCTTGACCTTGTAATCGGTTTCCATGCGTTGGCGGCCAGTTTAGATCATCCGGAGGTGAAGCTGTCAGCTTCCCCCAAAAGCTACAAGCTCCTTAAGCGGGAACGTGCCGGTGGATCCACACGCTGTTCACGAGCCCGAGTCCAAACATGATCATCAGCACAAACGAGCCGCTGTAGCTGATCAATGGCAGGGGCACTCCGGTGATCGGCAACAGCGCGATCGTCATTCCCATATTCTGGAAGATATGGGTGAAAATGAGCGCTGTCATTCCAACGACCAGGAGCAACCCCAGTTGATCGCGTGCAAAAAAAGCGACGAAAAGACATGTGAGCAGGAGCAGCGCAAACGCACCGATGAGAAACATTCCTCCGACAAATCCCCATTGCTCGCCGATCGCGGAGAAAATGTAATCGTTGTGCACAGCCGTAGACGGAAGAAAGCCGAGCTCGATTTGGGTGTTTGGCGCCTTGAATCCTTTTCCCGACCAGCCACCCGAACCGATGGCGATGAGCGATTGATTAATTGCCCAGGCGGCCCCCTGTTTGTCGATATCGGGATTGATGAACGCCGTGATTCGTTGCTGCTGGTACGGTTTCATACCGAGGTGCAGCGCGATCGGAATAAACGCGATGCCGATGAGGATGACGCAGACCAAATAGCGCAGCGGAAGGCCCGCGACGAACAACATCGCCAGGAGCACCGGTATCCACATAATGACTGAGCCGAGCGCGGGCTGCATCAAGATGAAAAGGCAGGGGGCCGCGGCGATCGCTCCACAGAGCAACAAACGCAGCATTGGATGAATTTCGCGGAATTGAGTTAAGAACAGCGCCAGGACCATGATCCCAGCCACAACCGCAAGTTGCGCGGGTTGAAAATTGATCGGCCCCAGATGGAGCCAGCTGCGGGCGCCAAAAACTCTTTGTCCGATGAAATGCGTCAGAATCAAAAAGACAATGCCAGCCAAATACATTGGCAACGCCCCCCAGCGAATCCACCGATAATCGATCAGGCTGGCGACCATAAAGGCCAAGAAACCGACCCCGACCCAGTTTGCCTGCTTTCGCCAAAAATCCGCCGCAAAGGAATCTCCGTGGACGGGAGTCGCGCTGTAAATTGCGATCACGCCGAAGACGGCAAGCGCGAGCATGTTGACCAGCAAAAGCCAATTTTGGCCAAGCAGTTTTCTAAGGAAAGGCGTCATGCTGTTTGATCTGGCTCAAACTTCCAGGGTCTCCCCAAGGAAATCAGAACGATTATACGCAAGTTGCGATCTTCGCAAAAGTCCGCTGTCTGCTTCGAAAAAGGATGTTCCAAACTACCAAAAGGAGATGTGCTCGCTCTCTGGCTTCTTTGTCATTCCGATCAGAGCCGCCTCCTCCGCAAGGAAGTCCGAATTTTCCTTAGGCGCCAGAGAATGCACAGCTTACGTCTTACACTCCCAGCGCCTGGAGACTCGGGATAATCATCTGGCGTTGAGTGACTTGAGAGGTTTTATCGCAAAACTTACCGCGTCGCTTGTCACTCGATTTAAAGGCCATTAAAGTAGTCTCCACTTGTTTCGTTCTAGGGGGAGTACGGATGGCAAAAAAGACAAAGCGAAAGACCAAGCGAAAACTTGCGCACCCAAAACTGCCGATGCAAAGACAGTTGAATTTGCGGCACGAGGGAACGCATTTCGATTTGCGCCCGATCTTTGATTACTTGAACGAACGGTATTTTCGCGGGCGTCTTCGCGGCTACAAAGTCACGTGGGGTCGCCGGCGAAAGCATCGTCCCCGAGAATATTTCATCTTTGGCGCGATCCAGGAAGAAGATCGGGTGATCCGAATTAATCCGGCGCTCGATCAACCTTTTGTCCCGCTCTGGTTTCTGCGCTACGTGCTTTATCACGAGATGCTGCATTCGGTGGTGCCGGATGAGACGCTGTCGCGGGGCCGCCGGCGAGTTCATACGGAAGAATTCAACCGCCGAGAGCGCGAATTTCCAAGCTACCGGCGCGCGCGACGCTGGGAACAAGAAAATCTCTCGCGTTTCTTGCGCTAAGCCGCAGCTTCAGTGCGTTTCGGTAGCCGGCGTCGGGAGGGGCCTTTCAGACGGCGATGGCGTCGTCGCTACGTTCTTTTTGATCAGGTACCAGAGCGTTGTCGCGAGTAGGAGGGAGATCAACTTCGCGCGCCAGTTTGTCAGGATCAGTCTCTTCATAATTGCTATGCAACAAAATTTCCGCGATGCGCTGGCGGAATGTTTCCGGAGTGAAATTGCGCTCGATTCGCCGTCGGTGACAAATGGAAATGCCACCCGTCTCTTCAGAGACGACCACCGCCACCGCGTCCGATTCCTCGGTAATGCCGAGGCCCGCACGATGCCGTAAGCCCAGGCTGCGGTCGAGCGTTTCCCGTTGACTAACCGGAAAAATGCATGCCGCGGCCGCAATCCGCCCGTTGCGGATGATCACTCCGCCATCGTGGAGAGCGGACTTTGGATGGAAGATCGACAGAATGAGCTCGACAGAAAAATCGCCATCGATGGTCACGCCGGTTTCCTCATAAATGCGAATAGACGTGTCCCGCTCCAGCGCGATGAGCGCACCGAATTGCTTGTTCGCCAGCTGCGTCACGGCCTCGGCCAGATCGTGCACTGTTTCGCGTTTTTCGCTCGTGAGCGAGAAAATCGGATGTCCGCCAAGCGCGGCCAGCCCACGCCGCAGTTCCGGCTGAAAAATCACGACCAGCGCGACTGCGAGAAAAACCGAAAAACTTCGGACAATCCAGCCGATCACAACAAGGTTCAACAGTGTCGAGATCAGTGTGAGGGTCAGAAAAACGATCGCCAGTCCGGTTAGGACCTTCGCGCCGCGCGTCCCCCGAAAATAAAGATAGCCGTAATAGATGGCCACGCTCAGCAAAAGGATTTCAAAGGCGCTGCGCCATCCTCGGATCCAGAGATCGATGAGTTGATGAATCATTTCGTCTTTTGAAGAACTGCTTCCGTTACCCGTATAGTATTTACATTTTCTTTCACGTCATGGACGCGGAACACGTCCGCGCCCCGCGCGCGCAAAAGCGAAGTCAACGCCAGTGCAGGCGCGAGCCGATCGCTGGTCTCTGATGAACCGGTCACTTTGGCGAGAAAAGATTTGCGGGAAATGCCAACCACGAGTGGCCGATCATACGCGCGAAGCCGGTCAAGCTGCGCGAGCAACTCGAGATTGTGCTCAAGCGTTTTCCCGAAACCGATTCCCGGATCAAACGCAATCGCCATGGGATCAATACCGCACTCTATGGCGCTCGCATACCGTTGTCGAAAGAAATCAGCTACTTCCGAGACGACATCGTCATATCGCGGTTCAAGTTGCATTGTTTGCGGATTCCCCTGCATATGCATGATCACGAAAGCCGATTTGTTTTCGGCAACCAGCGGCATCATCCTTTTGTCACCTCGTCCACCAGTGACGTCGTTCACAATCGAAGCGCCTGATCGAACCGCCGCGCCTGCAATCTGAGCCTTTGACGTGTCGATCGAAATGACTACGTCGACTCTCGCACGTAATTCTTCGATCACCGGAATCACGCGGCTTAGTTCTTCTTCTGCGGTGACAGATTCGGCGCCGGGTCGCGTCGATTCGCCACCGACATCAATGATTTGCGCGCCTTCTGCAGCCATTCGTAGCCCGTGCTCGACTGCTTTTTCCGCCGCGAAAAATTTCCCACCGTCGGAGAATGAATCCGGGGTAACGTTCAAAATGCCCATGATTAGTCCCTCCCTGGAGAGATCGAAAATGCGGTCGCCGATTTTCCAGAGCCTCTCACCCATCAAGGGTGAGACTATCACAGGAGGTGGATTATTCGAAGGAAGCGCGAGGAGAAAGAATGACTAATGAATGTCGAATGACGAAGCCCGGAATGCCGAGCAGGCGCATCCGATTGCCCGTCGTCATGCGACCATTCGACCTTTGCCTGCCACGCCGTGGCGCAGCGAACGCGGGTGCTCCGTCATTTCCGCTTTGAGTAACGTCCCATTAGCTCGCCTTGGGCCACTATATGACCTTTCATCGCAGCATCCAGTTGGCCGCGTTTTGCGCCGAATGGTAAATCCAGCTCGCGATCGAGCGCGAAAAGCTTGAAGGAATAACGATGCGTCCCCGACGGCGGACAGGGGCCGCCGTAACCCGATTTGCCGAAGTCATTTGTCCCTTGCACGCCTTTCGGTGTGCCGCCTTCTCCCACCGAGCTGGTTTGCGGCGGGATATTCCAAACCGCCCAATGGGTGAACAATCCACCGGGCGCGTCCGGATCATCAACAATCAAGACCAAGCTCTTTGCTTCGGAAGGAATATCCGCAATTTGCAATGGCGGACTGGTATCTCCGCCGTCACACGTAAATTTTGACGGGATGTTTGCGCCTTCTTGAAAAGCGGAACTTGTGATCTTCATCTTGTCTCCTCCTGCAGCAAACGAAGCCATGGCCGCCAGTGAAATCGCAAATGCGCCGGCGATAATTGCTTTTTGCATTCTTCGACCCTCCGGTTGAAATCGCGTTACATCGGCAATAACTCGACGACATTGTTTCGCTGCGATGGCTTCAAACGGACGTAAGATTCAGCAACAAATCCTCGCCCTTCTGGCCCGAAAAGATTACCAGCCACTCGATAAGAATGGGCTGGCGAAAACGCTCGGGCGAAAGAGCGGCGTCCGCATGGGCTTAAACCAGGCGCTGCGCGAGTTGGAACGCGCCGGCGAGATCGCGCGGATCCGCAAAAATCGTTATGTCCTGCCAGCTGAGGCCGATCTTGTTGCCGGCAAGCTATCGATTCATCAAGCCGGCTACGGTTTTCTCACTCCAGAAAAACCGGGCGAGGCCGATATTTTCATCGCGGCGGAAAATACCGGCACAGCCATGCACGGCGACCGCGTAGTTGCTCGCATCTCGCAGGATGCACCCTATGGCCGCATCAGAGGACGGCGCGAAGGACGGGTCATTCGAATTCTGGAGCGGGCTCACGATACAATCGTTGGGACGCTGCAACATTCGCGTAATTTTTATCACGTTGTTCCGGATGATCCGCGACTCGTCCACGACGTGTATGTGAGTCCCAAGCACGACGCCGCTACAGTAGGCGACAAGGTTGTCGTGCGTCTTGAGGCTTGGGAGTCGCGGCACGTCAATCCAGAAGGCGAAATCATCGAAGTGCTCGGGCCGGCGTCAGCACCGGGCGTCGACATGCTCTCGATCATCCGGAAGTATCATCTGCCGACGGAATTTCCGAGAGACGTTTTGGAGCAGGCGGACCGGATTTCGGAAAAAATCGATTCACGGCAACTCGATGGACGCGAGGACTTGCGCAAAGAATTTACCGTCACGATCGATCCTGATGACGCGCGCGATTTCGACGACGCGATTCACGTCGAGAGGATCGAGAATGGCGGTTGGCGTCTCGGCGTGCACATTGCCGACGTAGCAGCTTACGTAGAACCAGAGAGCGCACTCGATCGCGAGGCGCGCCGCCGCGGAAACAGCGTTTATCTGCCGGATCGCGTGATTCCGATGTTACCGGAGCGATTGAGTAACGGAGTATGCAGTCTCAATCCGGGAGTCGATCGGCTTACCCATTCGGTTTTTATTCATTTCGATCGAAACGGGACTGCGAAAGGCGCGCGCTTTGGCCGCAGCGTG
>JBKOWV010000185.1:0-8543 GCA_046724585.1 Verrucomicrobiota bacterium
GCCATGCAAGCGCTTTTCAGCGGACCACTCGCGGAAACTTGCAGCGCGTTTCCCGATCTTCTGCGAAGCGAGAAACTCGTCGTCGTTCCGATCACTCTGCTCATGTTCGCCATCGGCATCGCGCCGCAGTTCGTCTTCAACATTTTCAATACAACCGTTGTTCAAATGGCGCGGCTGTTTGCCTAACAACGTCCAAAATGCGCAAAGCGACAATTCCAATCGACCGAATCGCCCAAAGGATTCACTTGTTTCGCGGACAGAAGGTCATGGTCGATTTCGACCTGGCAGCTTTGTATGGTGTCGCGACTAAGGTTTTGAATCAGGCGGTTAAGCGCAATCGTGGTCGATTTCCCGATGATTTCATGTTTCAACTTAGCGCCGGAGAAACAGGCAATTTGAAATCACAACTTGAGATTTCAAGTTCTCAAGATGTTGGCGATAAACGACTTCCGAAGAACCGGTCACAATTTGTGACCGGTTCCCTCAAGCACCGAGAGCTGCGAAGCCGACCCTATGCATTTACGGAACAGGGCGTGGCGATGTTGTCGAGCGTTCTGAATAGTGAACGCGCTGTAACAGTGAATATCGCGATCATGCGCGCATTCGTGAAACTACGGGAGACGCTCGAAACAAATCGGGAGTTGGCAAAGAAATTTGAAGAGCTCGAGCGGCGAGTCGGAACACATGACGAAGAGATCAGTGCAATTCTCGAAGCAATCCGGCAATTGATGGCGCCGCCGGAAAAACCTCATCGCGAAATTGGATTCCACGTGCGCGAAAAGGCAGCGCATTACCGGACACGGAAAGTTTCGTTTCGGCATGCCTGATCGAGTCAGATCCCATTTTGAGACGGGCTGGCGGCTGTTCAAATCGCACGCCAGCGTTTTCGTCATCTCGATGCTTCTTCTTTTTGTCTCATGGATCATTCTTGAGGTTGCAGTCGTATTCTTGCATCGACTGGGGTTGGCCGTCTGTTCGGTGCTTCATCTTGCCTGGCTGTTTTTGTTCGCGGGCATGCTGGTCGGACTGCATGTGATGGCGCTGAAAAGCGTTGATGGTGAAAATCCGCGTGTCGGCGATCTGTTCGGATCGCTTGAGCGCGGGCCCGCATATCTGCTCGCCCTCGCCATTTACTGCCTGGCCATAGGTGGCGGTCTCGTTCTCCTCATTGTGCCGGGAATTTACCTCGCAGTCCAGTATTGCCTGTTTGCACAGGTCATTACCGACACATCAGCGTCCGCTGTGCTGGCCCTGCGAAAAGCTGCCGCGCTGGCGCATGGCAATTCGGCATCCCTCGGCGCTTTGTTCCTCATTGCTTTTCTCCTCAATATCGCCGGGATGGCTCTCCTCGGCATCGGGCTCGTCATCTCTTTCCCAGTATCACTTCTGGCGATTGCCGGATTCTACCGCTCCCTCCAGCCGGCAACCGTATGATGGCGTGGACCATTTACATCACGTTTGCCGGCGTGGTTCTGTTGCTGTTTCTGCCGCGCGCGTTTTCGCGCTGGCTCGCGCTCTTAACTACTGTCGGGGGATTCGCAATCAGTCTCATCGCGTTATTCCAAACGCCGATTGCGGATCTCGCGCATTTCACCACAATCGTGCGCATTCCATGGGTGGCGGCGCTCAGGATGAATTATCATCTCGCGGTCGACGGCATTAGTCTGGCGATGACTCTCGTCACCGGCATCGTCGCGGTGAGCACGGTGCTTTTTTCGTGGGATGTCGAACATCGCCAGAACGAATTTTTCTTCTGGTTGTTGCTTGTTGTCGCTGGTTCGTATGGCGTCTTCCTCAGCACCGATCTGTTTTTGCTCTTCGTGTTCTATGAGCTCGTGATCGTTCCTAAATATTTTCTCATCGCGATCTTTGGATCGACCAACAAGGAATACGGCGCGATGAAGCTGACGCTTTATTCCTTCTTCGGCGGTGCGCTCGTCTTCATCGGTATTCTTGCCGCTTATGTAACGGCTGGCTCGCTGGATCTGAACCAGCTCGCGCAATTCCAGTTCGCGCCGCAACTGCAATTCTGGGCATTTCCGGTGTTGTTTCTCGGGTTTGCCGTGCTTGCAGGCGTCTGGCCGCTGCACACCTGGGCGCCGACCGGTCACGTCGCCGCGCCGACGGCAGGTTCAATGTTGCTCGCCGGCATTGTAATGAAACTCGGCGCTTACGGCGGACTGCGCGTTGCCATGAATCTTTTTCCGCAGGGTTTCCACGCGTGGAGTAATTGGATCGCTCTTCTAGCCGTTATCGGAATTCTTTACGCTGCGGCAGTGGCGCTGCGCCAAAGCGATCTCAAATTCGTCATTGGCTACTCGAGCGTCAGCCACATGGGCTTCGTGCTGCTCGGGCTGGCGACCGCCAACGCCCTCGGCGTCTCCGGCGCAGTGCTGCAAATGTTTTCGCACGGCGTGATCGCAGCCCTGCTCTTTGCCGTCGCTGGACGGATGCTCTATCGCCGCACCCACACCCGCGAGTTGGACTCGCTCTCTGGAATGAATCTCAGCCGCGCGCTGCCGTTCGCTGCCTTCAGCTTTGTCATCGCATCGGCTGCGTCGATGGGGATTCCCGGGTTCAGCGGGTTCGCCGCTGAAATCACCATCCTGATCGGCGCGTGGAAAACTTTTCCCATCGCGGTGTGGATTACCGGCGTCGGGATGGTGCTTGTGGCTGCCTTCACCCTGCGCGCTCTCAAGAAATCATTTTTCGGTGAAGTCTTGATCCAACAAGGCCGCGTGCCGCTCGATTCGGATTGGAGCGAGCAACAAGAAATCAGCGTAGCAGAAAAATTGGGTGCCGGTCTCCTCATGTTCGCAACGCTCGCTGTCGGACTTTATCCCAAACTGTTGCTGGATCGCATTATGCCGGCCGTTGAAGCGATGAGGTTCTTGAAATGAGTTATTTGGAATTGCTCAAACTTGCGGCACCCGAAGGGATCGTTGTCCTGACGGCGCTTGCAGTTCTTGCCCTCGGCCTGACAACCGAACGCGCATCCGGGGTTTGCTCGGCAATCGCCACGTTCGGACTCGCAATCGCAATCGGCGCGGTGCTCATATTGCCGCAGAACGCAACCCTGTTCGGTGGGATGCTCGTGATCACGCCGCTAACGTCGTTATTTAAGATTGTCTGTCTCGCGCTCGCCCTTTTCACTGTGTTCCTTGCGCGCAACGACCGCCCCTCGCGCAATCCCGGCGAGTATCTCGCCATGCTTCTCCTTGCCACGATCGGACTCATGTTGCTCGTCGGCAGCGAAGAACTGCTCATGATCTTCATCGGCCTCGAGCTCACCGGCCTCTCGCTTTATGTCATGGCGGCGTTCGACAAAACCGACGTCCGCTCCGCCGAAGCGGGCCTGAAATATTTCCTGTTCGGCAGCACGGCGAGCGCGTTCACGCTTTTTGGGATCAGCTTCATTTACGGCATGTCGGGAACAACCAGCCTGGCTGCGATCGGGCAGAAACTGAGCTCCGGGCCCATCCAACCGCTGCTCGCTGTCGGCATCGTGATGACTCTGATCGGGTTCGCCTTCAAAATCGCCGCTGCGCCATTCCACCTCTGGGCGCCCGATGCTTACCAAGGGGCGCCCGTTCCGAGCGCGGCATTTATCGCTTCGGGCTCGAAGGTCGCCTCGTTCGTGGTGCTTGGAAAAATTGTGTTGGTTGGCTTCGCGCCCCTGCGCGGCAGCGCAGACTGGCACGCAATGGTGGCCGGCTGGTCGCCCGTGCTCGCTGCGCTGGCCGCATTGTCGATCCTGGTTGGTAATCTCGTCGCGCTCGCCCAGACCAGCGTGCGCCGTCTGCTTGCCTATTCCGCTGTCGCGCACGCTGGTTACACATTGCTTGGACTTGTCGCCGGCGGGCGCGCTGGGTTCTCTGCGACGCTCTTCTACACAACCATCTACGCTGTCACACTCGTCGGTGCGTTCGGCGTCGTCGCGCTGGTCCGCCGCCAAACCGGGGGCGACGATTTTCAAAATTTTGCCGGGCTTTGGTCGCGTTCACCCTTGCTCGCCGGATGCATGTCGATCTTCATATTATCGCTGGCTGGCATCCCACCGTTGGCCGGATTTTTCGGCAAATTCTACCTGTTCAGCGTCACTTTGGATGCCGGCGGAAATCACGGCCTGCTTTGGCTCGTCGCGCTGGCGCTCTTTGGCAGCCTGATTTCGCTCTACTACTACCTCATCGTGCTGAAAGTAATTTTCGTTGATGAAGCAGCGATCCAAACATCAGTTGTCAAAGTCGATTTACTGTCGCGAATCTCGTTAACGCTGCTTGCTCTGCTCGTTCTCGTCCTCGGAATAACGCCCGAACCGTTGGCCGCCCGGATTATTGCTTCGCTGCCATAGAACTTGTGGCCGCGCCAAAAAAAATGCGTGCTCAATTGACGGTCGCCGCATTATAAATCTTTTGTGAATCGACAATGAACAAACAAATCACAAAAGTGGATCGCGTGAAGGCAGGCAGCATCAGCCAGTTCATTGACCGCCATTATCGACACTTCAATGCGGCCGTCCTCAAAGACGCTGCCGACGCCTACATCGCGCATCTGGATCGCGGGGGAAAAATGATGATCACGCTCGCCGGCGCGATGAGCACGGGCGAATTGGGCATCTCGCTCGCTGAAATGATTCGCCAGGATAAAGTCCACGCCATCACCTGCACCGGCGCGAACTTGGAGGAAGACCTCTTCAATCTCGTCGCGCGCAGCAAGTACGAACGCATTCCGAATTATCGGGAGTTAAGCTCGCAGCAGGAGAAAGAGCTGCTCGCTCGTCATTTGAATCGGGTGACTGACACCTGCATTCCGGAAGAGGAAGCGATCCGACGAATTGAAAGAGTGGTCATAGACGAGTGGGTCGCCGCCGCCCGGGAAAAGGAGTATTTTTTTCCGCACGAATTTCTTTTCAAGATCCTAAGGGAATGCCGGCTCAAGAAATTCTATGAAATCGACCCTGCCGACAGTTGGGTAATGGCCGCCGCGCAGAAGGACCTTCCGTTATTTGTTCCCGGCTGGGAAGACTCGACTCTCGGAAACATTTACGCCGCGCGCTGCATCACGGGAGCAATCACCGACGTGCATACGGCGCGCTCTGGGATCGAATACATGATCGAGCTGGCGGAATGGTACGGCCGCGTATCACGGGAGTCTTCCATCGGCTTCTTTCAGATCGGTGGCGGCATCGCCGGTGACTTCCCGATTTGCGTTGTGCCCATGCTTAATCAGGACGTGGTCCGCACGCCTGTTCCCGAGTGGGGTTATTTCTGCCAGATCAGTGATTCCACCACCAGCTTCGGGTCGTATTCCGGCGCCGTGCCCAACGAGAAAATCACCTGGGGCAAACTGAGCGTCGACACGCCGAAATACATGATCGAGTCCGACGCCACCATCGTAGCTCCTTTGGTGTTTGCCAAAGTCTTGGGTTGGTAGCCGCTGCCTGCCGCGCCGTAGCTTTAGCGAGGCGGGATCTTCGCGAAAGTTCTCGACTGGTAAACGCATACCGCTCGCGCGAATTATTCGTTTTCGGTTGTCTATTTTTATCAACCGGTTCGTAAACCCGCTTGACTCCACGTGGCATCTTGAAAGACTTCCACTATGAAAACTTCTTTCTCTTTAGCGATTCTTTTTTGCTCAATACTGGCCGTCACCCCATCATTCGCGCAGACGCCGGCCAGTTCACCGGCTGCCGCGACCAGCCCAGCCGCATCACCCCCTGGACAGCCCACCGCAGAGGACATGCAGAAAATGATGACTCAAATGGTGGAGCTCTCGAAACCCGGCGAAAACCAAAAGTTGCTGGCGGATTTGGCGGGCACCTGGACATACACCGTTAAGTTCTGGATGAACCCCGACCCGAACGCGAAGCCGGAAGAATCAAAAGGCACGGCGGTAAGAAAGTCGATAATGGACGGGCGCTACTCTGTCTTGGACGTCAGCGGCAAAATGCAGATGCCCGGCCCCGACGGCAAAAAGAAAGACGTGACCTTTAAAGGGATGGGCATCGACGCTTACGACAACGTGAAGCAAAAATTCGTATCCTCGTGGATCGACAACATGGGTACCGGCATAATGATGTCGGAAGGCACTTACGATCCCGCGGCGAAGACATTCACCTACAACGCCGAAGGCGAGTTTATTCCTGGGATGAAGCAGAAAATCCGCGAAGTGATCAAGATCGTCGATAAAGATCATCATAGCTTCGAGTGGTACGAAGATCGTGGTGGGCGAGAAGTGAAGACGATGGAGATCAACTACACTCGAAAAAAGTAGCCTCCGCCAGACGCTAGCAAGAAGCAGGGACACGTAATTCTGACTTCTTCATTCTTGCTTCTGACCTCGTCCAGCGTCGCTTGTCGCCTCAGCGGGTCCTCAGTCGCCATTTTCCAGATCCGTGCTATAGTCTCCGATGTCTAAGCGACCTGGGGTCTCGTTCAGCCGTCGTGCGCCCGACAACATTACCGAAGAACTGGTGGCCGTCCTTTCTTCCAAGGCCTCGTTCGAATTCAAGCCGTTATTCGAAATCGTCCTGCTCAATCTGCGGGAGCGCAACGCAGCCAGCGGCGGCGAAGAGATGCTGCGCTTGCGGACCTATGAAAAGCTTCAGGGTCTTGTTAACCAGGGAGCAGTCAACCGGACGGTGACCGGAATCACAAAAAAATATAAAGGCGTCGGGTCGCGAATGGTCGTGCTCCGCGCTGAGATGAAAGCGTTGCGCGCCGACTGTAATCAGCGGGCTCTCGCCAGGGCGGCCGCGGCGCAATGAGCGCTGAGCTTCATTAGCTCAAAATAAGATCGGACAAGTAGTAGTAGTCTGGGTTTGCCGTCCCAAAAACGGAACCGTTCGTTCCCATGCGCGGAACATTGGCACGTCGCCGTTCTAATCCGAACAAATCTCAATCTCCTCATTGCCAGCGACTTAGATTGATAATCAGAATCTTGGCACGGACGTTGCATAAGCACTGGCATCAATCAATCCAAACCTTATGCAAAACTTTGAATCCACCTACGCTCTGTTGGTTCGTTCGGAAGAGAAAAAGCGCAACGTGCTGGAGATAGTGGTCTACGCCCTCTTCATCCTCAGCGCAGCGTTTTCGATCTGGCAGTTTGCGCATCAATCGGTCGCGTTCCCGCTCGACCGGGTGACGAACGCGTCCGCTGGCGTGATCGAAACACGGCCAAGCTAATCTCTTTCGCAGAGAGATGGGCGCTTTGCTTCAAGATCTTCGTTACGCCACGCGCATGCTGGTGAAACAGCCGGCGTTCACTGCGATTGCAGTGCTCACGCTCGCCCTCGGCATCGGTGCAAACACCGCCATCTTTAGTGTGATCAACGCGGTCCTACTGCGACCGCTTCCTTTCCCGAATGCCGATCGCATCATGTTTTTGAATGAACGCGATAATGTTCGGGGCGACGAGATCTCAGTCTCGTGTCCGAATTATCTCGACTGGAAACGCGACAACACGGTTTTCGAACATCTCGCGGTCACTCGTCGTGAATCGCGTAACCTCAGCGGCATTCCGGGACGCGAAGCGGAGCGCGTCTCATCGGCCTTCGTGAGCGACAATTTCTTCAAGGTGATCGGCTTGTCCCCGCAACTGGGCCGCACCTTTAGCGAGGAGGAAGAAAAAGCCGGTGGTCCACAAGCTGTTATCATCAGCGATCGCCTTTGGCAGCGTGTATTCAATCGCGATCCTGAGGTGCTGGGTCGCGCGGTCAAGTTTCACGACCAGAGTTTCACCGTAGTTGGTGTCATGCCGGCGGAAATGACGGCGCCGCAGGACACCGATGCGTGGTTTTCAATCATGAAACGCATCAACAGCGGCGTATGGCAGGAGCGAGCCTTTCACCCAATGTTATATGTTTGGGGACGATTGAAGCCCGGCGTGTCGATCGAACAAGCGCGCAACGAGATGAAAACCATTGCTGCGCGCCTGGAAAAAACCTACCCGGACTCAAACAGAAACATTGGCGTTGTCGTTAAGCCGCTCCTGGAAAATCTGGTCGGGAAATATCGGACAAATCTGGTCCTCCTTCTTGGCGCCGTTGGAATGGTGTTGCTGATCGCCTGCGCGAATCTAGCTAACTTGTTCGCCGCTCGCGGGGCGGCGCGCGCGAGAGAATTCGCCATCCGCGCGGCTGTTGGCGCCAGTCGCGGTCAAATTATCCGTCAGCTTCTCCTCGAAAGTTTTCTTGTCGCGGTGCTCGGGGGAGTGCTTGGAATTTTTAGCGCGATCTGGGTGCGTGACGCGCTCGTGACCTGGAGTCCGCAAGGCGTTTCCCGGTTTCACGAAATCTACTTCGATTTTCGCGTACTTGGCTTTGCCTTTGTTCTCGCGACGCTTAGCAGTGTGTTGTTCGGCTTGTGGCCGGCTTGGCAAGCGTCGCACACCGATTTGCAACTTGCGTTGAAGGCCGGATCGCGCGGCAGCGGAGACGCGCCATCCGCTCGTCGCACGCGCGATTGGCTCGTCATTGGCCAGATCGCGCTAACGCTCACTCTGCTCATCGGCGCCGGGCTGGTTCTGAAAAGTTTCGCGCG
>JBKOWV010000105.1:0-3349 GCA_046724585.1 Verrucomicrobiota bacterium
TGTTCACGTCCATTTCAATCGTTAAATCGTTTAACCGTTAAATTCATCAGGTGTATTTTAGTACTTCCTCGATCGTGGTATCACCCGCGAAAATGCTGCGCAAACCATCCTGGCGAAGGGTGATCATTCCGAGCTCAATCGCCTTTTGTTTCAAGGTGACGGTTGGCGCACGCTCATTGATCAATTCGCGGATCGGATCAGTAACTTTCAGAAGCTCGTAAATCCCTTTTCGTCCCTTGTAGCCGGTGTTGTTGCATGCGTCACATCCCTTGCCGTAAAAGAATTGGTTTTCGCCAATGTCTCGCCGCGAAATCCCGAGTTCCTCAAGCAAGGTATCATTAGGCTGATAGGCCGTACGGCAGTGGCGACAAATGCTGCGCAGCAAACGCTGACCGAGGATGGCCTCGAGGGTGGATGAAATGAGAAACGGTTCCACACCCATGTCGATTAGCCGCGTGATCGCGCCAGGGGCATCGTTGGTGTGCAGGGTGGTAAAGACGAGATGCCCGGTCAAAGACGCCTGAATGGCAATCTGCGCCGTTTCCAGATCGCGTGTCTCCCCCACCATAATGCGATCCGGGTCCTGCCGCAGGAACGAACGCAAGACGCGCGCAAATGTCAGGCCGATGGCTTCGTTCACGGGCACCTGCACAATTCCTTCAAGATCATATTCGACCGGTTCTTCCGCGGTCAGCAGCTTCGAATCGATGGTGTTGATCTTGCGCAGACACGAATAAAGCGTGGTCGTCTTTCCAGAACCGGTCGGCCCGGTCGCGATAAAGATGCCGTTTGGGCGATCGATGACCTCGAGAAGATAACTGTAGATGTAATCAGGCATCCCCAGCGCTTCGAGATCGAGATTCACAATGCTGCGATCGAGCACGCGGAGCACGAGGCTCTCACCAAATTGTGTCGGCAAAGTTGAAACTCGAAGGTCGACACTGCGCCCGGCAATATTTTTTTGGATGCGACCGTCCTGGGGCAATCGTCTCTCTGCGATATCCATATTTGCCATCACTTTCACCCGCGAGATCACCGGCAGGGCAAGATGACGGGGCGGCGGCGCCATTTCGTAAAGCGCGCCATCGACGCGATAGCGGATTTTGAATTCGTTTTCGAAGGGCTCGAAGTGAATATCGCTCGCCCGGTCCTGGATCGCCTGGTAGAGGATCAGATCGACAAACCGAATGATCGGGGTTGCATTTGCCTCGGCTTCAACCGCGGCCTCGCCATCCCCCTCGCGCAATTGCAGAAGCTCCCCAACTTCGCCGAGCTGCTTGAGAACTTCCTCCATGCTCGTCGTGTCGGTGCCGTAATGCCGCTTGATCAGATCTTCGATTTGATCTGGCGGCGAAACGACCACGTGAATGTCTTTGCCGAGCGCAAAGCGGAGATCCTCTGGCGCTCGGTGGTCGAGCGGATTCACCAGTGCGACGCGCAATGCGGTGCCGCTCATTTCGATGGGAAGCGCGCCGTGAAGCCGCGCCAGGCCGCTTGGAATAAAACGCAAGATTTCCGGCGCGATTTCGCGCTGGGTTAGATCGATAAAGTCGAGGCCAAGCCCATTGGCAATTGTTTGGTAAAAGCCGAGCTCATCGACGAAGCCGCCATCGACCATCGCTTGCTCAATCGATTTTCCGTTCAACGCGGCCTCGCTCAGCACGTCTTCCACCTGCGACGGCTGCAAGACATGCTGCTCAACGAAAAACTCGGCAAGCTTTTGGTTATTCATGGATCCGTTGAAGCGTTAAATCGTTAAATGGCTTAGCTCACGTCCCCTATCGTAATGGAAATGACTTCTTCGGCAGAGGTCTGGCCGGCCAGGACCTTGCGCACGCCATCTTCACGCAGCGTCCGCATGCCCAGTTCCCGGGCCCGCTGCCGCAGCATCAAAGTCGAGCTGCGCTTGTTGATCATATGGCGCACCTCATCGTCGATCACAAAAATCTCAAATATGCCCATTCGTCCCTTGTAACCGATTTGACGGCATTGGTCGCAGCCCACGGGCTTCATTACCTGTGTTTCCTGGAGTTGCCCGGGTTCGATCCGCAGTGCGCGCGATTCCGTCTCGGTCAGTTCCCCCGGTTGTTTGCAGTTGTTGCACAGACGCCGGACAAGCCTTTGCGCCATGATCGCACGCACAGAGGACGCAACCAGGAACGGCTGAACCCCGATATCAATCAAACGGGCAACGGCAGAAGGAGCATCGTTGGTGTGCAAAGTGCTGAAAACAAGATGCCCGGTCAGGCTGGCATTCGTGGCAATACTCGCAGTTTCGAGGTCGCGAATCTCGCCAATCATGATGATGTTCGGCGCCTGACGCAGAATAGAGCGTAAAGCGGCCGGAAAGGTCATGCCAATCTCCGGGTTCACAGGTACCTGATTGATGCCGGTCATCTGATATTCGATCGGCTCTTCTACGGTAATGATCTTGCGGTCTGGTTTGTTGACGCAATTAAGACAGGAATAAAGCGTGGTCGTCTTGCCGGAGCCAGTCGGGCCGGTGACAAGCAGAATGCCGTCCGGCAGTTTGATCAGCCGCTCGAAAATTTCCTGATCGTCGGAAAAAAATCCAAGCTCCGGCAGACCAAGCTTCAAGCTGGACTTATCCAGCACGCGCATGACCATGCTCTCGCCATGGTTGGTTGGGATGGTCGAGACGCGAAGATCGATCGGCTTTTTCTTGATTTTGACCTGGATGCGCCCGTCTTGCGGCAAACGCTTCTCTGCGATGCTCATCGAACCAGTCATGATCTTGAGCCGGCTGATAATGGCCGATTGCAAACGCTTGGGAGGCGCTTGCATTTCCTGCAATACACCGTCAATCCGAAACCGAACGCGGAATTTTTTATCGAGCGGCTCCAGATGAATGTCGCTCGCGCCCGCACGATGGGCCTCAATTAGGAGCATTGACACTAGGCGAATAATTGGCGCTTCGGCCTCATCTACGCCTGCAGCCTCGGCGCCATCACCGATTTCCAGGCCCAAATCAATATCCTCCCCAATTCTCTCCTGGAGGACGTCGGCAGCTTCCTCCGCCGTGCCGTAATATTTGATCAGCGCTTCGCGAATTTTTTTCGGGCTCGTGCAAACGAGTTCCAACTCGCGTTGAAGCAGAAAACTCAGACTGTCGATCGTATCGATGTCGAGCGGGTCGCCCACAGCCACGACCAGGCCGGTTTCACCGAATGCTACCGGGATCACTTTGAACCGGCGTGCTTCGTCCGCGCGGATTTGATTGATAACCTGCGGCGGAATCACAATGGAGGAAATGTCGATCCAATCCATCTGCGCCTGCGCGGCGAGCGTGCGCGAAACGTCCGAGTCGGAAACGATTCCGTCGTTGATC